>CALIRD010000001.1 GCA_938042355.1 uncultured Thiotrichales bacterium
TTGCCGGCAATGGGTTGGGCTTTGTACATCTTCAACACCAGTGCCGGTGAAGCGCGGCCACTCATAAAAATCAGGATCAATGCGAGAAACAGAGCCAGCATCAACCCGGTTGTTCCATAGAGCACAAAACCGGTTAGACCGAGTATCGCTGCCAGGGCAGAAATGATCATCACGGATTGACCGATATTGGAGCGGTCGTGTTCGCGTCTGGCGATACTGAGTGTTTCTGTCATGTGATTATCATAAGTGCGAATCCTGTCAGGGCAAGACCCGGCTGCCTCTTTTTACAGTATTTATACCAGACTGCTGTTTATAGCATGTTGGTATTTATTGCCTGTGGAGATTTATCGCCGGTTAATTGATCGTGCTATTCTTGCTCTATGGGAAACAGACTTTCAAAAATCGTCACCAAAACCGGCGATAAAGGTACCACCGGACTGGCTGACGGTTCACGTGTCGCCAAACATTCAGTGCGGATTCAAGCCATTGGTACACTCGATGAGCTGAACAGTTTCGTGGGATTGTTTATTAGTGAGTTGCCCGCGGGTAACGAGCTGATTGAATCGTACACGCGCGTGCAGAATGATTTGTTCGATCTGGGCGGTGAGCTGGCGATGTCATCGGCAACGGAACAAGTGGTTGTACTAAAGGGTGAACACAGCGAGCGTCTGGAAGCACTGCTTGAACGCCTCAATGACCAGTTGGAACCACTCAAGAACTTTATCTTGCCTGGTGGCTCAAAACTATTGTCGTTGTGTCATGTGGTACGCAGCATTACCAGACGCGCCGAGCGTGATCTGAGTCAACTGGCAGAAGATGAGCCAGTCAACCCCGACTCACAGATTTATTTGAACCGACTCTCTGATTTGGCTTTTGTCACCGCACGCTGGCTGGCAAAAGAGCTGGATATCCAGGAAGTGCTCTGGCAGCAGCAGAAATAAACTACCTGAATATCGTAGTGTTGTTATACTAGTCGCCCCACTCGACAGACATTCTGTCGAGTTTTTTTTGCGATAGTGATAATGACAAGACTGTGAGTACTGAACCCAGAATCAAAGGCCTGCCCAGGTACTTTACCTTTATGGTTGCCGCGCTGGTGGCCATTGGCCCTTTTACTATCGACACCTACTTGCCGGCAATGCCGATCATGGCGCGTGAGTTCGGTGTCAGTATCGAGCAAATTAACTTTACGATTATTACCTATATGCTGGGTTATGGTATTGCGCAGTTAATCGGTGGCCCGTTATCGGATCAAATCGGGCGCAAAAAAGTAGCCTACTTTGGCCTTGGCGTTTATATTCCTTGCACCTTGTTGGTCACCGTTTCTGATACCGTCCTGATGGTGCAATTTTTACGCGCGCTACAGGCATTTGGCGGTGGCTTTGCAACCGTGATTTGTATGGCCATGATCAGAGATTCTTACGAACCGGATGAAGCTGCCCGCCGCTTTCCCATTGTTATGATGATCATGTTGATTGCGCCGTTAGTAGCGCCAACCATTGGTATCTTGTTGCTGGGTTTTGGTTGGAAATCGATTTTTATTTTTTTGGCTTTTTATGGCGTGATTATGTTGTGGTTTATTTTTCTGATACCTGAAACCGCACCGGATTTAACCCATAAAATACATCTGCAAGGATTTCTGGATCAGTATCATGAGGTCATCACTCGCCGGGTACAAGGCAAATTGATACCGGTACGTTACATCTTTGCCGTGTCGTTGTCTTCTGCCTGTTTGATAGTGTTTATCAGTAATGTTTCTTTTCTATACATTATTAACTACGAGTTGGATGAGAAGCTGTTTCCGATTTTTTTCGGGCTGAATATTCTTACCATGATGTTTTTTAATGCGGTCACGGCACGGTTAATAAAAACAATATCGCCTTATCGTATCTTTCGTACAGGCTTGTTGTTCCAGTTGATAAGTCTGATTGTGCTGGTAACCGTGGTGACGCTTACCACGCCGGGAGTCTGGCTGTTAACGGCCTTGTTGTCGCTGACCATCGGAATGACCGGTTTGATTTCACCATCGGTGACGGCCTTGTACATGGCACATTATGAGCGTCTGGCGGGCAGCGCGTCATCGGTCTTGTCGGTCTCTATTTTTATGCTGGGCGCTGTACTAGCCGGCATGTCACAACTATTCTATGACGATACGGTCAGACCTATTATCTACACCATGCTCTTTGGCGTGATACTCAGTAATCTTATTGCTACTACAATTCCGAAACCAAAAAATGCAATCACAAAAACAACTCCAGTTTAATAATTGAAGATGGAGATTGAACAATACGGTAAGTTGTTACTGTTATTGTCATAGCACACGTATGCACTCAATTGCCGCCAACGAGGTTCACCTCTACCAACTGGATCTTGACGATTCAGACTCCCCGTTTGCAGGTTTGCAAGATCAGTTCTTGTCTGCGACTGAAAAAGAGAAAGCCAACAGATTTGTGCAAGAGATACACCGCGTTCGTTATCAGCGAGGTAGAAGCTGGATGCGAACCATACTGGCGAAGTACGTTGATGCTAGCGCCAGCGAATTAGAGATTCAGGAACAAGCGCGTGGTAAACCCTTTCTTGAAAACTACCCGATCGAATTTAATTTATCGCATTCAGAAAATCAGGCCGTGCTGGCAGTCACCCGCGAGCAAGCCGTTGGCATAGATATCGAACTTTTCTCCCG
>CALIRD010000002.1 GCA_938042355.1 uncultured Thiotrichales bacterium
GAAGGTGTGATTGTCGAGCAAGGTGCGGTCGTCTCGATGGGTGTCTATATCGGTCAAAGCACCCGCATCTATGATCGTGAAAAAGACGAAGTCATTTATGGTCGAGTGCCAGCAGGCTCTGTCGTGGTTTCAGGCAACTTACCAGCAGAAAATGGAAAATACAGCCTCTATTGCGCAGTGATTGTGAAACGGGTTGATGCCAAAACCCGCGCCAAGACCGGGATCAATGAACTACTCAGGGATATCTAGTGACCACTTTATACGGTATCAGTAATTGCGATACGATCAAAAAAGCCAAAGCATGGCTGAATGATCATGACATAGAATTTACCTTTCATGATTATCGAAAAGACGGTTTGGGCGAAGCTGATTTGAAACGCTGGTGTGGCACACTCGGATGGGAGCAGTTACTCAATAAACGTGGTACGACCTGGCGCAAGCTTGATGAGGCACAGAAGGCTGCTATCAATAGTGACCGCGCAATAGAACTGATGCTACAACAACCTGCCATGATCAAGCGCCCACTGATAATTACTGACGACTCACAACTACTCGGTTTTAAAGCCGAAAGCTATGCAGCGCTATTCAATGTCTGAAACCCTGGAGCATGCGCTGGCGCTATTAGCCATGCCATCTGTGACGCCTGATGATGCCGGTTGCCAACACTATATGGCCGAGTTTCTTGAATCTTTGGGCTTTAAGATTGAAACCATGCAATTTGGTGAAGTTACCAACTTATGGGCACGTCGTGGCACAGAAGAACCTCTATTTTGCTTTGCCGGACATACGGATGTTGTGCCGACAGGCGCAAAAGAGGAATGGCAAAGCGACCCCTTCGTACCCACTATTCAAGGTGACACCTTAACCGGTCGCGGAGCTGCAGACATGAAAGGTAGTCTCGCCGCCATGCTAACCGCTACCAAAGAATATTTAGACGAACAACCCGACCACAAAGGGTCAATCGCCTACTTAATTACCAGCGATGAGGAAGGCCCAGCTGTAGACGGTACCGTAAGAGTCATGCAAACACTTAATGCACGCTCCGAGAAACTTGATTACTGCCTGATTGGCGAACCCTCCAGCTCCAGAGACGTTGGTGATGTAGTAAAAAATGGACGGCGCGGTTCATTAGGTGGCAAGCTGACGATTAAAGGCGTACAAGGGCATGTTGCTTACCCACAGGAAGCCGACAATCCAATTCATCATAGCAGTCAGGTTCTAAAAACATTGCTGGAAGCAACATGGGATAACGGTAACGAATTCTTTCCACCCACCTCTTTTCAAATCACCAATATCAACTCGGGTACGGGCGCAACCAATGTCATTCCTGGCGAACTGGATCTGGTGTTTAATTTCAGATATTCATCCGAAGTGACCGATACAGACCTCAAACAACAAGTCGAAGCCATGCTCGATGCTCTGGACATTGATTACGATTTAAACTGGACATTATTCGGTTTGCCTTTCATTACCGAAGCGGGCGCTTTGGTAGATGCCACCAAAACGGCAATCAAAAAAGTGACTCAGCAAGTAACCAAACTTTCCACAGCAGGCGGCACTTCGGATGGAAGATTCATCGCCCCGTATGGAACCGAGGTGCTGGAGCTGGGTCCAGTCAATGAAACGATCCACAAGATCAATGAAAACACCAGTGTAAGCGGCCTTGAAACTCTGGCGCAAATTTATCAGGAAGTACTGAACCAGTTGCTCACCAAATAACTAGTTGTTCAGCGTAAACACTGCCATCGATTCAACATGAGTTGTATGTGGAAACATGTCCATCACGCCAGCCTTGTCCAGCTGATAACCAAATTGACTTACCAGTAAATCTGTATCGCGCGCCAGCGTTCCGGGGTTGCACGAGACATACACTATTCTCGGAATTTTACGTGGACCCAATAGCTCCAATATTTCGCGTGCACCACTGCGAGGTGGGTCAAGCAACAAGCGATCATAATCCTGAGTAAACCATGGTGCTTTTTGATTGGGCTTGAATAAATCATCTACAAAGTACTCGGTATTTTCGACTGCATTTTGCTCTGAGCTATGTCTGGCTCTCTCCACCATCCGCTCAGAAACCTCAACACCAGTGACTTTTCCACTCTTGCTTGCAATCGGTAACGTAAAATTACCTAAACCGCAAAACAGTTCCAATACCGAATGATCGGCTTCCAGCTCTAATGCGGCAACCGCCTGCTTGACCATCAACCGATTAATCGGGAAATTGATCTGGAAAAAGTCGAGCGGTTCGATAGACACATTCACATTAAAGTCAGGATGCTCATAGCTTAAGCGTCGGGTATCGTCACTGATAGCCGCAACGGTGTCAGGGCCACCCGATTGCAGATATATTTGAAAATTAAATTCTTTTTCAAACGTTCTCAGCTTTTCAAGGTCTTCAACTGTTAGCTCCCGAAGATTACGGAACACCAGCGCGGTGACGTCTTGCATAGCTGCCACTTCTATTTGCGCAATAGCATCAAATACGGTCAATGAGCCGATCAACTCGGCCAAATCCAGTAAGTGCACTCCAACTTTTGGGTGTAGCACATGACATTTTTCTATATCAGCGAGAAAGCTGTTGCGCTTTTCTCTGAAGCCAACCAGTACTTTTTCTTTTTTGTGAACATACCTCACACCCAGTCGAGCTTTTCTGCGGTAGCCCCAGCTTTCGGCTTTAAGTGCGGGAATTATTTCGACTGGAGTGCTATTCCCGACATGCTTGAGTGCATCCAGTAAAGAAGTTTGCTTGTAGTCAACTTGAGCTTCTGGACTCAGATGTTGCAGACTGCAACCACCACAGAGTTCAAAATGAGAACACTTGGGCTCAATCCGATCTGCAGCGGCTGATAGCACGTCAACAACTTTGGCCTCATCAAATTTCCGTTTAACCAGCGTGTATTGCAACTCTACTTTTTCACCGGGTAAGGCGCCGTCGACAAATACCGCTTTTCCATCAACATGTACTACACCACGACCATCGTGACTCATGGACTCGATAGTGGCGACAATGTTTTTGGGTAGTGGCTTTCTACGCCTTGATCGTCCCAAGTGCTAGGCCTCGGAAAGTGGCTGAGGATTCCAGGCTTTGGAAAATTCAAGCAAGTGTTGTTGTTCGGATGACTCAAGAAAACCTTGTAGCTGCTCGCTACGCTGATCGTATTCGGCGTGATTAATTTCACCGCGCATTAACTCAAAACGCAGATAGACCAGATAGGTGTTTAACACGTCCGTTTCACAGTAATCGCGAATATCCTTGATATTGCCCTGGTGAAAAGCCTGCCATACTTTACTGCCATCCATGCCCATCTTACCGGGAAATCCGAGCATGCTCGCGACCATATCCAATGGGGCATTGGCACGCGGCTGAAAACCAGCCAATACATCCATCAAATCCAGATGCCGCCAGTGGTACCGACTTATGTAGTTATTCCATTTAAAAGATTGGTCCCCTCTCCCCATCTCCCAGTAACGAGGCGCCTGCACTCCGAGCTTCAAAGCCCGATAATGCAATACCGGTAAATCAAAGCCACCGCCATTCCAGCTCACCAACACGGGCAATTGATCCAGGCTGGAAAAGAACTTCTGAATGATCTCTTTTTCAGATGAATCCTCGGTACCGATAGTTTTTACTTCTACTTTATCCCTGCTTTCCCAGACTGCGGAAATAGCGACAACGCGGTGCAACGGATGCGCAAGAAAATCCCGTCCGGTTTGTTGCTGTCGTACTGCAAACATGGAACGAGCGACATCTTCATCACTCAAGTCATCCAGTTCATATAAAACACGACCAGCTTCAATATCCGGTACAGTCTCTATGTCAAAGACCATGACGCTCATGCAGGAAAGACACCGGTTGAAATATATCGATCACCACGATCACAAATAATACAAACGATAGTCGCGTTCTCAACCGTCCTCGCCAGATGCATAGCAGCGGCCACTGAGCCACCAGAGGAGACCCCGCAAAAGATACCTTCTTCTACGGCCAGACGACGCATCATAACTTCAGACTCAGTCTGGCTGACATCAATAATCTGGTCGACTCTTTGATCATCATAAATACTGGGAAGATATTCCTCCGGCCAACGACGAATTCCAGGGATTTGTGATTCATCATCTGGCTGTACGCCCACAATCGAAATAGCATTGTTTTGTTCTTTAAGGTAGCGAGAGACGCCCATAATCGTTCCGGTTGTCCCCATAGAACTCACAAAATGGGTGACCTCGCCATTCGTGTCTTTCCAAATCTCCGGACCCGTAGTCTCATAGTGTGCCAAGGGGTTGTCCATATTGGAAAACTGATCCAGTACAATACCTTTTCCCTCTTGCTGCATTTGCAAGGCAAGATCTCGCGCGCCTTCCATACCCTCTTCTTCAGATACAGCGATCAGCTTTGCGCCATAGGCGGCCATACTGGCACGTCGCTCTTCACTCATATTATCTGGCATGATTAATATCAATTGATAACCCAACATCGCAGCTACCATAGCTAAAGCGATACCGGTGTTGCCACTGGTCGCCTCAATCAAACAATCACCAGGTTTAATCTTGCCGGCCAGTTGTGCCTGTACGATCATCGAAAAAGCCGGACGATCTTTAACCGAGCCAGCCGGGTTTTGTCCTTCAAGTTTCCCCAGCACAATATTGTTCGTGTCATTGATACGCTGTAACTGGACCAGCGGCGTATTACCGATAATTTGATCAATCGTTTTATAATTCATTTTTCTAAAACCACATTTGCAATCGCATAATTTTTTTCATCCGAAATACTTAAATGAATTTTATGTACACCACCATCCAGAATGATCTGGCTCGCCGCCCCCTCAATCAATAACTCGGGGCGACCATTAGTATCATGCTGTACTTCAAAATCCTGAAAAGAGACACCTTTGCTAAAGCCGGTGCCTAGAGCCTTACTAGCTGCTTCTTTAGCGGCAAAACGTTTTGCTAAAAACAAAACAGGTTCAGACTGCTGCTTTAACTCAATTAACTCACCCTCGGTGAGTATTCTTTCAGGAAACTTTTCCGGGTATTTCTCATACAACTTGGTTACCCGCACCATTTCTACAATATCAACCCCAATCCCGAATATCGCCATACTACTTTTTACTCTACTATTTGTTTCATTTCTTTTACTGCAGATTCAACCCCTACCATCAGAGCCCGTGCAATAATTGAGTGCCCAATGTTCAATTCATACAAGTGAGGTAGATCTTTTATCGCAATAACATTCTCATACTCAAGCCCGTGACCCGCATTGACTATCAAGCCCAGAGAATGAGCAAAACTGGCAGCCTGATACAAACGTTCCAATTCCTTTTCACGATCCGCTCCACCAAGCTCGGCATACTTGCCAGTATGTAATTCTACCACGCCTGCACCGACCTCCGCAGAAGCCTCGATTTGATCAACTGCTGGCTCAATAAACATGGAAACACGTATCCCATTGGCATTAAATTCAGAACACATTTCTGCCAATCTGTCTTTTTGCGCTAAAACATCAAGGCCGCCTTCTGTGGTCAGCTCTTCTCGCTTCTCTGGAACCAGGCATACGTCTTCAGGCTTTACCTTACAGGCAATTGCCAGCATCTCCTCGGTAGCTGCCATTTCCAGGTTCATTTTTGTCTTGATGATACTTTTCAGGTCATAAACATCTGCATCCTGAATGTGGCGTCGATCTTCACGTAAGTGCAAGGTAATACCATCCGCACCGCCACGTTCAGCTGCAGCAACTATGTCTACAAGGTTCGGGTAAGTCGTCTTACGCTGCTCACGGATAGTTGCCGCATGATCGATGTTGATGCCTAAATGAATGTTATTTAGCGATTCTGAATTTACTGAGGTCACGATAGAGATCCCTGCTGTTTAATGTTTTGGTGCCGAGCAAATGTTTGATAGTACCCGCATAGACCAGTTTTGCAGCACGCGGAAAATGCTCATCGTCTATGGCATGCGCTCGTAGCGCAGCCAGCTCTTCTGCCCTGACTTCGCACTCTCCTGTTCCGAGAGTCGTTGCAGAAAAACCTGCCTGCGGATGATAGTAATAGTGTGCACAATCTACCAAAGCCTGATGCGTTTGACAGTCCTCAGTAAAATCCAGCGCATGTCCAAGCTCCATTAACAGTTTTGCCTCGAAGGTTCGCAATGGCAGCTCGGGTGCAGACGTTGAAACCAGCGACTTGATCGTCTCTCGATATGCAGTATATATAGCTTCCATTGGCAGATGCTTTCCAGTCACTTTCACCAGCAATTCATTGCAATACAGACCACAGACCAGATTCATTTTTTCTAACTCAAATGATTTTAACTGCTCTGCTACCTGTAACGACTGCAGCTCACCACGCCCACGCCAGCGAAATAACTTCTCAATGAAAACCTGATAAGGATTAAATGCAGACTTTTTTTTTGCTACAGATCGTCTGGCTATCAATGCAACCCGGCCATGTGTTTGAGTTAATACATCCAGTAACACTGAATTCTCTCGAAAGCGACGGCTATGTAGAATAAAGCCCTTACTCTCGAATGTGTATTGCGACATTAATCCTGATCCAGCCCAAATTGGTTAAGCATTTGCTCACTGTCCTGCCAGCCCGATTTCACTTTAACCCAGAGCTCCAGATGGACACGTTTATCGACCAATCTGGCGATATTCTTTCGAGCTATAGTACCAACCTTTTTCAAGACCTGCCCGTTTTTACCAATCACGATTCTTTTTTGGCCTTCGCGCTCAACGATGATTAATGCATGTATCTCTATTCTTGTTTCCGACTCCTCATAACGCTCGATATTCACTGCAATCGCATGCGGTAATTCCTGCTCTAACGACTGAATCAATTGCTCTCTCACCATCTCGGAACTGTGAAAGCGCATAGGCCGGTCGGTAATCGCATCTTGTGAATAGACAAAGTCCCCTTTCGGAATACGCTCAATCACTTTATCAAGCAAGTAATCCACGGACTTTTCATCGAAAGCAGATACAGGTATGACTTCGGCCCCAGGCAACTTCTCCTGAGCCTTCTGCAAAAATGGTAACAATGCCTCTTTACTCTCCAGAGTGTCAATTTTATTGATAACCATGATCACAGGTGCATCTAATTCCTTGAGTTTTCCTAGCACCAAATCATCTTCAGATGACCACCTGTCCGCCTCAACCACGAAAAGTACCAGGTCATTGCCATGAATGCTGGCTTGGGCAGTACGATTGAGTTTTCGATTCAAGAGCCTTTTCTGCTGACGATGAATTCCAGGGGTATCTACAAAGATAATCTGCAAATCTGTACCACTAAGAATGCCAAGAATCCGGTTGCGGGTAGTCTGTGGCTTGTTAGCGGTTGCCGCTAAGTGCACTCCTAGAAATTTGTTCAGTAAGGTAGATTTACCCACATTCGGGCGACCAATTATGGCAACGTAGCCGCAACGAGGTTCTTTGTCAGCCATTGAGTACCTGCTCGAGTGCTTTTTCGGCCGCCAGCTGTTCAGCCTTACGACGACTGTTGCCACTGGCTGTTGTCACTATATTCATAGTACGAATAGTACACGTCACTGAAAATTCTTGCTGGTGAGCTTTTCCCTTCGTATTTACCAGTTCATATTCAGGTATAACGTGACTTCGTGACTGCAACCATTCCTGCAGTCGAGTTTTGGGATCTTTCAGTGTTTGCGGATCAGGCGGTGATGATAATCGGCTGGCGTAAATAGCCAGTACATATTCACGTGCAGCAGTAAAACCGGAGGACTGATAGACCGCACCAATGAGCGCTTCGACAGCATCTGCCATGATAGACCGCCGCCTGAAACCACCGCTTTTCAGCTCACCTTCTCCCAACTTAAGCTGTTCACCTAGATGGCTTTCTTCGGCAATATCGGCAAGTGTTGAACCACGCACGTACCAGGCACGCAAGCGAGACAGCTCACCTTCTCGAGCATTGGGAAATAACTTTATTAATTCTTCTGTGATGACCAGGCTTAAGACACTGTCACCTAGAAACTCAAGGACCTCATTATTTTTATTACCCAGACTTCTGTGTGTAAGTGCCTGCGTAACAATGTCAGATTGCACTAAGCCATCATCTAGCGCAGACAATAAATGGTATTTTGAATTAGTTACTGTTTTTCACCAAGGCATCATGTTCGAACTTGAGGGTAACATAAACATTTCCACCCAATGGTATTTCACGACTGTAGTTAGTAAGAATATGCATACCATCTTTCATCTCTTTAAAAACTATATACTCTTTTTGCATGAAATAAATTGAGCTGACATCCAAACGCTTATCAATAGAGGCACGCATCTCTTGCCTGCTGGGCTTCTTTATCCCTGACTCACTGGCAACACCTTCAACTGCTTTTTTAACAGACAAAAAGTTCATATATTCCGGCCCGATTTTTATACCAATAAACACATAAAACCCTATCATTGGCACCAGAATCAATAGTGCCCAAAATGACAATCCTTTTTGTCGATGTAAACTCCGCATGTAATTCTCCAGTTATTTAATTCCGGTACCGACGCGCTTCAAGTTGGAACTACGCTTACTCAGGTTGAAATTCATCCATATAAACATGGCTCTTCCTACGAGATTTTCTTCTGGGACAAAACCCCAACTTCGACTATCTGCACTGTTATCACGATTGTCGCCCATCATAAAATACTGATTATCAGGCACAACAAGTTCGAAATCACGATTCAAATTCTTTTGTGGGTGAGTCATCATCAAATGCTCGACTCCGAGTAAATCTTCATTGAATACTTTTGAACTATAATCATCCGTATATCCATTCGCCGGATTATAATCATGACTAAAATCCGCTTTAATCGGTTCACCATTAATGACCAGCCTCTTATCTCGATACTGGACTAGGTCACCAGGCAATCCAATCAATCTCTTGATGTAATCTCGCTCAGGAGTTTCGGGATGTCTGAATACCACCACATCACCGCGCTCCGGACCGGGTCGATCTATAACCTTAGTATGTATCACAGGTAGACGGACACCGTATGCGAACTTGTTCACAAGGATAAAATCACCCACCAAAAGGTTAGGTCTCATCGAGCCTGAAGGAATGTGAAATGGCTCGAATAAAAATGATCGTAACACCAGCACGATCAATAGAACCGGGAAAAACGAAACCGCATACTCAACCAGAACAGGCTGCCTGACCTCTTCTGACTTGATATTAGCTACGTTTTGCGTGCGCTTTTTCTTGAGCCAGAACACTTCAAGCAAGGTAATCACACCAGTTATGGCCGAAGCAATCACAAGCACGAACTCTAAATCAAATGGCATCTGAACTTCCTGTTATTTTTCTACTTTCAATACTGCCAAAAAAGCTTCCTGAGGTATTTCTACTCTGCCAATCTGCTTCATTCTTTTCTTGCCAGCTTTCTGTTTTTCCAGCAACTTGCGCTTGCGGGTAATATCACCACCATAACACTTTGCTGTAACATTTTTCCTCAAGGCCTTAACCGAACTTCGAGCGATAATGTGTGAGCCAATAGCGGCCTGTATAGCCACTTCAAACATTTGACGCGGAATAATTTCACGCATCTTTTCGGTCAATTCACGCCCACGTCTCTGGCTGGCTTCCTTGTGAATAATGACTGCTAGTGCATCCACCTTATCACCGTTGATAAGTATATCCAGTTTCACCAAAGGTGCAGCAGAAAATCGTAAAAACGAATAATCAAAAGATGCATAGCCTCGGCTAACCGACTTGAGTCGATCAAAAAAGTCCATCACCACTTCACTCATGGGTATTTCATAGACCAGTTGGACCTGGTTACCCAGATAGGTCATTTTCTTTTGCACGCCCCGCTTTTCGATACACAATTTAATGACCTCACCGACCACCGTTTGCGGCATGAGGATATTGGCCTGAATAATGGGCTCTCTGATTTCCGCGATATGGTTACTCTCGGGCAACTGAGCCGGATTGTGAATATTGAGCACTTCGCCCTTATTCGTTTCTACTTCATAGACTACGGTAGGCGCAGTAGTAATCAAATCGAGGTTATATTCTCGCTCCAGGCGCTCCTGAATAATTTCCATATGTAACATACCCAGGAAACCACAACGAAACCCGAAACCCAGTGCTTCAGATGTTTCGGGCTCGTAATTTAATGAGGCATCGTTCAGGCGCAATTTTTCCAACGCATCCCTGAAGTCCGGGTATTGTTCAGAATTTGTCGGGAACAATCCGGCAAAGACTTTAGCCTGTACTTCCTGAAAACCGGGCAAAGGCTCTGCAGCCGGATGATCTGCACTGGTAAACGTGTCACCTACTCTGGCTGCGTCTATATCTTTCATGCCAGCGATCAAATAGCCGACTTCTCCTGCCCGAAGCCTTTCAGTATCTTTAGCTTTGGGCGTAAATATCCCCACTTTATCGACCAAATGATTTCTGCCGGTTGCCATCGCCAGAATTTTTTGTCGTGATTTCAACTCGCCACTGATGACACGCACCAGAGAGACCACACCAAGATAGTTATCAAACCAGGAGTCAATGATAAGCGCTCTCGGCACATCATCTTCAGGCGGTTTTGGAGGTGGAACTTTTTCGACAATCTGCTCTAGTAGCTCATCGATACCTTCACCGGTTTTAGCGCTGACAAATAACGCACCATGTGCTTCGATACCAATCACTTCTTCAATTTCAGATACCACCCGGTCCGGATCTGCTGCCGGCAGATCAATTTTGTTGAGTACGGGTATAACCTCTAGATCCTGATCCAGAGCGGTATAACAATTAGCAACGCTCTGGGCTTCTACGCCCTGACTGGCATCTACAATCAACAAGGCACCTTCACAAGCCGATAACGACCGAGAAACCTCATACGAAAAATCAACATGCCCAGGTGTATCAATAAAGTTGAGTAAGTAGTCCAGACCATCGTTAGCGGTATAATTCAGACTGACACTCTGTGCCTTTATCGTAATACCGCGCTCTCGTTCCAAATCCATCGAATCGAGTACTTGCTCTGACATTTCACGCTGGCTCAGACCACCACAACGCTGGATCAATCGATCTGACAAGGTCGACTTGCCATGATCAATATGCGCAATAATTGAAAAATTGCGAATTCGCTCCAGCGGTATTTCAGAGCTCATTGATTCAATGCCCTGCTTATCTTTTTCTCGTCAAAAAAATGCATGCAAACTACTTCGTCCTGTTTAAGTAATACCGGCACATCATGATTGAATCGCGCTAACAACTCAGGCGACTCATCCACATCTTTAATCACGTATGGAATTTCATATTGCTCAGCATAAATCTCGAGTCGAGCCTCCATATCCATACACAAGTGACAGCCGGCACGCGTCACGAGACTCAGGTCACAGTTCATTTTTGAAATTAATCACCAAAAACAAATAACCGCTACCGCGCTTGACCAACACATCAAGAGGCTTACTTTGATCATGTTTCTCAATTAAATCATTCAGTGTGGCTACACTATCAAGCTCAGTATTTTTAATACTTACCAAGACATCACCCGGTACTATCCCGGCCTCTTCTGCTGGGCCTCGTACTACACCTTCGACATACAGCCCTGAATCAACCTCAAAATCGGCCAACTCTTCGGGCGTCAAAGGACGCAGTTTGAGATTTAATTCGCCTAAATCCTCGATCGGAGGCTGGCCTCCATCCAGACTTGCCAGATTTTCTTCATCCGGTAACGCCTCGATCGTAATCGGCAGGGTGACTCTTTTTCCATCCCTTAATATAGTGACCTTGGATGCAGAACCAACAGGCGTTGTTCCTACTACTGGCGGTAGCGAAGCTGAATCCGGGATAATCTCGCCATCAAATTCCATGATGACGTCACGCTGTTTCAGGCCGGCTTTTTCGGCGGGGCTATTTTCGTAGACACGATTCACCAGCGCACCGGATGGCGTCAACATACCAAGCGATTTTGCCAAATCGCTCGAAACAGGCTGGATGATGACACCCAACCAACCTCGCGTCACCTTGCCATTCGTTTTAAGCTGATCCACTACATCCATCATCAATTCCACCGGAATTGAAAACGACAAACCCATAAATCCACCGGTACGGCTATAAATTTGTGAATTAATACCCACCACTTTGCCATCCATATCAAACAGAGGGCCACCGGAGTTGCCTGGATTTATCGCGACATCTGTTTGAATAAATGGCACATAATTTTCACCCGGCAAACTTCTGCCTTTAGCACTGACGATGCCGGCGGTCACAGAATAATCCAGGCCGAAGGGAGAACCGATCGCCAAGACCCATTCGCCTTGCTTGAGTTTTTTGGAATCACCAAGTTTTACCACCGATAATTTTTCAGCTGTGATTTTCAACAAGGCAATATCACTACTTTTATCTGAACCAATTACTTCAGCCTTGTACTCACGACGATCACTCAATCGAACAATAACCTCAGAAGCACCTTCAACCACATGGTGGTTGGTCACCACATGACCATCCGAAGAAATCACAAAACCTGAACCCGATGCTGAACGCTCAAATTCTTCCGGTGCATTGGGTGTACCTTCAAAGAACTTTTCGAAGTACTCCCTTAGTTCCTCAGGGACATCTTCTGGAACCTCTCCGCCTCGCCCTATACCTGGAATGCGCTGGGATTCGGTAATAGTGGTAGAGATATTTACGACCGCTTTACTATTTTTCTCTACTAGATCAGTGAAATCCGGAAGCCCTCTGGCTTGCGCTTGTCCGACAACAAACAGGAATGAAACGACTAAAAATACTTTTAAAGAACGCATTGCACTCAGTCCTCATGACTATATGAATATTTGGGGTGAATTATGACAATGAGATTGCTAAAAGACCATTAAATAGCCCTGCAATTGTCACTTATAACTTATTTTTGCTGGCTCGCTCCCGCTTCTAGGTCCGGTAAACAGCGCGACACAATAACTGGTTCAAATTTTACTGCTTGATATTCTGCTTTCGAAATTACCCGGCTGGCCATTATGCCGGCAGCCAAACCACAAAAAGCCACCACGATATGAATAATCTCACTACTAATACCAAAACCATACTGCACCAACAAAACACTAAAAATCATCACTAGCAATGGTAATACATACATCAATGCAGCGGCCATAAGTAGCGCTGATTTTTCGATCTCAAGCAGCACCCGATCTCCTGCACGCACGACAATCTCACTATTCGCAGAAAACTGATGTCGCTTTGCACCAAAATATTTTGCCAGCACCGAAATACCACAAGCGCCGCTGTTAGCGCAGCGATGGCAGGATTTTTGGCCTGAGCTTTCTACGATGATTTTTCCAGCGCCTGAAACAGACACAACTTTAGCAGACTCCCGAATCATGTATCAGGGATCTCGGCGCAAAGACCTGGCAATGTACTCGATGGTGTTCTTGGGAACAGCACCGACTACGGTGATGTGGTGGTTATCTGTAATAACAGAGTAGATATTCAAACTACCGGAACGGCCAGCACCTTCTTCCAGTGGCACGTTGCTTTGTTCGATTTTGCTAATAAATAAAGACAAGGTCGCGAGTTTGTCGGACAATACAAAGTGCTCAACTGGCCCAGGAGTACCCGGAATAAAGCGTTGCGAACTTTCAACCTGCTGAAAACCTGGTGGCAAATCCTGCAAACGCCACACCGATTTGTACTGAGGTAACTCAACACCCTCTTCGGTCGCGTTAACAGATTCCTGCCACTGATACTCATCTTTCTGTAACGTCGCGGTGAATTTTTCAGGAGCAATCGTCTTCGGAAACGCAACACTGGTATACATCATTTGTTCATGTATTTGTCCGGCACGATCCTGGGTCAGCGCCTTCAATAACAAGCCTGACTCTTCTTCAATAGAAAAACGATAGCCGAAACGGAAATTGTCTTTGGGATAGATAGAAACAACCTGGCAATTCTTGCCGGCGATTCGTTCCTTTCCCTGCAATTTATACTCGTAGTTTTCATTGGCCTCGTACAAGTTTGCGAACTGCACCTGACCTTGTTGTCCTGGGCGGCGCTTTTCCACAAGAATTTTTCCCGCATCGGGCATTACCGCAAATAAGTGCTGCGCATCCATGACAACTTCTTTGTCATCACCGCTCTTGGACATCACTCGCTTACGCTCTCCCTTTTGGTCGACGGCATGAACAATGTGCATGGTTTCAACTTTAGGTCCATGCAGATACACCAGATCACCCTCATAGTTGAGCGTTTTCTCAGCGTTAGCCATTTTCTTGAGTAATGAAAGAACAACCTCAGTATCAGCAGTTGCTGTTTGTGTAACAACTGCACACAGCAAAAACAACAAGATTTTTTTCATGAGGTGCTTATTGTTGCGGGTTCAATTCGTAGCCTACCAGACGGATGTGAGACATCATACTGCTGGGATCAGCATATTGTGAATGTGTGGCAATATAATTGGTCAAAAATGGCTGGTTAGACGACAATTGACGTACTTTGGGCTCGGGCTTGGATTGGCTGCTATCTGCAACGGGTGTGATCGGATTTACAACGGGTGCTGTAGCCAAACGAACCGGTGCTGTATTGTTAGTTGGTAACTCACGACGTAACTGTTGGGCCTCACCCGAAAGGCTAGCAATCGCTACCGGATCAGCTTCCGGGGCAGTAAGCACGCGCAAACCTAACAGAGATACCAGAGCCACTGAGGCCGCTACCGCAAGACCACCTGCCGGTTTGAGCCATTCTTTGTGCTTGTAGGGCTCAGCCGTGACATCAACAAGCTTCTCGCTGACTGCCTTACTGAAGTCTGGGTTGATTTTTGCGGGCATTTCTTCACGTAGAACATCACCGATCATCTGGTATCGGTTGATACGCATTGATAATTCTTCTTTTTCAAGCACTTCGCCGGTCCATCGACGCGTTTCAAAACGGGACAATTCTCCGTCAAAAAGTGCTGAAATTCGCTCGTTTGTTTTGTTCTTCATTTCTTAAGCCCTGTTTCATCCATAGCCATCAACCATCTGTCTGATTATCAGGCAATATTTAACCCGATTAGTTCAATAACGGCTGCAAAACTTTGTCTACTGCTTCACGCGCCCGAAATATTCTGGAACGCACCGTTCCTATCGGGCATTCCATCGCTTCTGCGATTTCCTCATAACTCATATTTTCGATCTCTCGCAGCGTAATCGCCATGCGCAAGTCTTCGGGTAAATTATCGATCGTGGCGAACACTATGTCCCGAATCTCGTCCGTTAACATCTCACTTTCTGGAGTACTTTGATCACGCAGTAAGGCACCATCATCGTATTGTTCGGCATCGGCCGCATCTACGCCATCAAGCGGCACCCTTCTAGCCGTTGCTACCAAATGATTTTTCGCTGTATTGATGGCAATACGATACAACCAGGTATAGAAAGCACTGTCACCACGAAAGCGTTCGATGGCACGGTACGCCTTGATAAAAGACTCCTGAGCCACATCCTCGGCAATCATAGGATCTTTAACATAGCGCCCAACCAGAGAGATTATTTTGTGCTGATATTTCTGTACCAGAATATCAAATGCCGCTTTTTCTCCCTGTTGTACCCGTCTAACCAGCTCCTTGTCGAGGCTGGCGGCGCTTTCTTTAGAACCAGATTTCACAAAACTCCTTAAGCGGATAACTTTCAAGCAATAACATAGTCTGCCACAACACCCAAAAAAACACTGCGAGGATTTGTCAAACTATGAGAAAATAGACTCTACCTACCTATCATACAGTTAACTTATCTATGTTACACCAGCATGATGTTCTAATTATTGGCAGTGGCGCAGCGGGTTTAAGCCTCGCCTTACGACTCGCCCAGCAACGCAAAATTGCTGTGTTGAGCAAAGTAGAACTCAATGAAGGTAGTACCATGTATGCTCAGGGTGGAATCTCCGCTGTACTCGATGAAGATGACTCACTCGAAGCTCACGTTGAAGATACCTTGATAGCGGGCGCAGGACTATGTGACAAGGATGCTGTTGAACACACTGTTAATGGTGGTCCGGCAGCGATTGAATGGCTCAAGAGCATCAATGTTGAATTTACTATCGATGACGAACCAGGGTCATCAAATGAATTACATCTAACTCGTGAAGGTGGGCACAGTCATCGAAGAGTCGCGCATGCGGCCGACGCCACCGGCAAGGCAATTGAAACATCGCTAGTCGCATCGGCAAGAAAGCATAGCAACATAGAGTTGTTCGAACATCACATGGCGATCGACTTGATAGCGCGCGGCACTCACAATGATCGTTACATCGCCGGGGCATATGTGCTCGACCGCCATTCAAAAAAGGTAGATGTTTTTCAAGCGAAATTCGTCATTCTGGCAACAGGTGGTGCAAGCAAAGTCTATCTCTATACCAGCAACCCGGATGGTTCTACCGGTGATGGTATTGCCATGGCGTGGCGTGCTGGCTGTACTATAGCCAACATGGAATTTATGCAATTTCATCCAACCTGCCTGTATCACCCACAAGCCAAATCATTTCTTATCTCGGAAGCATTGCGAGGTGAAGGAGCGCAGCTAAAACTAGCCGATGGCGAACGTTTCATGAAGCGCTTTGACGAGCGCCTTGAACTTGCACCGCGTGACATAGTTGCACGAGCCATTGACCACGAAATGAAACGCCTGGGTACAGACAACGTTTATCTGGATATCAGCCATAAGCCCGAGGCATTTATTCAGGATCATTTCCCCAATATTAATGAGCGCTGTGAACAATATGGTTTTGATCTGAGCAAGGGCCCTATACCCGTCGTACCCGCTGCGCACTACACCTGTGGCGGCGTCAACACCGACCTGCGCGGCCGAACAGACATCACCAATTTATACGCCGTCGGTGAAGTCACCTGCACTGGATTACATGGCGCCAATCGACTGGCTAGTAACTCATTACTCGAATGTCTGGTATTTGCCAAGGCAGCCGTTGAAGATATTGAGTCCAGAGAGCAAGTCCATAACAACGAAGATGAAATTCCACCCTGGGATGAAAGCCGGGTAACCGATTCGGATGAACAGGTGGTAGTAACCCACAACTGGGACGAGTTACGACGCTTTATGTGGGATTATGTCGGTATTGTACGCACCACCAAAAGACTGGAGCGGGCGCAACACCGGGTAGATCTTCTCAACCGCGAAATCTATGAGTTTTATTCTAACTTTAAAGTGACGGGTGACCTGATTGAGTTGCGTAATCTGGTACAGGTGGCTGAACTTATCATCAAGTCTGCCTTGTCACGACATGAAAGTCGTGGCTTGCACTACACCCGGGATTATCCAGATGAAAATCCGTACATGGAAGGCGTGCCTACCATCATGACGCCACCTAATCGCTAGCGCGCGGCGATTAAAATATTCTCTCGGTAGTACTTTAGCTCTCGTATAGAATCACGAATATCATCCATTGCCAGATGAGCGCCTCCTTTTTCAAAACCGTTCGCTACCTCGGGATACCATCTCGCGGCCAACTCCTTGAGGGTACTGACATCTATATGTCGGTAATGAAAAAATGCTTCCAGTGTAGGCATTTCTCGTGCGAGGAAACGTCGGTCCTGACAAATAGTATTACCACACATCGGTGATGCTTTTGCTAGCACATACTGTTGTAGAAATTCAAGTGTTTGTGTTTCGGCCTCAGCCATCGAAATATCACTTTCCTGCACACGTTTGATCAGACCGGATTTACTGTGCTGGGTTTGATTCCACTCATCCATTTTGTCCAACTCAGCCTGGGGCTGATGTACTGCCAGCATTGGCCCTTCAGCCAGAACCTGAAGCTCACTATCCGTTACGATTGTCGCAATCTCAATAATATGATCATTGACGGTATCGAGCCCGGTCATTTCCAGATCAATCCAGATTAAATTCGTTGAGTCCATGCGTGTAATCCTTGAGACACTAATTCGCTAATCTTTGCTATTCTAACAGCCACCATCACCAAAAAGCCCAATTGATTTAACATGAATGCAACTAGTCTGATTTTTCTTGTTCTGGTGATGCTGTGGGTGGGTATACGACTCTACCTGAATCAGCGTCAATTGCAGCACGTACGTAACCATCGCCATGCTGTCCCCAAACCTTTCGACAACACTATCAGCCTTGATGAACATAAAAAAGCTGCCGACTATACCGCCGCCAAAGGGCAGATGAGTAATCTGTCATTAATTCTGGAAGTGCTTTTACTTTTACTCTGGACCAGTGCCGGAGGCTTGCAGTGGTTGAGTACTCAAGCTGCCAATTTTTCGGACCACACTATTGTGCGTGGTTTATTTCTAGTTACCGGTTTGTTGGTCATCAGCAGCATTATTCAGCTACCTCTGACCCTCTGGAACACCTTTAATATCGAAAAGAAGTTTGGCTTTAATAACACTGATCTTAAGACATTCATACTGGATCGGTTGAAAGGCCTGATCCTTTTTGCAGCTATTGGCCTCCCTATTCTTAGTCTGATTTTCTGGCTACTACAACAAGCGGGATCACTGTGGTGGATCTATTGCTGGCTCATCTGGACGGGCTTTGGCTTGTTACTGGGCTGGGCGTACCCGACCTTCATTGCCCCAATGTTTAATAAGTTCAGTGAACTCGAGGACAAGGATTTGCTACTGAAGATAAATACCTTGTTACAGGATAACGGCTTCGATGCCAGTGGCGTGTATGTCATGGATGGGTCCAAAAGATCGAGTCATGGCAACGCCTACTTCACCGGCTTTGGAAAATCCAAGCGCATCGTGTTTTTTGATACCCTGCTCGAGTCATTGACTCACGACCAAATAATCGCCGTACTGGCGCACGAACTCGGACACTTCAAACACAAACACATCGTCAAAGGTCTAATCGTTAATGCCATTATCACCTTGATAGGTTTCTATCTTATAGACCGCTTTATACACAGCCCGTTACCTGCAACACTGGGGGTAACTGACTCCAGCCAGATCACCTTGTTGGTATTATTTGTGCTGGTAAGTCCTGTCCTGAGCTTTTACTTACAACCCTTGTTCTCGTGGTGGTCACGCAAGAACGAGTTTGAAGCCGATGAGTTTGCCAAACAAAAATCATCCGCTGCCGATTTGGTGAGCGCATTACTGCAAATGTACAAAGATAACGCCAGCAGTTTAACGCCAGATCCGCTGTATAGTCGCATCTACTACAGCCACCCTCCTGCTCATGAACGTATCGCTGCGCTACAACAGGCATAACACCTGCTTGTTTAGTCATCACCCGATTTCATTTACAATAGACTGAATTTATCTGCAGCATCCATTATGCGTTTTCTAATCCTGTTTTTAACCACACTACTTCTGTTGACAATTTCGCTGCATTCAAAATCTGAAAATTCAAATGAAATCAAGCAATTACATGATCAGCAATGCAGCGGCTGTCATATTAATATTACCGACGGTGATGGTCTGGTGATCTATACCCGCAGTGCGCGAATGGCAAACAGCTTGCAGGAGCTTGAATCGCTGGTGAAACATTTTGCCGATGGCTCGGATGCCCAGTGGGATCAGACACAAATCCAACAAGTCACAGACTATCTCAACCAAAATTATTACGGGTTTGTAGAAAAAAATGAGTGATTTACGTGAAATGCATTGTAACCCCAAGGTCACTGGTACCAGCCTGATCAATCAGGAAGATTTTGTCGACTACATGAATCAGATTGAATCCGAGTGGCATCTGAACGAGCAAGAGAACTCATTACAAAGACAGGTACGCTTTAATAATTATTATGAAAGCATGGCCTTTGTAAATGCCGTCGCCTGGTTGGCGAACATGGAAGATCATCATCCCGAAATGCTGGTCAGTTATAACAAAGTACAGATCACCTACACCACACATTCAGCTTCGGGTCTGACCGAAAACGATTTTATTTGTGCCGCAAAAATTGATGCCTTGCTTGAATAGCCTTGCCTGAATCCTCAACAGCTCTGGTGCTCGCCCGTTACGGGGCCAGCGTATTACTACTATTACCCAATCAACAAACCCTTACGGCCAGTGTTCGTCGCAGGCTTGAGCATATTACTTGTGGTGACCGGGTTGAATTTGAAACGGATACCAAAGACACAGAAGTAGTCACCTCAATTGCAACACGCAAAAACGTTTTACAACGCGCAGACTTTCGCAATAAAACAAAAACACTCGCCAGCAATATTGATCAAATCGTGATCGTTACAGCGATAAAGCCGGAAGCGGATTGGCAGTTGGTTGATCAGTTAATCGTTGCAGGTATCGATATGGGGGTTGAAATACTACTGCTGGCGCATAAATCAGATTTGGAGAACAGCACAGACCTTCACCAAATTCATGACTACTATCAAAAAATTGGGCACCGCAGTTTAATCACCAGCCTGCATGATCCGGCAACTCTCGACGCCTTGCGTAGCCAATTGACTGGCAAGACCAATATTCTGGTTGGTCAATCGGGCATGGGTAAATCGACACTGGCAAATTACCTGATCGAACACAGCGAGATAAAAATAGGCGCACTGTCCGAAAGCAGTGGTCATGGGCAGCATACAACGTCAGTCGCGCAATGCTATCCATTAGGCGAGAATGCCTATTTAATTGATTCACCTGGAGTGCGTGACTTCACCGCAACCCAATTAAGCGCCAACCAGGTCAGCGCCGGTTTTCTTGAGATACACAAGGCAGCTGAAAACTGTAAATTCAATGACTGCAGGCATCAACAAGAACCTGCTTGCGCTGTGCGCGAACAACTTGAACAAGGCCAGATCAGTCAGGATCGAATGGCCAGTTTCGTTCGCTTGCTCAAACAACAAAACTCATTTTAGCCAGCTCACATTACTTGAACGTGGTTTACGCACACCATGATGCTTGCGAATTAAAGCCGTTTTCATTTCCAGAGAGATCTCGGCTTTAGAGCTATGCTCGAGCAACTCGATGTTGTCACCAATCAAGGCAGCAGTTGGCACACCATTTACAAATAAAATACGGTTGCTAATATTTGCTGTAATTTTATTGCCCGGCAATATGATACCCACCAAATTGAGAGGATCTGTCGCCGAAATAACCACCTGCTCCTCGCGCGATGAATCCGTTTTTATTTTACGCAGTTCGGTAATAGCCTCTGGTAAGGCAAACTGTTCCCCTGCCACGCTACTGATAAAGCGCCCACCGCGAATTTCACCACGCGCCTCCATACGCCAATACACTCCGAGCAATTCACGCCAGGGCGGTAATCCAGGTTCACGCGTCAGTACTTTACGGAATACGATGCCGTATCTTTGCAACAAGGTATGTGCAATATACTCAACACTTTCTTCACGGCTGTTTGCCTGCTCCAGATCCAGTAATGACCATCGCCCGGCACGATCGAATTGCAAGTTACCTGCTTCAGTTGGCCGCCCTCTTCTTCTGCGACTAAATCCGGGTCGTTTTACAAAAGGTTTTACCAGCGCCCGCAAACCAGCGTAACTATCCGATGTCACCAATCCCCAGTTAACCAACTCTGCCAGCGCATTCTCCACCTGCGTTCTCAAACAACCACTGTGCTGCACCAGGTCTGTAAAAAAACTGGCGCCGCGCGCTTCTATTACTGCTAGCACCTTGCTTGCCTCGGCTGATAAGTTTCGTTGCTCCGAATCTATTTCAGGTAAAAAGCTACGCCAGTGACCTACTGCCATGCGCTCAATGATTGAAGTCGGTGTATTTCTAACCGGTGTACTTTTACGTTTGCCCAGATCTTTTTTAGTAATGTTTTTACTCAGAAATTTCAACCAGCTATATTGACCGGAACCACAAGCACCATCGAGAAGCTCTGGACAATACGATGCAATTCTGGAAGCGAGTATGTCATGTTCCCAGGCACCAGCAGCGATGCTGCAACCTTCCAGCTGTTGCAGACTAATCATCAATGCATCATAGCCTTCGCGTGGTTCATGGATGGCATGCCAACGTAACAAAAATTGCATGTAGCGTGCCGGTGACACCGGTCGTATCTGTTTGCGCAATGTTTTGATGGTGTAACGATTGATGCGAGCAATCAAGCGACGTTCACACCATTCAAGCTGACCACTACCATCTGTTTTTGTACTGGCAGACTGTCGCAGTGTAAAGTCACCTCTTACCACAAAACCCTGTTGCTCCAGACTTAACAAAGCGGTTTCAACAAGAGGCTCGGAAAGCTCGACAGAGTTTGCGATATCACTGGTCGTGGTTGGACCAAGCCCTTCCAGTCTCGAGCGAATGATCTCCCGAATCGCAACTTCATCCTCCTCAACAACGGTTTGTAAGGGACTTAAATCAGGCTGTAGTGACACGTTCTTATATAAGCCGATAAATTCATGCAATCGTTCAGTAGCGATCCACAAAGCATGATCTGCCAGTTTTAACCGGGTCGCCCGACCACTGGACTGCAGCTCCTCAAACAGTGGCAACCACTGTATTCCGTAGGCACTACTTTCAGAATCACGACAACCCGACAGCCCCTCAGCTTCAGTCAGGAAACCGAGCACAATCAAGGCGTCATGTAACTCGTCACTATTGACCGGCTCGGGCCAGGCCTCATCTCGGACACGTTGAATCGCCAGTGGATCCAACTTTCCCAGATCAGCAGCACTGGCTGGATCAAGAAAGCTGCGTGACTGCACTGCCAATGTCCTTCGCTCTTCCGCTGGTGCATCGTCTAAAAATGCATAAGGTCGTGCCGAGAGAATTTCAGCGGCCATGGGCGATGGCGCATTCAGGTCACGACCGCTGATGACTACGTCACCCGACTCAATCTTCAATAGCAACTGATGAAAACCGTCATAATCCATAACCTCATGCAGACAGTCATTAATTGCTTGTGTGACCAGCGGATGATCCGGCACTTCACGTCGACCCGTCAGGTTTTCAGCACACGCCAGTTGATCTGGAAATAACAATGCCACCAGATCTTCAGCATCATTTCTTTGAAAAGGTGCTGGCGCTCTTTTACCGGCATAGTTACGCTTGATTGCCAATGCAATCGATGCCACCCAGCGCCAATGAGTTGGAAACATAGGGGCATCTAATAGTGCTTGCACCAGAGTATCTCGAGCTGATGCTGATTTGACGTAGCTGGCAGGCTCTTCTATCGGAAAGCTGTGCGTAACGGATAAGGACAATACGATAGAGTCTTCGAGTGCCGCGGCCTGTAACTCAAAATTAAACTGGCGGCAAAACTTTTTTCGCAGAGCCAGACCCCAGGCTCGATTGATGCAAACACCATAGGGTGAATGAATGACCAAATGCATGTCGCCGGTTTCATCAAAGAAGCGTTCAAAGACAATATGCTCTTGCACGGGTATCAAGCCCAAGGCTGCCTTGGTAGCGGCAAGATAACTGATTAGTTGCTCTGCCGCACTGTCAGAAATAGCGTAGAGCTCTTTTGTTTTTAATACAGCATGTTGCATACCCTGATCCAACCAGGCATCAATGTTGGAACGCAATGCAGAAACAGCTTGAGATAACTCATCGGTTCGTCCCGGAGCCTCACCAAACCAGAAAGGCAAGTTGGGTGGCTCACCTTTGGCATCTTCAACA
>CALIRD010000003.1 GCA_938042355.1 uncultured Thiotrichales bacterium
TCGCTCATGATTTGTTCTTTTTCTGCTGGCTTCATGCGCCCGTGAATCAAGCCAACGGTCAAGTCGGGTAGTGTTTGTTGCAAATACTCAAAGGCTTCTTCGGCAGCCTGACACTGCAGCATTTCCGACTCTTCGATCAAAGTACAGACCCAGTAACACTGCTGTCCTTCACTACAGGCCTGGGCGACACGCTCGATCACTTGCTCGCGGCGCTCGACCGATAACACTGTGGTAGTGACCGGTTTACGCCCTGGAGGTAGCTCATCAATAATGGATAAATCCAGATCGACGTAGGCTGTCATTGCCAGTGTGCGAGGAATGGGTGTGGCGGTCATGATCAGTTGATGGGGCAGATGTCCGTTGCGTTCGCCTTTTTGTTGCAATGCCATGCGTTGTTGGACTCCAAAGCGATGTTGCTCATCAATCACGAACAAGCCCAGCTTTTTAAAGGCTATGTCAGTTTGAAACAGTGCATGTGTGCCGATTGCCAGCTGTGATTCTCCCGAACTGATCAATTCCAGCATTTCACGCCTCTTGGCCGCTTTTAGTTTCCCGGTATGCCATGAGATCTTGATACCCAATGGTTCAAACCAGTCACGAAAGTTTTGATAGTGCTGCTCGGCCAGTATTTCAGTGGGCGCCATCACCGCCGTTTGGTAGCCCGCTTCGATGGACTGCAAACAAGCTAATGCCGCGACTACGGTTTTACCACTTCCTACATCACCCTGTAACAAGCGCATCATCGGCGTGTTTTGTTGCAGGTCGCTACTGATTTCTTCAGCCACACGTTGTTGTGCAGCCGTCAGTGTAAAAGGTAACTGCTCAAGAAAATTTTCCCGGAGACTGGCGTTTGTGGTCATTGGAAAGGACGGATTCAAACTGATGCGCTGGCGTAATTTTTTCAGGCTCAATAGTTGCGCCAACAGCTCTTCAAAGGCCAGCCGTTGTTGCGCCGGATGAATACCGGAGGTTAACTGGCTGACATCGGCATCCGGAGGCGGGCGGTGCACCATTTGCAGAGCATCAATGAGTCGATACTGATATTGGTCAGGACAATATTTGGCCGGAATTAATTCCTGAACTTGATGCGCACTCAGCAAAGCCTGATCGGTCAACTTGCGTAAGGTCGCCTGATGGACGCCATCGGTAGCGCGGTAGATCGGGGTCAACGTTTCTTCTACCGCCGAGACTTCTTCGCTGCCGAGGATTTTGTATTCCGGGTGGACCATTTCCAGCGTGGCGGCGCCTTTGCGTACTTCACCAAAACAACGAATACGATCACCGGCTTGCAAACGTTCCTGCTGACTGCGATTAAAATGAAAGAAACGCAGCAGTAACGGCCCGGTACCATCAGCAATACGTACCAGCAACATGCGGCGTCTGCCAAATTTGATTTCTGCATGTTGAATATCTGCTTCTACGACACACTCCATGCCAGGTTGCAGACTGCCGATCGGTAAAACCCTGGTGCGATCCTGATAGCGCGTGGGTAAATGAAACAACACATCCTGAATGGTATGCAGGTGCAGGTTTGCCAGTTTTTCAGCGACGCTCGGACCAACTCCTTTCAGGCTGGTAACCGTTTCCAGTAATATTGAATCTTGATCGGACAAGCTGATTATTTCTTAGAGTGCCAGAATGGCTTCAATCTCGATCTCTACAGCTTTGGGAAGGCCAGAAACTTCTACCGTAGAACGTGCCGGATACGGAGCATCAAAATAAGTTGCCATGACTTCGTTGACTGTTACGAAGTTATCCAGATCCGTAAGAAATATAGTGACTTTCGCGATGTCGTTAAAACTACCTCCAGCCGCATTCGTAATACCCTTCAGGTTTTCAAACACCTGTACCGTTTTGGCTCGAAAGTCGCCGTCGACAATTTCCATGGTGTCAGGATCAAGGGGTATTTGACCGGAAATATACACCATACCATCGACATTGACGGCTTGTGAGTACGTACCAATGGCCGACGGTGATTGATCCGTCTGAATAATGGTTCGGGTCATAATATTTCTCTAGGTATAGGGGCGGTTAATCCGGATGACTTCAGGGATGTTGCGCAGCCGACGAATAATTTGAGCCAGGTGTTGCCGGTCGGTGACACTGACCATAAAGGTGATCTGCGAAGACATGCTGTCGCGGTCTTCAAAAATGATGTTCTCGATATTCGAATCCTGGGTGGCAAGTTCGGCGGCGATGGTTGCCATCACACCGGGCTTGTTGCGCGTTTGCAGGCGAATCGCTGTGGCAAAGGTACCGGTGGTTTCATTGTTCCACTCAACCGGCATCACTCGCTCCTGATTATCCAGGTATTGGCTGATGTTGGGGCACTCCTGACGATGAACCACCATGCCACGACCTTTGCTCATCATGCCGATTACGGCATCACCAGGAACCGGGCTACAGCATTTGGCGAATAACAGCACCACACCTTCGGAGCCTTTAATCACAAACGGCTCCTGGGTTTCTATGTATTTCTTCTTCTTGCCAAATAAATCATCGACGACCGATACAGCAAGTTTCTTGCCCAGACCAATAGCACGATAGAGGGCGTTCTTGTCGGAATATTGATAGGTCTTCAACAGGCTTTGCATGCGATCTTTAGGTGCTTCGACATACTTACCGGCTTGTGCCCGTATCGCTTTCTTGTAAAGGCGTTTGCCGAGGTTGATCGCCTCGTCTTTTTCCAATTGGTTTAAATAATGACGAATACTCGAGCGCGCCCGCGCGGTAGCAGCAAAATTCAACCAGGATGGATTGGGGTGGATTTTTTTATCGGTAATGACTTCAACCGATTGCCCACTCTCGAGAATCGTACTGGGTGAAGACAGATATTTATCAATCTTGACTGCCACACAGGAGTTACCAAGATCAGTATGCACGGCATAGGCAAAGTCCAGACCGGTAGCACCACGTGGCAGTGACATGATCTCGCCCTTGGGCGTGAACAGATACACCTCATCGGGGAACAGATCGATTTTAACGTTCTCGAAAAACTCCAATGCATTACCGGTGTTCTGCTGCAGCTCTAACAGGCTCTTGAGCCACTCGTTGGTTCGTCGTTGTGCCGGTGTCTCCTGGTCCTCTTCACTTTTGTAATACCAGTGGGCAGCAATACCTTCTTCAGCGATACGGTCCATGTCATGGCTGCGGATTTGAATTTCAACTTCGGCGCCACCGGGACCAATCACTACCGAGTGCAAAGACTGGTAGCCGTTACTTTTGGGGATCGCAATGTAGTCTTTAAAGCGACCCGGGATAGGTTTGTATAAAGTATGACAAGCACCGAGCGCGCGGTAACAGGTATCAATATCATCAACCACGATACGTAGCGCGAAGACATCATGAATTTCCTGGAAGGATAATTTTTTGTCGCGCATCTTCTGGTGAATACTGAAGAGGTTTTTTTCGCGGGACTGGATCCGTCCCTGGATTTTCATTTCTTCGAGCCGGTTGCTGATATTGACTTCAATTTTTCCTAACAGTTCGGTGTAGCGGCTTGTGGAGCGCTCCACCCCGGCGTGTATAGCGCGGTAACGCATCGGGTGCAGTGCCTGAAAACCCAGCCGCTCCAGTTCACGGCGAAAGTTATTCATCCCCAGTCGTTGCGCAATCGGGGCATACACTTCCAGTGTTTCGCGGGCAATCCGGCGACGTTTTTCCGGCGCGAGTGAGCCGAGCGTGCGCATGTTGTGCAAGCGGTCGGCGAGCTTGACCAGAATGACTCGTACATCGTTGGTCATCGCCAGCATCATCTTGCGGAAGCTGGCGGCTTGAGCTTCTACCTTGGAATCAAATTTCAGATGACTGAGTTTACTGACACCGTCTACCAGTGAGGCAACCACCTCACCAAACTCTTCGACCAGTTGTTCGCGGCTGACAGGCGTGTCTTCCATCACATCATGCAGAATGGCCGCCATGATTGATTCGGCATCCATGCGCATTTCTGCCATGGTGCGCGCTACCGCAAGAGGATGATTGATATAGGCTTCACCAGACTGGCGCGACTGACCTTCATGCGCAGCCTCACTGACCAGATAGGCCTGGGTGATGTGCTTGATTTTCTCCGGCTCAAGATACGTCTCGAGCATGCGACACAGGTCGCTGATCAGGAAGCGTTCGTTAGTTGTGCTGCCGGCTGGCCGGCTAAACAGACTGGTGGAGGAGGGGTTCTGGTCAGGGGTTACCGCTGACACTAGAACCTGAGATTGCTTTCGGTCTCTTCTGCGGCGACGGTTTCTTCAATCGACATTACATTAAGATTTTCTGCTTCATCAAGCA
>CALIRD010000004.1 GCA_938042355.1 uncultured Thiotrichales bacterium
TCAAGGCACGCTCAGCACAACGTAGCTTTTTTGCACTGGAAGCCGTTCAGCATGATGTTGAAAAAACAGAATATGCCAAGCGTTTTGAGCAAGTGAAAGAGTATATTCTGGCCGGAGATTGTTACCAGATAAACTATGCGCAACGCTTTACCGTTCAGTGTCAGGGATCTTTATTTGCTGCCTATGAACGACTGAGAGATGCCAATGCCGCCCCTTATGCCGCATTTATGAATTTGCCATTTGTCACCATACTCAGCAGCTCTCCAGAACTATTTATCTCATCCGAGAGGAATGAGGTCACCAGCAAACCTATCAAGGGCACAGTTCCACGCAGCTCTGACTCAAACATCAATACCACAAATATTGATCGACTGAAGCACTCGGAAAAAGACCGCGCTGAAAATGTAATGATCGTAGATTTGCTCAGAAATGATTTCAGCAAAAACTGCAAACTGCATACAGTCAAAGTGCCACATATCTTCGCTATTGAGAGCTATGCGCGAGTTCATCATTTAGTCAGTACGGTCACAGGGACACTAAAAGAAGAGCACACCAGCCTGGATTTAATTAGAGGAGCATTTCCCGGGGGCTCAATTACCGGCGCACCTAAAATCAGAGCAATGGAGATAATTGATGAGCTGGAACAATATCGTCGAGGTGTCTATTGCGGTTCAATTGGCTATATTGATGCCAATGGAGACACACAGCTTAATATAGCCATACGAACAATGACCTATCAGAATGGCAGGATACGTTTTTGGGCAGGAGGCGGTATCGTGCATGACTCAACTATGGAAGGGGAGTATCAGGAGTCTTTAGACAAAGCCTCCGCTATCGTTGGAATGCTTAGCGAACAGGATCAAGAATGAAATTACTAGCCGTTATGTTGGGTGGCGCTATTGGTGCATCGTTACGCTACTTGTCGACGATCGGTGCAACGCGAATGCTGGGAAAAGATTTCCCTTACGGCACGTTGCTCGTGAATGTATCAGGGTCACTACTGATGGGCATACTTAGCGGTTTATTCATTAGCAAAATCGCAGTCAGCGAAGAATGGCGCCTGTTATTACTCACAGGCATTTTAGGCGCATTTACTACCTTTTCTGCGTTCTCGATTGAAACGATTACCTTGTTCGATCAAGGTGCTATTGCACGCGCTGTTTTGAATATTGTACTGAATGTCTTTCTCTGCCTTGCTGCAGTCTGGATTGGCCTGCTATTAGCCAGACAACTTTAATCACCAGAGATGCTGCTCTGTTTTCTCTCTATGCTAAGATGCGCCACTTTCCAGAACTAAATTACGAATATGCTTGACCCAAAATTACTTCGCAATGATCCTGATAGGGTTGTCACTGAGCTGACCAGGAGAGGGGTGACGATAGACCGCGCCCGCATCGATGAACTTGAGGGTCAGAGAAAAGCTATCCAGATCACAACACAGGAGTTGCAGGCTAAAAGAAACGCCACCTCTAAAGCGATTGGACAAGCCAAGGCCAAAGGTGAAGATCCTCAGCCCATACTTGATCAGGTTGGCGAGTTGGGGGACCAGCTCGATAAAGCCGAGCAAGAACTGGATGAGGTGCAAAATACTATCAACGAGCTTTATATGGGCTTGCCTAATATTCTTGATGCTTCTGTTCCTGATGGTAAAACCGAGGACGACAATCAGGAATTACGCACCTGGGGCACACCGTCAGACTTTGATTTTGAGGTACAAGATCATGTAGATCTGGGTGTTAACTTGAACGGCATGGACTTTGAGGCAGCCAGCAAATTGACTGGGTCTCGCTTTGCAGTATTACAAGGCCAAATTGCTAGGCTACAACGAGCCTTGACGCAGTTTATGCTGGACACGCATATCAATGAGCATGGTTACACTGAAGTCTATGTTCCTTTTGTTGTGAACCAGGACAGTCTCTATGGCACAGGACAACTACCAAAATTTGAAGAAGATCTGTTCAAACTTGAAACTGATCAAGGGTTTTATTTAATACCCACGGCAGAAGTACCAGTCACCAACTTGTTGCGCGATGAAATCATCGATGAAGCACTGTTACCCTTAAAGTTTGTTTGTCATACACCATGCTTTCGTTCTGAAGCTGGCTCCTACGGCAAAGACACGCGTGGATTGATCCGTCAGCATCAGTTTGAAAAAGTTGAATTGGTGCAAGCGCTGTTGCCAGAGAACTCAGTCGCCGGGCATGAACAGCTCACAGCGGATGCTGAAAGTATTCTGCAAAAACTGGAATTACCTTACCGGGTCATCACCTTATGCGCGGGCGATACCGGCTTTGCCTCTACCAAAACCTATGATCTCGAAGTGTGGCTTCCGGGCCAGCAAGCGTTTCGTGAAATATCTTCGTGTTCTAACTATGGCGACTATCAGGCCAGAAGAATGAAGGCACGTTATCGACCGAAAGGCGGTAAGCCATCATTGTTACATACACTCAATGGCTCTGGTCTTGCCGTTGGCCGCGCCCTGGTAGCCGTACTGGAAAACTATCAACAAGCTGACGGATCTGTTGTGATCCCCGAAGCACTGCTACCGTATATGGGTGGAACGGAAAGAATATCGGTTAGCTAGTCACTGTACTTGTTATGATATAAAGGGCCACCAGTAAAGGGGGCAAAGCCCGTGCCGAAAATAATTCCGGCATCCACTTCATCATCTGTCGCAACAATACCCTCAGTGAGACAACGCTGTGCCTCCAGAGTAATTTTGTCGATCAAACGCTGCTGCATTTCTGCTGTTGGCTTGGCATAGCTCTTGGACTTGATTGCATTACGCCCTTTATATTTGTAGTAGCCTTCACCGGATTTAACGCCGAGTTTTTTCTGTTCGACTTTCTGGTGAATTGATTGAGGAACATTCAGCTGCATCGGCTCTGCCAAAACATTCGATACATGAGCACATATGTCCAAGCCTACTGTGTCAGATAGCTCAATCGGCCCCATCGGCATACCAAAATCAGTCGCCGCTTTGTCTATGGTCTCATAGGCAATACCTTCTTCAGCCATAGTGGCAGCTTCCAACATGTAGGGCATCAATACACGGTTAACCAGAAAACCGGGTGCGCTTTTCACTTGAAGTGGCAGCTTGTCGATCTGAACACAAAAGGCAGAGGCCTGATCACGTATTTTTGCTTTGGTTGTCTTGGAAGAAACTACTTCAACCAGCGGCATCATAGTGGCCGGATTAAAGAAATGAATTCCTACCAAACGTGTATTATCTTCCATGCCAGCGGCGATATCTTCCAATGGAATACTGGAGGTATTGGTGGCAAGAATGGCATCCTTCTTTGCTGTCTTTTCCAACTCTGAAAAGACTTTCTGTTTGATATCAAGGTTTTCTACTATCGCCTCGATAATGACATCTGCACTGGCTCTACCATCACCTTTGGAATCCACTATCAGCCTGTCTCTGGCAGCCGTTGCAAGATGATCAAAGCCGCGGAATCGTTTGCCGTATAGCTTCACGGCACGCTTGACCGTCGCCGCCAAAGCGTCGAGGTTGAAGTCTTCAACCGTTACCGTCATACCCTTAAGCGCACACCACAGAGCGATATCTCCACCCATAGTACCCGCGCCAATCACATGCACACGATCAGTCTTGTAATCAATGGCTTTACCTTTGTCTTTGAGCATCTCGCTGAGTTGGAAAACACGCACCAGATTGCGTGATTCTTTGGAGACAATTAACGAGGCTTCAGAAGCTATTTCTGCCTCAAGAAATGACTCTTTATTGCCACCATGTTCTTTAAACAATTCAATCAATGCATATGGAGCAGGGAAGTGTTCCTGCTTCACTTTCTTGGCGACCTCTTTAGCGAAGACTTTTGACATGATGAATCTGCCCGGACCGGATCTCATGAATTTTTCTTTTATGCCGGGCGCAGATTGTACAACCGGTTTATCCAGGTACTGCTGTATCGTTCTGGTCAGACTTCGTTCAGCAACAGCTTCGTGCACCAGACCCATTTTTTTCGCTTGATAGGCGCTATAGGTTTTGCCCGTAAGCATCATTTGCATACCTTGTACGACACCAACGGTATCTACTGAGCGGGCTGTACCACCAAAACCCGGATGGAGCCCGAGCTTTACTTCTGGCAGACCTAGCCGTGTTGCCGGTTGATTCACCGCAATACGAACATCACAGGCCAGTGCCAGCTCGAGACCACCGCCCAGACAAAAGCCATTAATAACAGCAATGGTAGTCGCTGGAAAATCATCAAGTTGATTAATGACTTCGTGCGCTTTGCCGATCATGTCACGTGCTTCTGACTCGGTGTTCAGAGTTTCAAACTCATTGATATCTGCACCAGCAATAAAACCGCTGTCTTTTCCGGAACGAATAATCAATGCAGCAGGGGACTCAGCACTTAATTGATCGAGTACTTGCTTGAATTCCAGAATGACCTCACCAGACAATGAATTCGCATTCTTGCCAGCAACATCTATTGTTAGATGCGCAACCTGCTGCTCATCCAG
>CALIRD010000005.1 GCA_938042355.1 uncultured Thiotrichales bacterium
GATCACAAAAGTGTAACCTGAAGGCTACGACAAACAACACTATTCAGCAACTTTTGCTACACTCGCTTCACTATTTACATCTGTCAAAGGACTATCATGGCCTGGTCACCATCAAGCTGGCGCGAATTTCCCATCAAGCAGCAGCCAACTTATCCGGATCTGGACAAGCTGGCCGAGGTTGAAAAAGAATTATCAGCCATGCCGCCACTGGTATTTGCTGCTGAAGCACGAGCGTTACGGCGTTCATTGGCCGAGGTTGCCGAAGGTAAAGGTTTTTTACTACAAGGTGGAGACTGCGCGGAAAGTTTTGCCGAGTTCTCTGCCAACAATATACGCGATACCTTCAAGGTGTTGTTACAGATGGCAGTGATCATGACCTATGCCGGACGAAAGCCTGTGGTGAAAGTCGGTCGTCTTGCTGGACAATTTGCCAAGCCACGCAGTGCCGACACTGAGACACGTGATGGCGTTGAGTTGCCCAGTTATCGCGGAGACAATGTCAATGATCTGGAGTTTACTGCGGCAGCTCGTGTGCCGGATCCGGAACGAATGCTCAAAGCCTATCATCAGTCGACTGCGACGCTGAATCTGGTGCGTGCCTTTGCCAGTGGTGGTTTGGCAGATTTGAACCGGGTGAGTAAATGGAATACCGGTTTCGTCACCATGAATCCACTGCGTGAACAATACGAGTCCATTGCCCACGAGGTTCAGCAGGCGCTCTCGTTCATGGATGTATTGGGTATCAATGTTGAGAATACCCCATCCCTACGAGAAACGACGCTTTACACTTCACATGAGGCATTGTTGTTGAATTATGAAGAGGCGATGACACGACAGGATCACCTCACCGGTAAATGGTATGACACTTCCGGCCACATGCTCTGGATCGGTGAGCGTACTCGAGAACTGGATGGGGCGCATGTAGAGTTCTTTCGAGGCTTGCACAATCCGATAGGCATGAAGGTCGGCCCCAAAGCTGATCCCGATAATTTATTGCGTGTGATCGAGAAGCTGGACCCTAATAATGACCCTGGTCGATTGACCTTGATTGTGAGGATGGGTGCCGGCTTACTGCCAGAAAGACTGCCGGGATTGGTTAAGCCGATTTTAGCGGCAGGCAGAAAAGTGGTGTGGTCTTGCGACCCGATGCATGGCAACACCGAGACCGCACATAATAATTACAAGACACGCAACTTCGATAATATTGTTCAGGAAATAAAAGAGTTCTTTGAGGTCATGGAAGCCGAAGGTTCTCATGCCGGCGGTATCCATCTGGAAATGACCGGACAAAATGTGACCGAGTGTACTGGCGGTGCCTACAAGGTATCAGAAACAGAACTTGAAAAACGCTATCGCACTCAATGTGACCCGAGGTTAAACGCAGATCAAGTGCTGGAATTAGCGTTCAGTGTGGCAGAGTTGATGCGAGAAACCTGATTACAGTTTCTGGTCTTATTTTCTCAGTGCGCTGACCCAGGCAAATAAACCACCCACCAAACAAGACCAGGATAGCCAACTGATTCCTAAAAGGAGTGGTTCAATAGGATCATTGATCAGTACAGCAGCTCCGAGTAAGAGCGTGCCACCAATAATCCAGCGGGTAGTTTTCTTTTGGCCGCGCTGTAAGGTCTCCACCAAATCAACCAGTTCAGCGGTTTTCTGGTTCGTGACTAATTCACCTCTTGAAGCCTTGCGTACCAGGTCATGCATCAGGATTGGCATCTCCGGGGACTTTGCCAGGAAGCGTGGCAAGTGTGTTTTCATTCCTTCGATAAACGATGAGACTCCCATGCGATTATCCATCCAGTCCTCAATGTAGGGTTGTGCGGTATCCCAGACGTTCAAGTCAGGGTAAAGGTCTCTACCAATACCTTCAATATTCAGCAGGGTCTTTTGTAGCAAAATGAGTTGTGGCTGAACTACCATCTCAAAGCGATTGGCAGTCGCGAACAGCCGCATCAGCATGTGACCTACCGAGATTTCCTTAAGGGGTCGTTCAAATATGGGTTCACAATCAGAGCGAATAGAGGCTTCAAATTCGTCTATGCGGACGTAGTCTGGCACCCAGCCTGAATCGATATGTAATTCTGCCACGCGGCGATAATCACGTTTGAAGAATGCATACATGTTTTCGGCAAGATAACGTTGGTCGGCATCTGTGAGGCTGCCTACAATGCCGAAATCAACGACGATGTATTTAGGATCTTCCGGGTTGGTGGTATCAATAAAGATATTTCCCGGGTGCATATCGGCATGGAAAAAGTTGTCAGTGAAGACCTGCGTGAAAAATATTTCTACACCGCGTTCAGCCAGTTTTTGCAGGTTGATGTTTTGTGCTTTGAGAGACTCGGTATCACCAATGGGTGTGCCATAGATGCGCTCCATGACAATTATATTGTTTCTGGTTAAATCCCAATCAATAAATGGTACATGCAAATTATCGTTGGTGGCATTGCGTTTGAGTTGTGAGGCGTTGGCGGCTTCGCGGGTTAAGTCCAGTTCATCAAAAATTGTTTTTTCGTATTCATCGACGACTTCGATCGGGCGTAAACGTTCGGCATCGGGCAGGATGCGATTGGCGATTTTAGCCATGGTGTGCATCAGGTCGATATCTTTGCGAATCGTTTTTTCGATGTCCGGTCGTAACACTTTCACAACGACATTCTGACCATCCTTGCGCACAGCAGCATGCACTTGCGCGATAGAAGCAGAAGCCAGAGGAGTGGCTTCAAAGCTTTGGAAGACTTCTGTCACTGGTTGTTCCAGTGCTTTTTCAATTATTCCGACGGCTGTTTCGCTTGAAAAAGGCGGGACATTATCCTGAAGTTTGGCCAGTTCCTCGGCATATTCCATGGGTAATAAATCACGACGGGTAGAGAGCACCTGACCGAATTTAATAAAGACTGGTCCGAGCTCTTCTAACGCAAGGCGCATGCGTTTGGCTTTACTGCCACTGTCTGTTTTTCTGAACCAGCGTGGTGGCCACAAGTAGTAGAGAAACTTGACGGGTTTGAATAACTTCAGGCCCAGCATGAATTCTTCCAGGCCATAACGAATGATGACAAAGCCTATTTTTATCAGGCGTACAAAGTTGACTAAATACCTCATGTTTTACTGCCCGCATCGAGAAGGTTCAGGCGTGCCTCGAGTCGATCAACTGCGTCCCTGAGATTTTCTACCTCTGAGGCAAAATGCTCTATTTCAACTTTGGTGGGCAAGATATCGGATTCTTCCGTGAGATATTCGGCTGTATCGGTGCGTAAATTCGTGCCGGTTTGTTGTAACCATTTACTGCCTTCGCGGACAAACATACCGATTCGATTGGCAATAAAGTCTCCACTGTAATTACTCAGTTGCTGCTCCCAGTCAAAATCAATACCGGCGAGGATGTCGGCAAATTGCTGTGCTACTCGCAAGTCACCTTCGATTTCAACCTCCCCCGCGCTAATGGCGGCAGCAGGGTTGTCGCTGCGTGACAGTTTGAGTAAGCCACCCAGTGTTGTGTTGATGACGACATCGGCTGGTTGTGACCATTCTGATTCGATTTGTAGCTCACCTGACATGGGTAAACAATACACATTGACGTCAGGTTTACTGAGCTTGATCTGGATACATTTGCCTTCGAGTGATTCAAGTTCTGCTGCTTTTTCAGTATCAAAAGACAGATAGCGATTAATCGTTTTTTCAATGACGGGTAGTAGTTTGGTTGGTTCAAGCATGGTTAAACCACATGGCCCCGGTGCAGGGCGACCACACCACCCGTCAGGTTATGGTAATCACAACGAAAGAAACCGGCAGTTTCCATCATGGATTTCAAAGTGTCTTGATCCGGGTGCATGCGAATCGACTCAGCCAGATAACGATAGCTGTCTTCATCATTGGCAATCATTTTTCCTAGTTTGGGTAAAATGTTAAATGAGTACTCGTCATAGATTTTACTGAAGGTTTGATTCAGCGGTTTGGAGAATTCCAGGACGAACAAACGTCCTCCGGGTTTTATGACCCGTTGCATGGAATTCAAAGCGGCTTGTTTATCTGTGACGTTTCGTAAACCAAAGGCAATGGTCACCACATCGAAACTGTTATCCTCAAAGGGCAGGCACTCTGCATTGACTTGTGAATAATGTATGTTGCCTATCACGCCAGCATCAGTCAGACGGTCGCGACCCTGATTCAGCATGGCCTCATTGATATCAGCTAATACAACTTCACCTTGATTACCTACCTGATGGCAGAATTTTTCAGCCAGATCACCAGTCCCTCCAGCCAGATCAAGAACTTTCATCCCCGGCCGTGCGGCTATTTGGTCAAGCGTAAAACGTTTCCACAGACGATGAACACCGAGAGACATGGCATCATTCATGACATCGTATTTGCTGGCTACTGAACGGAATACCTCGCCTACGCGTTGCTGTTTTTCAGTAACCGGTACATTTTCAAATCCGAAATGAGTGGTTTCCTGTTTTTCTGTCATGCGGTGCTCTCACGTTGGTGTCCTACCTGCTCCAGACGCTGCAGATAATCTTGCCAGTTTTGTTCCTGATTGGTGCCAAGTTCATAGAGTAAGTTCCAGTCATATATACCACTGTCATGACCGTCATCAAATACCAGTTTGATCGCATAATGACCGACCGGTTGTACATCGGTAATGCTGACTTGCTCTTTGTTTAGTTGCAACACTTCCTGCCCCGGGCCATGCCCGCGAACTTCTGCAGACGGTGAAAATACACGCAAGTACTCACAAGGCAGGAGATGGCGCTGGTCGTTCTCGTAGATGAGTTCGAGGGTGCGGGATTTGCTGTGCAGATTGATTTCTAGTGGTCGCATCATGGTTGCCTGGTAGCAGCGTTTATTTTACTCGAAATGTATTGGCACGTCTTATATTTACCAGATTGAATGGATTCATCGTAGAATTTGTGTGAGGCCGGTTATAAGCTGGTGCAGTGCGTCAGTCTATTACCGTAAATTCAGATAATTACTACGATAATTGATATTAAGAATAATGGAATTCAATCTGCTTAGTGTGCCAGAATGTGTCATACCTATAAAAAACACGATTCACGGAGTAATTCATGTCAATTAAGAATATTGTATTTGCGATAGTCGCCGTACTGTCCTTCCAGTTTGCACTTGCCGAAGAACATCAAGCCTCAAAACTCACCACCAGTGAAGTCAAAGATGGCCTTTACATCATCAGTGGTGAAGGCGGCAACATGGCTTTTTTCACTGGACCAGAAGGTGGGGTACTGGTGGATGATGCTTTTGCGCGTACGGCACCGGCCATAATGAAAGCGATCGATAAACTGGGTGGCGATATGCCCAAATACGTACTCAATACCCACTATCATGGAGATCATGCTGGCAGTAATCAGGCATTTGGTGAAGCCGGCAGCATTATCGTGGGTCATAGGAATGTACGCGCCAGATTGGCTAGCGGTACCGAGATCAAAGCATTCAACATGGTGACTCCACCGGCAGAGCCGGTTGCTTTACCATCGCTTACCTATGCCAATGGCATGGATAT
>CALIRD010000006.1 GCA_938042355.1 uncultured Thiotrichales bacterium
GTAAATTCGATCGGGTCTTCAACCGTTAGAATATGGTTGGCACATTGATGGTTACGATAATTCAGCATTGCTGCGAGGGTGGTTGATTTACCAGAACCGGTTGAACCTACCAACAAAATCAAGCCGGTTTTATGCATTACCAGCTCATGCAAAACCGGTGGTAAATTAAGTTCTTCAACGTTGGGAATTTGAGAGTTAATGTAACGAATAACCATTGAACACTCACCGCGTTGCATATAGATGTTGACACGGAAGCGACCGAGATCAGTCATTGATATACCGAGGTTCATCTCACACTCTTCTTCAAAGATGGCCTTTTGATCTTCATTCATCACGGCATCAGCAATTTTAGCCACCATACCCGGCTCGAGTATCGATTTTGACATCGGCTGCATCACACCCTGGATTTTTACACTCGGTGGCGCACCGGTTGTAAAAAACATATCCGAGGCACCGAGTTTTGCCATATGGCGAAGATAGGGTTCAATATTCATAAGTAGTTTAATCCATCATTTAATCTGGCCAGCTGGTAGAACTATCGTTTTACCACAAAACCTTCGTCTTCATCATCAACCTGAACTTCCAGTTTATCTGTTCCACCGAGCAGATCATTATCACCCTCAAGTTTAACGCGCAGACGAAGATCGTTCATTGAGTCCGCATTTCGCAATGCATCTTGATAGGAGATCTTTCCGTCTTGATAATAAGCAAACAAAGATTGATCAAAAGTTTGCATACCTTGCTCATTCGAGTTCTTGATCAGTTCTTTCATTTCAGAAATCTCACCCTTGAAAACCAGATCCGCCATACGCGGCGTATTGATCAAAATCTCCATAGCCGCAACACGACCTTCGCCATCAGCTTTAGGAATCAGGCGCTGTGAGATAATTGATTTCAGATTCAAAGATAAATCCATCAGCAATTGATGTCGACGCTCGTCCGGGAAAAAGTTAATGATGCGGTCCAGTGCCTGGTTGGTACTATTGGCATGCAAAGTAGTCAAACAAAGGTGACCCGTTTCAGCAAAGGCAATCGCATAGTCCATGGTTTCACGGTCACGAACCTCACCCAGCAAGATGACGTCCGGTGCTTGTCGCAAAGTATTCTTGAGTGCAATCTCGTAGGATTCTGTATCCACCCCGACCTCACGCTGGGTGACGACACAATTCTTGTGCGGATGAATAAATTCAATCGGGTCTTCTATGGTAATAATATGACCAAAACTCTGCTCGTTACGATAACCAATCATCGCCGCCAATGAAGTTGATTTACCCGAGCCAGTCGCGCCCACAAAGATAACCAGACCACGCTTGGTCAATGCAATGTCTTTCAACACCGGCGGCAAACCGAGATCTTCAAACTTGGGGATCGTCGTACTGATAGTACGAATGACAATGCCCTGACAACCTCGTTGGGTGAATGCGCTACAACGAAAACGGGACAAGCCTGGCACACTGATCGCAAAGTTACATTCTTGCGAACGCTCAAACTCGGTTAACTGTTTGTCGTTCATCAATGAACGAATCAAAATAGTTGAATGGTTTTCTGTGAGCGGTTGATTCGTTAATGGCGTCAAACGACCGTCGATCTTGACTGACGGAGGTGCTCCGGCGGTTAAGTACAGATCCGAACCTTCACGATCTACCATCGTGCGTAATAAGTCGTTTACAAAACTGACAGCTTTATCTTTATCCATGTGAATTCACCTTGTCTCGCTTGACCCTTAAACAATATTATCCGGATTAGCGGCTTTTAATTTTGCATCTTGCTTGGTGCATAAACCCTTACGCACCAGCTCCTGTAAATTCTGATCAAGAGTTTGCATACCTGCACCCTGACCGGTTTGAATCGCCGAATACATCTGAGCAATTTTATTTTCTTTAATCAAGGCTCGGATCGCGCCGGTTCCAAGCATGATCTCATGCGCAGCAACACGTCCACCCCCTACTTTCTTCAATAGCGTTTGTGCGATTACCGCCTGCAACGATGTCGATAACATCGCGCGTACCATATCTTTTTCTGCTGCCGGGAATACGTCCACCACGCGGTCAATGGTTTTAGATGCCGAAGTTGTATGTAGTGTACCAAACACCAGGTGACCGGTTTCTGCCGCACTCAATGCCAGACGTATGGTTTCCAGATCACGCATCTCACCAACCAGAATGGTATCCGGATCTTCACGCAAGGCCGAACGCAGGGCCTCGTTAAAACCGAGTGTATCGCGATGCACTTCGCGCTGGTTGATCAAACATTTTTTACTCTGATGAACAAATTCGATGGGATCTTCAACCGTCAGGATGTGTCCGTGCTCGGTTTCGTTTTTATAATCAATCATCGCTGCCAGCGTGGTTGACTTCCCCGAACCGGTCGGGCCGGTTACCAACACAATACCCCGCGGGTATTCTGAAATCTCACGGAAGATTTTTGGAGCATTGATATCTTCAAGCGTCAATATCTCTGACGGGATGGTTCGAAATACGGCACCGGCACCACGGTTCTGGTTAAAGGCGTTAACTCGGAAACGAGCCAGCCCTTGGACTTCGAATGAAAAGTCAGTTTCAAGGAATTCTTCAAAATCCTTACGCTGTTTGTCGTTCATGATGTCATAGACCATGCCGTGCACGTCTTTATGCTCCAGCGCGGGCATGTTGATGCGGCGAATATCGCCGTCGACTCGAATCATGGGTGGCAAGCCTGCCGAAAGGTGTAAATCCGAGGCGCCGTTCTTGACAGAAAACGCCAGTAGCTGAGTGATATCCATATCCAGATGTACCTTATAGGTCCTGTTGTGCAGTTAATTGATCTACAATACTCGGAGCATTGCACATCAACATAATTCTTTAATTGAACCGAATCACATGGCCCAATTGACAGTCAGCGACCAGATCACAAAACTCGAGCGCCACTTGCGTGAACTGGAGTCGGTGTACCATCGCGAACCACATTCCGTAAAACTGCTTGCAGTAAGTAAAACAAGACAGGTATCAGAAGTAAAGGCAGCGATCGCTGCCGGACAGGCCGCTTTCGGTGAAAATTATGCACAGGAACTGTCAGATAAATCGCTAGAGATCGGACCAGTGGGGGTAGATTGGCACTTTATTGGTGCGCTACAAAGCAATAAAGCCAAATTGATCGCACAACACGCCAACTGGATACATACCATTGATCGCCTGAAAATAGCCAAACGTCTGCAACATCACCTGGCCGGAAGCGACAAAATTTTGCAGGTTTGTATCCAGTTAAATCTGGATGCTGAAGAGACCAAAGCGGGGATTTCACGCGATGAGTTACCTGCTCTGGCAGAGCAAATTGTCGAGCTCGAAAATCTTGAATTACGTGGCCTGATGTCAATCCCGAAACCCGCGTCAGATATTGCCAGCCAGCGACGTCACTTCGCCAAAGTCAGACAGGCACTGGAACACCTCAATCAGAACGGTTTTGCGCTGGACACACTCTCGATGGGCATGAGTGGCGATTACCAAGCAGCCGTTGCTGAAGGCACAACGATGGTACGTATTGGCACGGCTATCTTTGGTAAACGCCGCTAACTCCTCTGTGCATAGCCTGATCGGACACGTACAATCCATCCCGGAGATTTCACTATGAATCAAAAAACAGGTTTTATCGGCGGTGGCAATATGGCCAGCGCGCTGGTCAATGGCATGCTTAACAACGGTATCGAGCCCACCAGCATTTACGTCGCGGACCCCGATCCAGCACAGCAGCAAGCACTGTTAGCACTGAACAGCTCAATCAACACCTGCAGTGATGGAGCAGAATTATTGAATGTTGTTGATGTACTGGTGCTGGCAGTCAAACCTCAAATCATGCAAGCCGTGGTCGAACCACTGGCAAGTCAGATTAACTCCGACACCTTGATTGTCTCGGTAGCCGCTGGTGTTCCAATTAATAAACTTACCGAATGGCTAGGTAGAGAAATGGCCATCATACGTTGCATGCCCAACACACCCTCTCTGGTGGGTTGTGGTGCGAGCGGACTGTATGCCAACGCCTTGGTTTCACCAACACAAAAGACAGGTGTTGAAACCTTATTCAACACCGTAGGCATTAGTGCATGGCTGGACAGCGAAGCGGCGATAGATCAGGTCATCGCTGTTTCGGGCAGTGGCCCGGCCTACTTTTTTTATCTGATGGAAATCATGCAACAGGCCGGTACCGAGTTGGGATTGCCTGCTGATTTGACACAAACGCTCACCATTCAAACCGCATTGGGAGCGGCACAACTAGCCAGTCAAAGCGAAGATAATCCAGCCACCTTGCGAGACAAGGTAACTTCTAAAGGCGGCACAACCGCTGCAGCGATAGAACTGATGCAACAACAAGGTATGGATGAGACAATTAGAGCGGCCATGCAGGCAGCAGTAACCCGTGCCGCAGAGCTGGCTGACGAAATATAAGGAGATGTGATGTCAACCATGAACCAATTAGGTCTTTATTTGACCGATGTATTTTTTACCCTGGCATTATTTTTCTTGATGTTACGACTGTTGCTGGGCATTGCCCGCGCGAATTTTTATAACCCCATTTCACAAACCATCGTCACACTGACCGACCCTCTGGTACTGCCGTTACGTAAAATACTGCCTCCACTCGGACGTTTTGACACCGCCTTGTTGATATTGATGCTCGGGCTTAAAGTGCTGCATCTGCTGATTTTGCAATACTTGCTTCCGGGTGCTGAACTCGACTTGGTTCGCATACTGATCAAGGCTGTCGCACGTCTGGTTGATCTGGCACTACTAATCTATCTGGTTGCGATCATTATCATGGTGGTGTTTAGCTGGTTAAGCATGGCTGGCGTGCGACTACCGCCACAGCTGGGTAGCGTTATCCAGAGTTTACTGCAACCCATACTGCTACCGATTCGCAAGATCATGCCTAATCTGGGTATGCTGGACTTAAGCCCGATGCTGGCAATCATTGCTATTGGGGCAATCAGGATTGTGGTTCGACCATGGCTATAATGAAAGTATTAAACTCTCAGAACGGTACCCGCATGCGTCTGTCTTTACATCTTTTGTGTTGTCTGGTTTTGAGCCTGCTGACAGCAAACAGCTTTGCGGCCGAACAGAAATTTGGTGATTACATCGTGCATTACAATGCTTTTGCCTCGGACTTCCTCAGTCCCGAGATAGCCACACACTACGGCATCACACGTAGCCGGAATCTGGCCATCCTGAATATTTCTGTGCAGCAACAAACACCTGATGGCAAACGCGTAGCGGTCGCGGCCAATGTGACAGCCGAAGCAACCAACCTTTTTCAAAAACTGACTGCACTGGAATTGCGTCAAGTTAATGACGGTGATGCTATCTATCAGTTGGCAGAGTTTAAAATCAACAATGGTCAAAATATCGACTTTCAAATCACAGTCGGAGTTGCCGAACAAACCCTTGGCACCATTAACTTCAAACAACAATTCTTTACCGACTAAACGCTGTCAACCTGTCTCAACAAGTAAACAAGCGTTAGCAATTCCATTTATTTAACAGCATTTATCAAATTCTAAGCGCTGCTGTGTCTAAGATGTGCCAGCGTCATTGATAAGCCCAAACGCGAGGAGAAGCCATGAAAAATACTGCACTTATATTTATCTGTACCAGTCTGTTATTACTGACAGCCTGTGCCACCAAACACGATGCTGCCGAGGTCTGCACCTCTAACTGGATCAAACCCAGAGTTGATGCTGCCATGGGTGATTTTCGTAGCAACACCGACAGCATTTTCGCCAACTTGAAAAGAGTCGGTGCTGAAGCCGCCAAAAGCGGGGGTCAATTGAGTTTGTTACAACAAGCGAAAATCCTTCCCAGCCTGATGAGTCTGGTCAATACATTTCAAAATGGACAAACGCTGAGAGACCTGAATGTTCTGAGCGAAACCTGCAATGACCCGCAACTGGTTACCCGAGTGTTTACTGATGTTCTCAAAGAATACAATGTGCCGGACAGCTTTATTGAGCTACTCGGTCAGCTTGATTCATTCAAGAAAATGGCTGAAGAAGCAGCCGCGAACTACCAGTAAAGTTTTAAAAGAACCCCTCATTGGCCCTGTAATGTGGTGTTACAGGGCTATTTTTTACCAAATAGTGTGAAATACCCCGCCGTCTGTCACTGAAAACCCACTAAATTGAATTACAATTCAGTACTATTATGTTCCTGATCAATTAGTGTATTCATGACTACCAGCTTCGCCCAGGTGCTCGAGCACCCACAGTACCTCAAGTTCAGCAAACACTTACCACGTTTGGTGTCATTACTATTTCTGATTTTGATCGGTATTGCACTGGCTCGTCTGGTACTAATGCTGATCACACCCGCACCACAAATTATCTCGACTCAAACTTCATCAGCTGCGCCTGTGAAACGCGGACCAGTGACCAATTACGCTTCAATCATCGCTGCCCGCCACATCTTCGGTAAAACAGAGGCGAAAGTAGTTGAAGTTGAAAAAGAACCTGAAAAAGCCGTTGAAACCAAACTTAATCTGAAACTGCGCGGCGTGTTTGCTATTGATGACAAGGAACTGGGACTGGCTTTGATCAGTAATGGCAATGGCCCTGAAGAAGTATATGCAGTTGATGACAAAATCAGTGGCAACACCAAACTGGCCGCGGTTTACCCTGATCGGGTAATGCTGAATGTCAGAGGAAAGTACGAAACCTTGCGTTTACCGGATACTAAAGACACGGGTGTGTTCGTACCTACAGCAGCTGCGCAGCCCTCACGCTCAACCAACATACCGCAAAAAGCCGGTATGGCGAACGCTGTCGCTCAAAAATCACTGGGCGATTATCGTAAAGAGTTTTTGCGTAACCCTACCACCATCGCCAGACTGGTGAATGTCACGCAGGCAAATGATGAAAGTGGCAATCCAATCGGTTATAAAGTCAGCGCCAATGGACAACATCCTGCATTTGATCAACTCGGTGTTGAAGATGGCGACGTGATTACCAGTATCAACGGTATAGAACTGGATTCAACCGCCAAAGGCATGAGTGCGTTTCAGGCGTTAAGACAATCCCAACAAGTCACGGTGCAATTGCTGCGAAATGGGCAACCAACCACACTGAACCTTACTTTTTGAGAACTGTCTCATGCTTCACAAACGTAACTGGTTCTCATCAATCGTGCCTTTACTGCAATTTATGAGCAGATTGACGTAAAATCACGAAATAACTGATAATAATTTAAATGGACTTAAGGCAACCCTGCATGCGTAGATTCGCTCTATCAGGAAAAATTCTGACCCTGCTATTAATGCTGGCAATGACTCCTGCGTGGGCAGCAGATGCTACCCTCAATCTCAAAGATGCCGATATCAGAGTCCTTATTGACACCGTTTCGGAAGTCACTGGCAGAAATTTCATCATTGATCCGCGTGTTAAAGCCCGCGTCACCGTGGTCTCTTCCAAGCCTATGCCCAAGGAAGAACTCTACGATTTGTTTTTATCTGTGCTGCAAGTACATGGCTTTGCCGCTATCCCGGCAGGCAACTCAATTAAAATTGTTCCCGATGTATCGGCTAAGCAAGGACCTGTTCCTAATGCCAGCTCGGCTACACCAGGCAGTGGTGATGAACTGGTCACACGCGTCGTCTCGATCACTCATGTTCCGGCCGCTCAGCTGGTACCCATACTGCGACCACTGATTCCTCAACAAGGACAACTGGCCGCCTATCAACCTTCCAATTCTCTGGTCATTACTGATCGTGCCGGTAACGTCAATCGCCTGGTTAAAATTATCGGTCGACTGGATATCCCAGATCAGTCTGACATCGAGATATTCAAACTCGAACATGCTTATGCTACCGACGTAGCACGCACCCTCACTACTGTCTTACAGAAAGACGCCAAGGGTGCAGCGCTGCCGGGACAAGCACAAATCAGTCCGGACGAGCGCACCAACAGTTTGCTGATCAGTGGTGACAAAGCCTCACGCTTAAGGATGCGCGGCATCATTGCCGATCTTGATACACCTCTGGATGCTGGTGGTGGAACTCAAATCGTCTTTCTAAAATACGCGGTGGCCGAAGAGCTGGTTCAAATCCTGAACGACGTCAGTCAAAACAACAGCGTCATCAATGCGGCAACCGGGCAACCTGGCAATGGCAATGCAAATGGTAATAACCGACAAAGCGGAGGCACCAGCGCCAACGGCATTAGCATTCAGGCTGATCCACAAAACAATGCGATTATCATTACCGGTCCTCCAGCCGCTCAACAGGAAATCAAACGCGTCATCGCACAACTGGATATACGTCGCGCCCAGGTCATGATCGAAGCCATCATTGCTGAAGTCAGACTCGATCTTGCCAAAGAACTGGGTGCTTCATTTGCCAGCCTGGGTCAACGAGGTAATGGCGAAGCACCGGCCGCCGTCACCAACCTTGGTGGCCTCACCAGTACCGTACTGGGCATTCAACAAGCGGTGACCGGTGGTGCTACTACCGGCGTCTCAATACCGGCTGGTTTGTTAGTCGGTGGTGGCGACTTCAATGTTAACGGTGATCGCTGGGGCATTATTGTCCAGGCGCTGGCAGGAGATACGGCTACCAATATTCTCTCCACGCCAACCATCGTTACTCTGGACAACGAAGAATCAGAATTTATAGTGGGTCAAAACGTGCCCTTTTTGACGGGTAGCTTTACTGGCACCAACAACGGCGCGACCAACCCGTTCCAGACGATTGAACGACAAGATATAGGTCTAACCTTACGCGTCAAGCCTCAAATCAATGATGGCACCGGCATCAAGCTGGAAATTGAACAGGAAAGTTCAAGCATCAGCAATAGTGCCGCGGCGGTTAGTGCGTCAGACATCATTACCAATACCCGCTCGATCAAAACCAGCGTACTCGCAGAAGATGGTCAAGTCATAGTATTAGGTGGCTTAATTGATGACACCTTTACCGATGCACAGGAAAAAGTGCCCTTCTTTGGTGATATACCGGTACTCGGACATTTGTTTAAATCAACATCAACACAAAAAGTGAAAACCAGCTTAATGGTCTTCATTCGTCCGGTAATACTCAGAGATGCGGCCATAGCCGATGCCTATACACGGCAAAAATATTCAGCCCTGCGTGATCGTCAACTCGATGGTAATATTGATAGCCGTGGCCTGATTAAGGATTCCGCCGGGCGTTTGCCCGAACTGGAGGAGTTGATTACCCAGCTACCTGATATGAACGACGAATTTATTACCCAGTACTAGGGGGCACCATCGCGATGGCATTTCAACCCTCTACCCGCTTTCCACAACCCAGTTATCAGTTTGCCAAGCGACACGGTGTGTTGGTGGGTGAACAACAGGAAGGTGACCTCACGGTCATGTTCCGCCCACCCTTGAAGCCGACGGTAGTGGCCGAACTACGTCGTTTTCTGGAAACCCCGTTTAATCTCAAACAAGTAAAGAGCGATGATTTTGAACGCTTTCTCAGCGATCACTATGAAGGCGATGGTAACTCTGATCTTAACAGTATGGCGGATATGGGCGATGAACTGGATCTGGATGATTTTGATTCTTTGGCTGAAAGCCAGGACTTGCTCGACTCAGATGATGATGCTCCGATCATTCGTTTCATCAACACCATACTCAAGCAAGCCATTAAAGAAGGTGCTTCAGACATTCACTTTGAGCCGTATGAAAACCAGCTCATCGTACGCACCCGCGTTGACGGTATCCTGCACGAAATTACGACGCAACCCAGCCGCGTAATACCGGTAGTCATTTCACGCTTAAAAGTCATGGCAGAACTGGATATTGCCGAGAAACGTATCCCGCAGGATGGTCGTATCACTCGTAAAGTCGGTGGTAAAACCGTTGATATGCGAGTCTCTACCCTGCCCTCTGGTTCCAGTGAACGAGTGGTGCTACGACTGCTGGATCGACAAGCCGGCAAGCTGACCATGGCTCAGCTGGGCATGTCGAAGGTTAATCTGGAAGGTTTGAATAAATGTATTGAGAAACCTCATGGAATTTTTCTGGTTACCGGACCAACCGGCTCTGGTAAAACTACCACGCTCTACGCGTCGCTGGATAAACTCAACGACAGCAAACGTAACATCTTGACTGTGGAAGACCCGATTGAATACTATATCGATGGTATCGGACAAACCCAGGTTAATAATAAAGTCGACATGAGTTTTTCACGCGGACTGCGCGCGATACTTCGTCAGGATCCGGACGTCGTAATGGTTGGTGAGATACGTGATTTGGAAACGGCAGAAATATCAGTGCAAGCCAGTTTGACCGGCCATATGGTATTTTCAACTTTGCACACCAATACTGCCATCGGTGCCATTACCCGCTTGAGAGATATGGGTGTTGAACCTTTCCTGCTCTCTTCTACCGTTACCGGTGTGTTGGCACAGCGCCTCGTCAGAAGACTATGCGAGCATTGCAAAGAACCCCATGAAATGACCGAAAGCGAAGCCAATAAACTCGGCATGCCGGAAAATATAAACAGCCCAATCTTTAAAGCCAGAGGTTGCTCTCAATGTAATAACCTTGGCTATGCCGGTCGAACCGGTATTCACGAGCTGGTAACTATCAATGATGAAATTCAAACCCTGATTCATGATGGTGCTGGTGAGCATGAGCTGGAAAAAGTCGCGCGTAAATCCAGCCGCTCTATCCTCGACGATGGCGCACAAAAAGTTCTACTGGGCATAACCACGATAGAAGAAGTGTTACGCGTTTGTCGTGAAGCCTGATGGCAGCCTATGAATATCAGGCCCTCAATCCGAGAGGCAAGGAAGAAAGCGGCGTTATCGAGGGTGACTCACAACGTGCCGCCAATCAACAGCTCAAAGACCGTCAGTTAATTCCCCTCACGATCAAGGAAATCAAGGAAGGCAAAACCGCCAACTCCTTGCAAACCTATCGTCGCCATATACGCATTGGTGACCTGTCTTTGTTCACCCGACAACTCGCCACCCTTATTTCATCCGGTACACCCCTGGAAGAATCACTGGCTACTATCTCTCGACAAACCGAGAAAAAAGCGGTGCAACGGATTGTGCTTGGCGTACGCGCCAAAGTCGTGGAAGGTCATTCACTGGCCGACAGCATGGGACAATTCCCCACGGTATTCCCCGCCATGTTTCGTGCCACTGTCTCTGCCGGTGAACAATCCGGGCATCTCGATGAGATACTGGAGCGTCTGGCCGACTACACTGAAGATCACCAGGCCACACAACAAGCTATCATCGCCAAACTGGTCTACCCGATTATCCTGACCCTGGTTTGTGTTGGCGCTATCGTTGCCTTGTTGATTTATGTGATTCCAACCTTTGTCGATATTTTCGACAACATGGGCAGAGAGCTGCCCACCCTGACACTCACACTGATCGCCATTAGCGAGTTCTTGCAACAATGGGGTGTCATGATCGCGCTGATCATTGCCATCGCGGTTGCACTGTTCATGCTCGGCTATAAACGTAACAGTGGCTTGCGCTACGCCGTCGATAAATTCAATTTACGTATCCCCCTGTTTGGCAATCTGATCAAAGGTCGTCAGACAGCAGCCTTTTCCCGTACCCTGGGTATTCTGGCATCCAGTGGCGTACCTATTATCAACGCCCTCAAACATGCGGGTGATGTGGTCACCAACATGCCAATGCGTGAAGCGATACGTACCGCTACCGAAAAAATTCGTGAGGGTGCGAGTATCAGCGGCTCGCTCAAGCGCTCCAAACTCTTCCCACCGATGACCGTACATTTAATTGGCAGTGGTGAAAGCAGTGGTAACCTCGAACAGATGCTGGAACGCGCTGCTGATCAGCAGGAACGTGAAACCAAAAACACTCTGGATGCTTTTGTCAGCCTTTTCGAACCCATTCTGATTGTGATCATGGGTGGCGTGATTGTGACCATCGTGATGGCCATTTTGTCCCCGATTCTCGACTTTGGTGAACTGATCGGCTAACGGCTTCTGCTGTATTTGAACCAGACCTCATTATCCACCCCGCTTTTTTGCAACCACCCGCACAGAAGCTATACTTGTCGTTAGTTAATTGACGCTGAACATTCCTGAAAAATCAGAGTCAGAATGTATAACCCTATTGGAGTAACACGTGAAAACAATAGCTAAAAAATCACAATCCGGCTTTACCCTGATCGAAATCATGGTGGTCGTAGTCATTATTGGCTTACTCGCCGCTGTGGTTGGACCCAAAGTATTCAAAAACGTTGGTAAAGCAAATATTGCCAAAGTCAAAACCGACATCCGAGCGATTGAATCATCCCTGAACCTGTATCGACTGGATAACTTCAGTTATCCCAGTACCGACCAGGGGCTACAGGCACTGGTGAGTGAACCCGGTGGCTCACCTGAAGCACGTAACTGGCAAGAAGGCGGTTATATTCCTCGTTTACCAAAAGATCCGTGGGGACGTGAATACCAATACCTGAGTCCCGGTGAACAAGGCGAAATGGATATCTTTACGTATGGCAAAGATGGTGCCAGCGGCGGTTCAGGTGAAGACGCTGATCTGAGCAACTGGGATCTGGATTAAACTGCACTGATTCAACCGTGTGCCATGTACAACAACCTCAACAATCAGTCTGGTTTCACACTGATAGAATTGATCGTTGTGGTGTTTATCATTTCCCTGATCGCGGTCCTCGCAGTACCACGTTTTTTTGGTAACCCGGCCGCTAAATCGGTTGCACAAGAAAGCGAAAAACTTACGACCCTGATTCATCTGGCGCGCGAAGAAGCGATTTTCGAAGGGCGTAATTATGCGCTCGGCTTTTCTGAATCAGGCTACAGTTTTTATGTGCCCAGTGAAGGCCAAGCAGAAACACCGTGGGTACCAATCTCGTCCGGTCAGGATCGTATGCTGGGTATGCGAGATTTTCCCGGTGGTCATGAAGTTGCGCTGGCAATTGAAGACCTTGAAATTGAACTGGAAGAAGAGTTACCTGAAAGCCCGCAAGTTTTTATTCTCTCCAGTGGCGAGACCACACCGTTTGAATACCAGATCAGTTATGAAGACACAGAAGGCCGCCTGATTGGCTTCGACAGCCTTGGTCGTTTGCTGGAATACGAAGATGATGAATAAAAATTCCCAATCGGGTTTTACCCTTATTGAAGTGATTGTCGCACTCTTCATTCTGGCGATGGCAATGGCTGCGGTGCTCAGCAGTGTCGGCAATATTTCCGATCAAACTCGAATCATGGAAGAAAAGACCTTTGCCCATTGGGTGGCTACCAACAAAATGGCAGAGTACCACTATGAAACCAACTGGTTACGGGTGGGCACCAGCAATGGTGATGCTGAGATGGCCGGCCGTGAATGGGTCTGGGAAACTACTGTCAGTGAAACCGAGGAAGAAGATATGCGTCGTGTTGATATACGCGTCGCTCCGGCGGATGCCGACAAAGATACATTCACTACCCTTTTGACCGGCTTCATTACCCGACCATGATAATAAGAAAACAAAGTGGTTTTACCCTGATTGAAATCATGGTGGTGATGTTCATCATCGCGGTGATGTGTGGCTTTGGTTATGCTGGTTTAAATAACACCATCAAACAAAGCGGTAAGATTGAGCAACTACGTGAACAACTGGAAAACCTGCAATTAACCATGTC
>CALIRD010000007.1 GCA_938042355.1 uncultured Thiotrichales bacterium
CAGGACTGGTACTGAGTAATACCGTATTGCCAGAGCTGGGCAATCTGTTTTCAAACGCAGCTACTGATGAAAGCACTACGGCTCATTCCACTTTATACAAGTTGGCTGTCTATGCAGGGCCGATCGTATTCTTGTTAGTAAGTACGCTTATTTTTTCTTTGTGTGTGCGCCTTGGCTTTATCAAAAGCTTTATAACTCTGTTAGTCGGTGCCCTGGCGACGGCGTTGTTCAGCGCAGCTGTAGTGTTTGGTTTGAGTCAGGTGGGAATCAATCAACAACAATTACAAATGGCATTTCAGCAAGGTGAAAAAATTGAGGAAGTGGTAGAGACCGGCAGCAAAGCCTTGTCACTCAACAGCGAAGACAATGACAAAATTCATGCCTACCGAGGTAGCCACCAAAGTAAACGGCTCGCGATCCAGCAAATGACACAGGATATCTGTGCTTGTAGTAATGAAGCCGAATGCATTTCAGACACATTCGAAACCTATCGTATGTTTGCCAACCGCCATAGTAAATCTTACCCCGAGGATCAGGATGGTTTTCTGAATGAACTGGACGCAAAAGCAAACTTTTGCGCGGGAGAACATAATCCAGAGATCGTAACTGAACTTCCGATGGCAACCAGTGCCAGCCTGGAAACGGCCATTCGTGACTACCATGATCGATTGGGAAAGTGGACGGGCACCTATCAGATAGAAGAAATCATCAAACAGGAAAACAGACGCCAAAAAGATGGCAGTTACACCGCTCATGTGCGTTACAAGTACACACCAACACCGGCATCAGACAGAAAAAGTGACGGCGTCGATAACCGTACCTTTGACTATCAACGCAATGAAGATGACACCTACAGTGTGTACGCCATGGGTGCGCAGGACTCTGCTCGTTTCATCAAACCCGAAAATCCAGGGCAAGCAAAATGGCACCCGGTTAATGTCAGCGCGCTGAATAGCTACGATGGCGTCAGACTTAGAGTCATGCGCATCGTGGGAGAAGTTTTGGAAGGCAACCTGGTTGGTTTAAGCGATAGTCACGTGATTGTCTACATCAGACGCCGAGACGGTGAAATCGGATATGAAATCGAACGCGATAATATTTCCAGCGTAGAGGCGTGGTACTAATTCAACAACCAGCGTCCGATCAAATAACTGCCACTGGCAACCACAGCACACAATACTGTACCCCACAAGATATCAACGACAACGACATTCAATGGCCATTTGTTTAGCGTTGCCATATTGGTCAAGTCGTAGGTAGCGTAGGTAAAAAACCCGAAAGCAGCGCCGAGAAAGGCTGCTTTTTGAAGCGTGCCGGATTGTAACGCGGGTACCGTTGCAAAAAACAAAATACCAACGATATACATAAAATAAAATGAAAAGGCGGCTACCCAGTTGACCTCATCTGCCAGAAACTGTTGCAAATTTCTTCGATAAAACTTTCTGGCAATCACACCTAACCACAGCATGTCGACCAGAAAAAAGACGGGAATGGTTAGCAGATATAGCTTTAGATAAAAACTGACTGACATGTTCTACTCCTGGTATCAGGATTTTTAACTATTCTACCCATAATTCTTGCCAGTATGTTTTACCCTTCAAAATCATGTGTAAAATACAGCCATGACTGCACAAAGCCATTCCCTGGAACAAGAAAAAGTCGAAATCGCCCTGTTTCCCATACCCGAAATGGTATCTTTTCCCGGTACTACGGTACCGTTGCACGTATTTGAACCACGCTATCGCGCTTTGATCCGTGACTGTGTCAGAGATGAGCGGCTGGTAGCTGTCTGTCATACGCGCAAGCAAATCAGCGATTCCAAACCCAATCAAAGCATCGAGGAGATGCTGAAAACCAATCAGGCCAGTTTTGAACCCTTTCCAGTCTTCTCCGCAGGTCTGTGTGAGATTATGGAAACGACCGAGGATGGCCGTCTTCGGGTCGACGTAAATATGCAGGCGCGTTATCGACAAGTGGAAAATCAACAAATGGTGCCGTATCGAATCGTGCTTTGTGAAACACTTCCAGATCATCCGCTCGAGCAGGAGGAGCTTGGAAATTCTCAAACTCTGATGCTCTCAATCAACAAGATTCTTGGTAGCATCATGGATTCTCAAAAACCGGAATTAAACAGCGCGGATTTTCTTGAGCCCTGGCTTGAACTGTCACCCTCCGAATACAGTGACCGGATATTCAGCATCTTTCGTTTTGAAGCCGAACTGATGCAGGACATTCTGGAAACGCGTAATCCTTATCATCGCCTGCAGATGATTCAGGCGCTGTTTATACCGGAACAGCAATAAGTCTTATCACTCGTATTTCAGTCCTCAGGCGGGTAGTGTAATCTAGCAATATGAGAGAACTATTCGATCAAGTTGTAGGTTTTTTAAAAACGCCCTCAGCTACTATTGCGCTGATCATCATGCTGATCTGGGTATTTTTATATTCACGCCTATTCAGGAAACAGCTGATGACCGAGAACTACTATCTCCGCTTGTTTATCTCCGGCATGGCAGTGGTTAGTTCAGCTTTCATCTATCTCTTTTGCTTCTTTTTCTTTAGAAGTGTTATCAATTAGGAAATAACTCCCATGCAGTTCGGCAGTGATAATCAAACCGGCGCCAGCCAGAAAGTACTGGACTATATAGCCAGATCGAATGACGAGCATACGCATGGCTATGGAGATGATCAATGGACACAAGACGCCAGAGATAAAATCAATGACGTCTTCGAAACCGACGCCTCTGTCTATTTTGTGGCGACAGGCACAGCCGCCAATTCCCTGGCATTAGCCTCACTCGTCAAGCCATGGGAAACCATACTCTGTCATCATCAGGCTCATATTTTCATCGACGAATCGACCGCACCGGAGTTTTTCTCTGGGGGTGCACGACAAATACCAGTGACACAAAAATCCGGCAAGGTGCACGCCAGCCACATAGAAAATTATTTTAGTCAGGCCGGTTCCGACACTCCCCATAATGTTATCCCCAAAGCTTTGAGCATTGCTCAGGCTAACGAGTCCGGGCTGGTCTATAGCCCGAATGAGCTCAAAGCACTCTCTGAAGTCGCCCATCAGCATGACCTAAAACTTCATGTTGATGGCGCTCGCTTTGCCAATGCGGTAGCTGCGAGTAGAGTAACACCAGCCGAACTCAGCTGGAAAGCCGGGGTTGATGTGTTATGCCTGGGAGCAACCAAATGTGGTTGTCTCGCAGCAGAAGCCGTCATCTTTTTTGATCAGGCGCTCGCAAAAGATTTTGAGCACCGGCGCAAACGTAGTGGACACCTGCTCTCGAAAGGTCGTTTGTTTGCCGCGCAATTTCTTGGCTGGCTGGATGATGATCATTGGCTGGAGTTAGCCAGGCACGCGAATCAGCACGCTTTAGAACTAGCGCAGCAACTTGGACAACTGGACAAAGTGCGTCTGGCCTGGCCCGCACAAGCCAATGAAGTGTTGGCTATTATGCCAACAGCTATGGTCAAAACACTGCAAGATGCTAGTGCCGAGTTTTATCCCTGGTATGAGCAAGCTTTACCTCCTCGCGAGCAACTGGGTCAGGATGAAACCCTGATCAGACTGGTGACGTCGTTCAAAAGCAATATGGATGAGGTAAGACGCTTTATCGATATTGCTAACAACAGTTAGCACAATCATGTCACTGGACTTGAAAACCGTGATGGACCTGGTGGCTCAAATCCCTCTAGGTAGAGTCGCTACCTATGGACAGATCGCTGCAATGGCAGGTTTTCCCAAACACGCCAGACAAGTGGGTTACCTTCTGGCACGCACTCCCGAAGATCAACACCTGCCCTGGCACCGGGTTATCAATGCGCAAGGCATGATCAGTGAGCGACGCAAACACGGTTATCAGGACTATCAAAGACTGTTGCTTGAAGAGGAAGGTATAGAAGTGGGCTTGCACGGTAAAATCAAGCTCAAGGATTATCAATGGCAGCCTGACTGAAGGTTCAGCTTCGATTCAGCTTGGATTTGTTACATTACTGCTAAATGATGATCCAGATTCATCTTTAACACAGAAAAAAACACTTGGTCTGGAGCTGGTGCTACCATGTCAGGCATCATTCAGTAACCATTGTAAAGGGGATGCGAATGAACATTATCAATCGCTACGCATTGAGTACTTTTCTCTCTCTGAGTCTGTTGCTCGCTGGCTGTGGTGGTGGCGGCGGAAGCAGTAACAACACTCCACCGACACCAGATCCCGACCCGGATCCGATCGTCATCACCGATCAAGACTT
>CALIRD010000008.1 GCA_938042355.1 uncultured Thiotrichales bacterium
GCTTAAAACTTCTAAAGGCACACTGCTGTAAAACCACAGTTGCTGGCCTGCAATAATAGCGGGTGGGGTATGGAGATCTTTTAAGTAACTGATCTAATGATATTTACTATTTAACATAATATACATTATGCGCATATATAGAATAAGAGTACTTAGGACTTTTCCGTTTTAAAGTGTGCATATTAGGTAAACCTGACTAACCTGTATATCCTCATAACATCGTCATTGAGATTACAAAGCATTCAACACTATGAACAGAATATCTAAAGCCTACGTTACACTCAGTTCAGGTAAACAATTACATTATCGGGTTCTTGGTGAAGGACCAGTGTTAGTTATGCTTCATCCTTCTCCACAGGACTCACAGGCATTGATACCCGCTATGGAAGTGTTTTCTGACCATTGCACGTGTATAGCATTTGATACACCCGGATATGGATTATCTGATGACATAGATGCTGACATCCCTGTGATTGACGATTATGTGAAACCATTTGCGGAAGCGCTGACATTATTAGGAGTGAACAATTTTGCCGTATATGGTGTTGCTACAGGTGCGCAATTAGCGATTTCACTCGGTAAAGCCTTGCCAGAACGAGTTTCCTTAGCGCTGCTAGACACGAATGGGCATCTATCAGATGAAGAAAAAAATGTAGTTTTAGAGGGCTATATGCCGGATACGTCTGCTAATCGCAGCGGTGGTCATCTCCTAACCTATTGGGATATGGTCAGGAGCCTATTTCAGTCATTTCCGTGGCAAGCCGGAGGATCTTCAAACAGAATCCATATGGATAGACCGCCAGCTGATGTTCTACATGCCGTATTCCTGCGTTATCTCAATGCTGGTGAGGGATACGCCAGAGCCTATAAAGCAGCATTCGATACCGAACATATCGATCATTTGCAGGGTCTTACAGTCCCTACTTCGATCATGCGCTGGCAAGGCAGCATTGTATTGCCCTGGACTGAAGCATTAATAGATTTCCCGCTTACAGATAACATCACTATTCTCGAAGCCGGAAAGCCGATCGAAGATCGATTCAATGCACAGCTCGAATACATTAAAAAACAGTATCTTAAAGGTGATACCTTAAGCAAAATCACTTCAGTTGATGCGAGCCATTGCGTCAAATCATATCTAGGGAATGTAAACAAGCTTCATTGTAGACAAAACCTTACTGGCAATGGTGATCCTGTCATTCTTTTCCATGATCTAGGCGAATCTAGCCAACAGTTAAGGGATCTTGGAGAAAAATTGGCAGGCAAGCGCCCTTTCACTATTGTAGATCTACCCGGACACAGTGCCTCTCTAGACGTTACAGAAAACACTTTCGAATCTCTGGATTCCTATGTTAGGTGTATTGAGGATGCCATTCGAACGACGAATTTTGAGCGCGCCGACCTTGTCGGAGTTGGCTTTGGTGGCCTCATAGCTGCCGAACTATCAGACAAACTGGAGAATACAAAAGCCACTGTCATAGACCCCGTTAATTTGTCAGAAACACAGAGCTTGTCACTCGAGCCTAGCGCTGATGGAGCTCATTTAGTAAGGGCCTGGAATAAAGTGTTTAACAGTGAGCTCTACAAGCCCTGGTATTTATCAACGAGCGAAGCCATCCTTAGCGAAGATGCTGATCTATCACCAACTAACTTACATTTAAAAACGCATGATTTACTAATTCTGGGCAATAGATATGACAGCTTGATGGCGCTCCAAATAGATTACCCCTGGCAAGACAAAGTAAAAACCTTAAAACAGTCACCCAGATTTGCTCGCACCAATAATCAGTCACTAGTCAGTGAAAAACTACTTTTCAGGAACACTAATAATGATATTGTGCTGGATGTTAGTAAGAGAAACGAATGGGTTGTTCACTTGGGGCTGGTGTAATTACTAGTAGCTATCTGGATTAGACAAAAAAGCGTTAAGTGGTATGTTTGCGTAACTCGTGTACTAACTCCATTGTCATCGTTTTGATGACATTCATTGCCATGACATTGTTTTTTTCAATGAGCAATCTTTTATCGAGTGCCGATGCCAGGCTGCCTATATCTGAAAATCCGTAACTACCCGCCGAGCCTGCGAGTTTGTGCACGATCAGTCTCAAGTCAGTAAAGTCATAGATTGATGTTTCTTCAGTTATTTGACTAAACTTCTCAAGCTCAGCAATCAGCTCATCAATCTTGTCATTAAAGGATTCTACGTAGCGTGCTAGCAAGGCTTCACGCTTTTGTGCAAATGAATTGTTAGTCATTAAGATGTTTGGCCAGTATTTTATGCAATTTTTCGCGATCGATTGGCTTGCTAATGAAGTCAGAACATCCAGCGTTCATAGCCTGCTTGATAATAGCTTCACCAGAACTTGCTGTTAGCATGATGATTTTACCGCTAAAGCCATTATCTAAAAGCTCCTTGGTAAGCTCTATTCCATTGGCTTCTCGAAAGTTGTGGTCCATGAGGATGACAGCGGGTTGATTACTTTCAAGTTCGGACTTTAGCTCATCCTGAGACATAGCTGTAATTACTTCATAGCCTGCTTCTTCAAGATAGTAGGCAATCAATGGCACCAGGTCTTCATCATCTTCTGCCACCAATATTTGTCTGTTGATACTCATTTGTGCATCTCCATTTAATTGTGATGCAATCACAGCGTTTGTAGTTGGCACTGTGACTGTTACCGCCGTACCCTCGCCCAGTTTAGATTGTATAGAGAGATCACCGCCCATGAGTTTAACGAGGGTGTTGGAGAGTGAGAGTCCAATTCCAGCGCCTTCTATGTGTCGTGTATGTTTTGCTCTGCCGAAAGGCTGCATTATGGTGGAGAGTTCATCTTCAGGTATGCCTATGCCAGTGTCAGAGACGATGAACTGCAGTTCATTATCCTTGTAGTTCACCTCAATAGTAATGAAGCCTTCTTGTGAAAACTTAATACTATTGGTGATCAGGTTGACGAGTACCTGACAGAGATGCTGTTCATCCAGTACCAGGACAAAGTCTTCAGGACATCCATAATGGATGGAAAAGTTAATCTTCTTTTTATCCGCGAGTGGTTTTACCAGATAACTCACGCTATCGAGCATGTCTGATAATTTTACCGGGCTGGTTGTTATTGTGGTCTGCTGAATATCAGCCCTTCCCTGTTCCAATACATTATTGATCAGGTTGAGTAAGTAGATACCATTACGATGTATAGCGTTGGCATTAGCTGCGATGTTGATACCGGTTTTGTCGGGTTCATTGAGTAACTCTGAATAACCAAGAATGCTGGAAAGTGGTGTCTTTAATTCATGAGAAAAAGTAGAAATGAATTTGCTCTTAGCCTCATTTTCTGCACTTATTTCGTCCTTTTGTAAAGAAACAACATTCGCTATTTGCTGTACTTGTTGATGCTTGTCTCGCTGCAATGCCATATCAATTAGCACCACGTCATAGCCAGCGCTGGTAGGTTTAATGAATGCATCTACGATCACACCATTGGGCATCTCTATATAAGGGAATTCTTTTTCATTCAAAGGGTCGATGCCAACCAGAAATGGAAATAAATCGCTTGCTACCGTATCACTGGCAATTGTGTTCGGATTTGGAAAGTAATATTCAATATTGCCATCTGCTGTGATCAGGAGATGGTCGTTATCGAAGCTAAAGCCAGCTATGTTAAGTCGTTCTATTATGAAATCATTAACACTATCCGAGATCGGGGGATTGTTATTGGTCATTACTTTCATCGGCGCTATCCGCTAACCACTGCTTCAGCTAATGCTTGAAATGTATCTGCGACACCTTCACCCGTTAGCGCACTGGTTTTCAACTGGTGGCAAGATTTATCGACCAAATCAGCATCAGGTTCTGGCGCAGTAATTTGGAGATCATTTTTGTTTCCAACCAACACAAACGGCACAGAGCCGATTTCTTCGACAACGCTAGCATGTATCTGTTTAGCGGACTCGAGTGTTTTAGGTCTGGAGAGATCGTAGACAAGAATATAGCCACTGGCGCCATCAATATAAGAGCGCTTTGCAGTTGTGAGTTCATCAGCACCCGCGATATCCCATATAACCAATTTGATATCAGTACCATTACTGGTTACTAATTCTTTTGTATCGAGTTTCACGCCAACCGTAGTCAGGTACTCTTCGCTGAAATGGTTGTCGACGAATCGATTGATTAGACTGGTCTTGCCGACTGCAAAATCACCGATTATGCATATTTTTTTTGTAATCATTATTATCTGGAACCTTAGTTCGAATCTGCTTCGTCGGCTCTATTTGCATCAAGAAAGCGAACGGGGGTAAGTTGCAACGCAACTTTGCGTTCATTGACAAAAGCACTATGGGTAATGTCAGGTGGTGTGGGACCGCTTGGGTCAATGATGCCCTTCAGCTCCCAGATGCCTTCTCTTTTTTCTGCATGAAAGACCTGGATGTGCTTGTTTGTGTTAAGTTCTTGCTTGTATTGATTAACGCGTTTTTCCTGCATGCTCTGAAACCACATGTAAGCCAGCAACAACAAGCCGGCAGTCAGCAATACCTGCATGCCTATTAATGCCTTGTCATTGAAATCCTCTGACTCCTCTTCTTTTTGCTCAAAATCCAGATCCAGTAATTCACTCATAATTGGATTGATTGAAGCAAGAGAATCGCGATCACCGGAAAAGTTTTTCAGCGTTTCTGGTTCTTTCGCATGAATGGTTTCGAGTGTGCTTTGAACGTTAGTAAGAAAATCTGACGGTGGAGAGCCTTTGACAACACAAGCTAGTAAGGCATGTGGGCCGTGTGCGAGATACACCAAGCGTTCTCCGATAGTTACTCTTTGCAAAGCGTCATCATCTTCACTAAAAGAGTCTTTAACGAAACGCTCAATCGCCAGAAACATGGCTGACACGGCATCTTCATCTTTTTTCGAGCTGCCAAGCGTGCTCACATGCTGCATTAGTAGCCCTGACTTGCGGTCTATTAAGAACGCCTGCTCAACACCGTAGTGCATGGTGTTACGTAACAAGACTTCTGCATAGCTTACGCCACAACGTTTCGCTTCTATTCGCCATTTAATCGATTGCGGCGAAAGTTTACTGGTAAACATGTTGTCAATGCGTTCGAGGGCTGATCGCATTGAGTCGGCAACTGCTTGTCGAATTGCGGGTAACATGATCGGATAGACAATTTCGGTGACATTGTCGGGGTCATTTCTAATCGAGGTCTTGAGACTGGAGGCAGCTACGGACGAAAGGTGTTCCATCACTTTTGTTTGTTCGTCGTTGTTTAGCTTGGAAATTGCATCAACCAAAGCTTCGTGAATATCGTCACTGCGCCGATCGAGTTGTTGAACGCGAGCAAACACATCTTCTGCTTGCTCCCGGTCAATTCCGACCAGTAGCTTTTGTAGTGTCTCTAAATCGGAATCGTTCTGCTGCGTGGAGTCCGTGATGAGTGCAGCGCTAGTTTTTTGATCCGGGTTTTTCATTGCCGATCATGGTTGCGATATTGGCGAGCATTCTTGAAAGATCATTTCTTTCAACTTTTGAACCTTCAAGCTTTTCTGTATTGCTGTTGATCTGTGCCTGAACTTCATCATTTTGGGTGCTGATCAAGGTTTTCAGTTCTTCGTATACTGAATTCAGTTCGGTCTCCAGTGCCACCAGATTTTCGTGATGAGACTCGTTGCCTTCAGATAATTCTTTATCGAACTTGGTGAATTCGCGATTCACTGAAGTCTGGTTGCTCTTAAACTCTTTTAAGTGATCTTTTAAGTCGTCTTGTAGTTTTGTGGTTTTACGCTCGAGTGCTTTAATCGATTTTCTCTGGCCCTGGATCTCGGCAAGTAACGTTTCGTTTTGTCTTGATTGTTTTTCCTCAAGCTCGGATACAGCTGATTCAATGCGATTGACCAGCGCGCCAACCAGAATATCGCGTACCTGATCGAGTGAATCAGGTGCGGTCTCGTCATTTTGCGGGTTCAATTTCACGAGGTTCTCTGCGGTTTTAGCCATTTCTACATCCATGTATGTTCAATTAGTATACTTAGCCAACAATTGTTAAATATAACAACACAATCGAGGTTTAAATGTGATTCGTGTCCAAGTTCTCCAATCGATAGCCATGCTGGTAGATTGAGTTAAGCATCCAGCCGTTCCCTTCTGCAATTTGCAGCT
>CALIRD010000009.1 GCA_938042355.1 uncultured Thiotrichales bacterium
ACCGGGTTTGATTGATGCACATGGTCATGTGCTCGGTCTGGGAAAACTCCGTATGGAAGTAGACTTGGTTGGCGCGCAAAGTATTGAAGAAGCGTTACAACGTATTGCTGATTTTGCTGCAGCCAATCCTGAGTTACCGTGGATCATTGGTCAGGGTTGGAACCAGGTCTTCTGGCCGGGTAAGGAATATCCAACCGCCGCAGATCTCGACACACTCAATTTGGGTAAACCGGTCTGGATGGAGCGCGTTGACGGTCACGCCGGCTGGGCAAATACAGCGGCCTTGGAAATTGGACAAGTTACAGCAGACACCGTCTCTCCTGCCGGTGGTGAAATTATTAATAATGACGATGGCACACCGAGCGGTATCTTGATTGATCTGGCCATGCCACTGGTCGTGCAACATCTGCCGCCAACCGATGACGCTGCATTACGCAGGGCCTTGCAACTTTCACAAGCGGAAACCAGTTCACTTGGCCTGACTTCGGTACACGATGCTGGTGTGCACGCCAGCTTGATTCCACTTTTAAAAGAATTTGCGGACAACGATCAATTACCAACTCGTCTCTATACCATGCTCGGCGGAGAAGAAGAGTTCGATCAATTTCTGACGCCGCTACCCAGCTATGCCGATGACAAACTCTCGGTTAGATCGGTCAAGCTCTATGCCGATGGTGCGCTGGGCAGCCGCGGTGCAGCAATGATAGCGCCGTATAATGATCGCGAAGACTCACGCGGCCTGTTATTTGAATCGCAGCAAGATATGAACCGCATGGTCAATAAAATTCATTCCGCTGGTTTTCAGGTTAACGTACATGCGATTGGTGACCTGGCCAATCAACAGGTACTTAACGCCTTTGCCGAACTGGGACCGCAGGCAAATGCTGACATGCGTCATCGCATCGAGCACGCACAAGTCATCGACATTGATGATCTAAAGCGCTTTAGCCAACTTAATATTATCGCCAGTATGCAACCAACCCATGCCACCTCGGATATGAACATGGCCGAAGACCGGGTGGGTGCAACACGCATTAAAGGCGCTTACGCCTGGAAAACCCTGTTGGAAGATAAAGCGAGAATTGCGGCTGGATCAGATTTCCCGGTTGAATCGGCTAACCCGTTTTGGGGCTTACATGCCGCCGTGACGCGACAAAACCAGCGTAATGAGCCTTCAGGCGGCTGGTATAAAAATGAAGCCATGAGCCGTGAACAAGCACTCTATACCTTCACATTGGGAGCCGCTTACGCCGCCCATCAAGATGAAATTCTGGGTTCATTAGAACCAGGTAAGTGGGCTGATTTTATTTTGATCGATCAGGATTATTTCAACATAGAAGAAGAAAAAATCTGGCAAATCGAAGTGCTTGAGACCTGGCAGGCGGGCCGCCAGGTCTATCAGAAACCCTGATCAGTACTAACTGAAACTCAGCTGGTCTTGCTTGACATCCACCTTGATGGTTTGACCGGCTACAAAATCACCCGCGAGCATTTTCTCGGCGAGCGGGTTTTCGACCAATTGTTGAATCGCTCGCTTTAACGGTCGCGCACCATAGACCGGATCAAAACCGGCATCACTAATATGCTCGAGTGCTTTCTCACTGAACGTTATCTCAAGATCACGATCAGCAAGTCGCTTTGACAAGGTCGCCAGCTGAATATTCGCAATCGAGACGATTTCGCCTTTGCCCAACGCATGGAATACCACCGTCTCGTCAATACGGTTAATAAACTCAGGTCGGAAGTGATTGCCTACCACGTCCATCACCGTTGACTTGGTCTCTTCATAACTGGCATCAGGGCCTGCTTGCTGAATCAAATCTGACCCCAAATTAGACGTCATGACGATCACCGTATTCTTAAAATCAACGGTTCTTCCCTGCCCGTCAGTCAAGCGACCATCATCGAGCACTTGCAGCAAAATATTAAATACATCCGCATGAGCCTTTTCTACCTCATCCAGCAAGATCACTGAGTAGGGCTTACGACGTACTGCCTCTGTAAGATAACCACCTTCTTCATAACCGACGTAACCCGGCGGTGCGCCAATCAATCTTGCCACCGAATGTTTTTCCATAAACTCGGACATGTCGATGCGCACCATGGCCTCATCGGTGTCGAACAGAAAATTCGCCAGGGATTTGGTCAGCTCGGTTTTACCGACACCGGTGGGGCCAAGGAACAGGAATGAACCGTTCGGACGATTTTCATCAGCCAGACCAGCGCGTGAACGGCGTATCGCGTTTGAAACGGCGACCACCGCCTGCTCTTGCCCTATGACGCGTTTCTGTAACAACTGCTCCATTTGTAACAGCTTTTCACGCTCACCTTCGAGCATTTTGCTGACCGGTATTCCGGTCCAGCGAGAAACCACATCTGCAACCTCTTCTTCACTGACTTTGTTACGCAATAATTGTGTGGGTTGCTCATCAGCACTGTCCGCGTCGTGCAGCTTCTTTTCCAACTCGGGTATCAAACCGTATTGCAGTTCAGACATGCGCCCCAGATCGCCCGCACGACGTGCGGTCTCCAGCTCGAGCCTGACACGCTCCAGCTCTTCCATGATGTGAGCTGAACCTTCTACGGCCGCTTTTTCGGCTTTCCAGATTTCTTCCAGATCACTGAACTCACGCTCCAGTTCGGCAATGCCCTCTTCAAGCTCCTTCAGTCGTTTTACCGAGGCGTCATCGGTTTCTTTCTTCAAGGCTTCACGCTGGATTTTTTGCTGGATAATACGGCGCTCGAGTTTATCCATCACTTCCGGTTTGGAGTCGATTTCCATACGTATTAATGATGCTGACTCGTCAATCAGGTCAATCGCCTTGTCAGGCAGTTGACGATCACTGATGTAACGGTGCGACAAGGTCGCTGCTGCGACTATCGCCGGGTCGGTTATTTCCACACCATGATGCACTTCATAGCGTTCTTTAAGCCCGCGTAATATACCAATGGTGTCTTCGACACTTGGCTCATCAATCTGGACTTTTTGAAAGCGTCGTTCCAGCGCTGCGTCTTTCTCAATGTACTGCCGATACTCATCCAGCGTAGTGGCACCAATACAATGCAACTCGCCTCGCGCCAGTGCCGGCTTGAGCATGTTGCCCGCATCCATAGAGCCTTCGGCTTTACCGGCGCCGACCATCATATGAATTTCATCAATGAATAAAATGATTTGTCCTTCCTGTTTGGATAAATCATTGAGGACGGCTTTGAGACGCTCTTCAAAATCACCACGGAATTTAGCACCCGCCAGTAGCGCACCCAAATCCAGCGAAAGTACACGTTTACCTTTGACACCATCAGGTACTTCACCGTTAACAATGCGTTGCGCCAATCCTTCCACGATGGCCGTTTTACCGACACCCGGCTCACCAATCAGCACCGGGTTATTTTTGGTGCGACGCGAGAGCACCTGAATAGCGCGACGAATCTCGTCATCGCGGCCTATAATAGGATCAAGTTTGCCTTGTTCTGCACGCTCGGTTAAATCAATCGTATATTTTTCCAACGCTTCACGTTGTTCTTCGGCATTGGCATCATCAACACTTTCGCCCCCGCGCAAGTCATCAACGGCTTTTTCAATCGCACTCTTTACCGCACCGTTACCAGCCAATAATTCAGAGAGTCGTGATTTTGATTCCAGCAGTGCCAGCACAAACAACTCTGACGAAATAAAACTGTCATTGCGTTGCTGCGCCAGTTTGTCGGTTTGATTGAGCAATCGATTCAGATCATTGGAAATATGCAAATCACCGGCATTACCTTCCACCTTGGGAAGCTTGTCCAGCATCTCACCCAGGCCGGAACGTAAAGGATTTACCTTGACACCTGCCTTACCAAGCAGGGAGCGAATCGCGCCGCCCTCCTGATCCAGCAAAGCGGTTAACAAATGCTCCGGCTCAATCATCTGATTATCACGACCAATAGCCAACGATTGCGCTTCCTGCAGCGCTAACTGGAATTTGGTCGTCAATTTATCCATTCTCATCTGCGTACACCTGTAAAGCTGTTAGTTCGATGAAAAAAATATGGAGCCGGCTAGACTAAATTCAAGGGCTGGAAGTCAGGCTGTGATCCAGATCATACTGGCCATTCTGCCGGTCACTCCATCACGGCGATAGGAGTAGAAACGCGCTGAGTCGGTATGGGTACAAAGCCCGCCACCATAAATTTTAAAAACACCCAGTTTATCGAGGCGAATTCGTGCGGCCTGATAAATATCCAGATACCACTTGCCAGGCTTACCAGCGACAAAGGCATCAGCCAAATCAGCATCGGCATCCACATACATCTGTTGCACTACATCACCCACCTCAAATGCGTCAGGTCCGATGGCAGGACCCAGCCAGGCAATGAGTTCTTGTCCGGGTTGCTGAAACGTATTCACCGAAGTTTCTAGAATGCCATCGACCAAGCCTCGCCAGCCGGCGTGTACCGCCGCCACCTGGGTGCCGGCCTGATTACAGATGAGTACTGGCAGGCAATCAGCGGTCATGACAGTACACACTGTGTTAATTTCTTCAGTGGTCGAGGCATCTGCAATTTCACTTTCTGCCGCCAACTCGGCACGCACCACCTGTATGCCATGCACTTGTTGCAGCCA
>CALIRD010000010.1 GCA_938042355.1 uncultured Thiotrichales bacterium
CGAGTTCAAATATTATTGTTTGATGTTGTTATCAGTATCATTGATTGCAGTATTTTATTTGAGCTACGCCTATCCCGATGAGGGTGCTGAATCTGCTGTCCGTAAAGGTATCTTTCACACGGTCTCGATAGCGACTACCACCGGTTTTTCCACCACAAACTTTAGTGCCTGGCCGGCCTTTCTGCCGATACTGTTATTGTTTACCAGTTTTGTTGGTGGTTGTGCCGGTTCGACAGGTGGAGGCATGAAAGTGGTACGCGTCATGCTGCTATTCAAGCAGGGTATGCGTGAGCTGCGCAAACTGGTTCATCCCAGCGCCTACATGGTGGTCAAAATGAGTAAACGACCGGTGCCTGATAATGTCATTGAAGCGGTGTGGGGCTTTTTTGCGGCTTACGTGATGGTGTTTGTGGTTTTTCTATTATTACTAATGGCGTCCGGACTCGATCAAGTTACTTCGTTTTCTGCGGTCGCTGCTTCATTGAATAATCTTGGTCCAGGTCTGGGTGACGTGGCTGCAAATTATCAAGGTATTAATGATTTTGCCAAATGGGTGCTGTGTTTCGCCATGCTCATGGGCCGTCTTGAAATATTTACTTTTCTGGTATTACTCACGCCTGCATTCTGGCGACGCTAGCTGGAATGTGCTGGTCTCGTCTCGTCTTCTTTTGATGGCAAATAGAATCTCTTTTACGTTGTGTAATTAAGTGATGCAGGTCTAATTATGCCGCCGAGCTGTCAAAATACCTGACGGCTGACAGCAGCTTCTTGTTACCCGGCAATGTTATAATTTCGCGTTAAGGGACTACTATAATTCTTAATGACTGACTGGAATCAGAACATCGACCTCTATTGCGAGCGCATTACAACCGGACTTATGGCTGAGCCGTTTAATGTCTACAGCAATCTCGCATTTCTCATTGCCGCTTTTTTTGTCTGGCGTTTTGGTAAGAAAAATCAGTTAATCGGCACGGTTGAAACCCTTCTAGTGGTCTTGATGGTGCTGGTCGCTATTGGTAGTAGCGTATTTCATATGCTGGCCAATCGCTGGAGTATGGTGGCAGATATCGTTCCGATATTACTGTTTCAGTCCTTGTTTATTTTTCAGTACGGCAAGTACATCGCCAGACATGATAATCACCCATGGATTAAAGCGTTACTGATGGTGATAGTGTTTGTGGGGTGCGTATTCTTGATTGGCAAGGCCCCGATAGAAACCTATAACGGCTCCGTGGGTTATCTCCCCGCGCTAATCTTCCTGGTATTTTTTGCTATTTATCATAGCCGTAGAGCTCGCAAAAAGAGTTTTGCAATATGGCTGTCGGTAATATTTTTCTTTTGTGCTCTGGCGATGCGTAGCGTGGATCTTGAGGTGTGTGAATTCCAGGTCTCTGGTACCCATTACGCATGGCATATCGGAGCGGCACTCTCGATGTATTTTGCCATGATTGGCTTGTTGGCGACCCGCATGGATGGTCGACATTTGCGTTCAAAACATATCAAAGGACTTTATAAGGGTGACAAGATTGATACGCTTGACCCGCATGATGTTGTTGAGTTTGATTAATTACTCGGCAGTAAAATAAATATCGCCATAATAGGCAGTGACTTGCTGACCGGTATTGTCTGTATCTGTCATTAGTGCAACCACATCTATATGGGTTATATCTTTGCCATAGACCTTGAGTAAATCTTCGCGCACATTTCTTTTTTCGGTTAACCAGGTATTGAGTGGATCATGAGCCGTACGGGCTGCCAGCATTTTCGCATTTTTAGGCAAGAACGCATTTGACCAAACGGTTTCTGTTTCTGTCTGTCCAGACCAGACGTAATTCAGCGCTTTAGACTTCCAGGGAAACAGTCCACCATCAACCACCACATAAATCCGTGCGCTGTAATCATCACCGCCTTTTGTTTGTTCATCGTTGTTCAGAATTCTGGATGAGATTTTCCAACGCCAATTCAGATAGGGTGTCTGTTGCAGATCAATTCTTTTTTTATAAAATAAACCGGATGCATTATTACTGCTGGTCGCTTGCAGTACCTGAACTTGATCAGAGGGTATCAATTCATAGTCAGTATTCCCGGCAAAAGATTTACTTTCCCAGCCTTGCAAGCCGGAACTGGAAAACTTCCCAATATCATTACTATTCGTCTCAGAAAAACCGGGCGTGGCAAATAAAAAGAACGTAATGATGATTAATGGTTTGTAATGCATAGTAAAGAATTGCCAAAGTGAGCTCATTATTCACTTTGGCAATTCTAATTCAAACTAGTTCAGACATTTGATTGGATCAAAGTCTGGTTTTCTATTTTTTTCTATCTTTCTCATCATCGATGCATTGGTTACCGCTACAAGACTCGTCATTTTTCTTGTTACCTTGTCCGGGATTGCTGGAGTCAACGCCATCCACATTATTACCATGTCCGTTGTTAACTTTATCACCATGATCGCAATCCGGTTTACCACTACTCGCACTATCGTCAGTGCCATCGCTAGCCCCGTTACCGGCTAATGATGTGTCGTTGCTATCATTGGTTCCGGGGTCACTGTTGCCACCGTCGTTGCTGCCAGAGTCCGAGCCGGATCCAGCGGTAGTGTTGGTGCCGGTTGTTTCACCGCTCAGGCCTGTACTACTGGCTGAACTATCACTATCCGCAGTGGCAACATTTGTGTCATCCGAATCTGGAGAAGATAATG
>CALIRD010000011.1 GCA_938042355.1 uncultured Thiotrichales bacterium
GCTTAGTCTAGGCTCAGGAGTGGATTGCGTCAATTGCCAGTCACAGATAATTAACATTGTGCGAGCTAATTTCCGATTTGAGAAGAAAATACTTGACCTGAAGATTCAAACTATGCACTTACAGATGTTATTACTGAAACACATCAGTAAATGATAAGATTGGTGCTATAAGGGGATAAAAATGAATCTTGATCTAGAGCAGCTGACAGCCATCACCGGGCAGGCGGAAATGATATTTTCACCGGTCGAGATGCATGGCGTATTAGCCGGTTTATTAGTGGTCGACAAGGCGTTGACGGAACACCAATATCTGGAGTGTCTGGTAGGGCAAGATCCTACCATACCGCTGACTGAGAATGTTACCGATGCCTTGCAGCAGTTACTGGAAGACACCAAGACGATGATTGAATCCGATAATTTTGAGTTTGAGCCATTGTTACCAGACGATGGTTATGCGCTGGCCGATCGTCTCAACGCCGCCAGTGGCTGGGCGAGAGGCTTTATCCTGGGCTTGTCCAGACAAGGGGTTAATGCCAACAAAATTACTTCGCCGGATGTCTCTCAGTTTATTCACGATTTAACCGAAATCTCGACCAGTGAGTACGAGGTTGATGATTCCGAAGAATCAGAACTGATCTATGTGGAGTTGGTTGAATATCTCCGCATGGGTGCCATTTTATTGCAAGAAGAATTACAACCCGTCGCGACCACCCAACCATTACATTGAGTTTATGAGCAAAGAAAAAATACCCGCAGGTGAATACAAGCGTCGCCGCAAACAACTGATGCAGGCGATGGGCAAAGACACCATTGCCATATTGCCGGCTGCCATCCATAAGCTGCGCAATCGAGATACCGAATACCCGTATCGTCAGCGTAGTGATTTTCTATATCTGAGTGGCTTCGCTGAACCAGAGGCCGTTATAGTTTTATTGCCGGGTCGCAAGCAAGGTGAATTCATCATGTTCACGCGTGAGCGTGATCGTACAATGGAGATCTGGAATGGTTATCGTTCAGGTCCGGAGGGTGCGGTTGCTGACTTTGGTGCAGATGACGCTTTTCCAATTGATGATCTGGACGATATTTTGCCCGGTTTGATGGAAGGTCGGGAAACGATTTATTACTCTCTCGGGCGTGATAAAGAGTTTGATTCTCACATTGTGGATTGGGTCAGCAAACAACGTACCCAGTCACGTTCCGGTGCCTTGGCGACGCCTGAAATTGTTGATCTGAATTTCTTGCTTCATGAATTGCGTCTGTTTAAATCCAAAGCCGAGTTGCGCGTGATGCGCCGCGCCGCAAAAATTGCTGTCGCGGCACACAATCGTGCGATGCAGGCGGTCAAGCCTAAGATGTATGAGTACGAGCTTGAAGCAGAATATTTATTCGAGTTCCGCAAAAGTAACGCCATACCCGCCTATAACTCGATTGTAGGTGGCGGAGAAAATGGATGTATCCTGCACTATGTAGAAAACAATCAACCCCTGAAAGATGGAGAGCTGGTGCTGGTTGATGCCGGTGCAGAATATCAGGGTTATGCCAGTGATATCACCCGAACCTTTCCGGTGGGTGGCAAGTTCAGTAAAGAGCAGAAAATAATTTACGACATTGTGCTGGCGGCACAGGAGGCAGCACTGAAAAAATCAAAGCCGGGTTGTCACTGGAACGACCCGCATGACGCTGCGGTCAAAACTATCGTCAAAGGCTTGATAAAAATTGGTTTGTTAAAAGGCACGCTTGCCGCGAATTTAAAAAGTGAAAAATACCGTGATTTTTATATGCACCGAACCGGCCACTGGCTTGGGCTTGATACACATGATGTGGGTGATTACAAAATCGATGAGCAGTGGCGCTTACTCGAACCGGGTATGGTCTACACCATAGAGCCGGGTATCTATATTGCTCCCGACTTGAAGTCCGTTCCCAAGCGTTGGCGGGGTATCGGAATACGGATTGAAGATGACGTGGTCATCACCGATGACGGCTGTGAAATATTGACTGAAGGTATGCCCAGGACGACAGCAGAAGTCGAAGCTCATATAGCTGCAGCATGATTCAGCCCTTAGAAACTGATGTCTGTATAGTGGGTGCCGGCATGGTTGGCGCAACGCTGGCTTTGGCATTGGCTGGCAGCAATCAGCGAGTCATCATGCTGGAAGCCAGAAAACTGGAAGGATCAACCAGCTCTGATGATGTCAGAAATACAGCATTGGGATTTGGTTCGCGTCAGCTACTGGATAGGTTAGGGGTGTGGCAACAGCTCGAATCTGACATTGCCGAGATTCACAGCGTACATGTTTCCCAAAAAGGTAGCTTTGGCGTCACGCGCCTTTCACGTGAGACAGAAAAATTACCATCTTTGGGGTATCTGGCGCCCAATCAGAAAATTCTTGCTGCACTCTATCAACTCATTACCGATAACAAACACATCGAACTCATCGATGGTGTGGGTGAAGTTGCGCTCGATCAATACGAGCGCCATGTCAACATCATGTATCAGGATGAGGGTGAAGAGCGATTAGTGCAAGCCAGGTTGTTGTTGGCGGCCGATGGAACCAACTCGTCTATTCGATCTCAGTGTAAGATTGAAACTGAATTGACCGATTACGAACAGTCAGCGGTGATTGCGAATGTCAGCGCGTCAAAGTTCAAGCACGGTGTGGCTTACGAACGTTTTACCAAAGATGGACCGGTAGCGTTATTACCACTTGCCAATCAAGAATACTCGATGGTCTGGACTATGCGACCTGACGCAGCCGCAGAGGTCATGGCATTGGAGCAAAAAGAATTTTTGACCCAGCTGCAAAAACACTTTGGTTATCGCGCAGGATTGTTTGAGTCCTATACCCGCCGGCAAGAATATCCTTTGCGACTGTTACGTTCGAAGACGGTTTATCAGGGAAGATGTTTGTTAATTGGTAATGCGGCTTATACGATACATCCTGTCGCCGGTCAGGGGTTTAATCTGGCCTTACGTGATTTGAGTTATCTGGCGGCGTTGTTGAATGATGTTGCCGACCCGGGTCTTGAGGTCTATCTGGATCAGTATCAACAAGACAGAAAATCCGATGTTGATCGTATCGTTAACTTCACCGATGGTTTATTACGTGCCTTCGCCAATGATTCAAGTCTATTGGTGCATGCCAGAGGCGCTGCACTGGCGATACTGGGTCAATCTTCTTTTTTACAGCGACAGGTGAGTCGTCAGGGTTTGGGTTTGTTTCAGCATGATCTGAGCGCTTCACAACCTCAAAGCAAGATGATCAGCAATGAGTAGTCGTACCGATATTATTATCGCCGGTGGCGGCATGGCAGGTGCTTCTCTGGCGTTGGCATTGGCTCAGGCAGGAAAAACGGTTGCTGTTATCGAGCCAAATACACTGATGGACTTTGACAAGCAACAATCTTTTGATTTGCGTGTCTCCGCAATATCACCGGCTAGTAGAAATTTGTTACAGAATCTGGGCGTTTGGCAAGATATCGTGTCCATGCGGTTTAACTCTTTTTCAACAATGCTGGTAGAAGATGCCGCAGGTTCAAATGTACTGGATTTCTCTGCCGCAGAAATCGGTGAGACATCGCTGGGTTACATCATAGAAAACAGGGTCATCAGCCTATGCTTACGCGCGGCGGCTAAAGCACATCCGCAGATAAACTGGTATGAAAATGTGGTTTCTGGTTTTTCTCTGGAGCAAGAAGACGCGATTGTCACATTGGGAGAGGGGAAGGTATTACTTGCTCAATTACTTGTCGGAGCAGATGGTGCTAATTCATTTGTTCGGCAGCATGCCAATGTGGAGTTGGACGAAACGGATTATCAACAACAGGCGATAGTCGCTTTGATTGGCGTTCATCCAGAATCTGCTTTACAGGCCTGGCAGCGTTTTGAAGAACAAGAGGTGTTGGCTTTTTTGCCGCTCACTGCCGATGTTTCATCAATTGTATGGTCAACGACAGAAGAAAGAGCGACTCAATTACTGGAAAGCAAAGAACAGGCATTTCTGTCAGAGCTGCAAAGATTGACCAGTGATCAGTTTGGGCAACTCACCTTGCGAAGCGAGCGCAAAACATTTCCACTGTATGGACGTCACGCCGCTCACTATGTACAACCACGTCTTGCTCTGGTGGGTGATGCAGCGCACTCCGTTCATCCATTAGCAGGACAGGGTGCCAATCTTGGTTTTATGGATGTGGCTGAGTTAGTCAGGGTCTTGTTAAATTCCGATCGCGATTTGGGTTCACTGCATGTGCTGAAAAAGTATCAGCGCAAACGATTGGGTGAGAATGCATTGATGCTGCGTAGTCTGGAAGCTGTCCAGCAACTTTACGCCAGTGATAATCCACTGCTTACACAGGTGCGTAGTTTGGGCACTCGTTTTTTATCTGGCTTTAAACCTCTCAAGGCACTGTTGATCCAGCATGCATCAGGAAATTTACCTGATGCGCCGGAGTTGCTTAAACCCTTCCGATAGTCCATATAAATCAACCATTTATCCTGGATTACGAGCCTTTGTGATTAGGCTCTCACCATTTATCCAATAGCTGTTTTTCGTTTGTCCGGTTGCGCCACACAAGCCTCTAGTGCACCGCTATAGTGCTGGAAAATAATAAATGGGCTTAACATGGATAGTACTACGGAATTTAATCCGTATCAGGCACCAGTTTCTGAACTGCTGTCAGAGCGGTTTGCAGCGGAAGATATTCAACACTACAAAGCATATGTCGGCAAAAAATCCGGCTACTACATAAAACATTGGTTCAAACTGCGCCAGGGCATTAATGCTGATAGTGGTTTTAACTTTGCCGCCTTGTTTTATGGACCTTTGTGGTTTCTTTATCGCAAGATGTATCTACATTTTGCTGCCATCTGCCTCGTCCTGGTTGCAGAAGGTGTTGTTGAGCATTATGTTTTCAAAATGTCCCCGTTTTCGCTTGATACCATACTGTCGGTAAGTAACGTTTTCGGACTGTGTTTGTCCTTTTCATGCGCGTATTACGCCAATCGCTGGTATTTTCATCATGTCACCAGAAAAATAAGAGCAGCACGTTCTAATGAATTTGAATCTGATTCGGTAACGAGAAAGCTGAAAAGAACAGGTGGTATAGATTTCTTATCGCCGCTGTCGTTTGTCATCGCACTGACGTTGGTGATCTACGCAGCCATAACGCTGCAATTTGTGAGCTGAGTGTAACGACAGGATTGTCAGAAAGTGACACTCTATGTCACTTGTCCTACAACAAGATGTGACGCAGTAGACAAGCTCCGACAGACCGATAAATACGAGTACTTTCTTTGCTCGTCGCCCACCATACAAGACTGTACAAAAGTGACAATCTCCGTCAATATCTAACCATCAGTTAACGCAGTACAAACGCCGAGGCAAGTCCAAAGCACCAGTTTTATCAGTTTCGTTTATCAGTTTATTTTTCAGGTGGCCATTGGCCACCTTTTTTTTGCCTGTGTGTTTTTCTTGCTGTGATAAGAAGGATGTTACTCGACCATTTTATCAATCATGATTGATAAGGCTGTCTGCGGATCAACTGTGACTTCGACATTTTCAATCCGACCATAAAAGTCTCCACTTTGTGGTGTAGCAGAGCCTGTGGCTGATATGCGTGCATCTACCTTCACCTCGTTAAAATTGCTCAACTGCATCTGTGGCATCATCGCAGTGCTGTCATCGAGGATGATTTCACCAGGAATATTGTTTGCATCCAGCCTCTGAATAGCCAGCGGCATGGGCGGGCCTTGCATCGCTCTGGCGTAGACAAATAAAACATCCGATGACTTGATCTGACTTCTGATATCTGGATCGATAGTAACTTTGATTTTAAGTCGCTTGTCGCCAGTAGTTGTTTGATTTGTCTCGTCAGTGTTGTTGCTTGCTACTTGATTGGGTTTGACGCCTGAGATCATGCGCTGTAATTCTGCAGCCATGTCCGGGTTGATTTGTTGCAAGTCAACCAGCAAGGGCTCCCAGTAGGCGAGTGCCTGCTCAGTATTACCGGCTTGTTCTTCTGCCATACCCGCCATCCAGCGAGCTTGAATGTGGTCCGGTTCAAGTGCCAGTATTTTTTTAATGTTTTGATAGGGTTCGCCAGTAAATACGCCATTGGCTTCCATCGCCAGAGCGTCGGCATAACCCAGCAAAAAGTTAATGTCGTCAGGGTGGTTTTCCAGCTGACGCTGGTAGACAGACTTTGCCTCAGTATAGCGGCGCATCATCATGTAGCTCTTGCCCAGCATGATCCAACCTTCCAGGTTGTCAGGATCAGATTCGAGTCGTGCCGCGAGGCCAGCCACCATAGCTTCAACATCTTGTTGGGTCGGCGTAGCCGCGGGTTGTGCGGTTAATAACGCTGGATTGCCATATTGTTTATAGAGTAGCGCAGAGCATAGCGGTATCAATGCGATTAATGCTATTGCGGTCAAACGTGCTTTGCTTGAGGGTAGTACTGCTGGATGAGAAGACGACTGTGTGTCTGCAAGAATCGCGGCTTCAAGATCAGCTTTGGATGAGGCATGAATTTTTTCATCAATGATTCCATCTGCCAAATCCTGATCCAGTTGCTGATATTGTTCCTGCAATAAACTGATATTCAGTTGACTGCGATCAATGGAACCTTTGACAGAGTTACCGAGTAGCGGCCAGACAGTCAGACCTACGGCAATCACCATCATTACAATCGCAATTATCCAGAAGCTAGTCATGTTGATTGCTTTTCGGGTTAAGTAGCGCTTGTGCTTGTTGTCTTTGTGATGCAGACAGCTCACTCGTCTGATGCTTCATCTTTTTGATCCGCAGTAATAACAAGACCAGAAACAGTAAGAGCAATAGAAAAGGCCCAAACCAGAGCATCAAGGTTGAACGTTTTACCGGTGGTTCATACAAAATAAAATCACCATAGCGGGACACTAAAAATTCATTGATTTGTTGGTTGCTTTGACCTAGTTCCATCAGCCGATAAATTTCAGAGCGTAAATCAATAGCAAGATCAGAACGTGATGAGCCCAGTGATTCATTTTGACAAACCAGACACCGTATTTTGTTGATATAGGAAAGATAACGTTGCTCGTTAACACGCTCTCCAAATTCAAATTCATTAGTTACCGCCGATAGCTGAGATGAAAGGGCAAGCAGCAGTAGTGTGATGGTTGTTTTCAGCTTCATTCAGACTGCAACTCTGCCAGCATGGGAATCAATGTCTCTTGCCAAAGTTCTACTGAAATCGGGCCAATAACTTTATGCCGAACATTGCCCTGGCTATCAATCAGGAATGTCTCAGGTGCGCCATACACACCAAAATCAATACTGACTCTGCCAGACTCGTCATAAGCGATATCCCGGTAGGGGTCGCCATAATCCGTCAGCCATTGTAAAGCCGCAGGCCGCTCATCTTTGTAATTAAGCCCAACAATTGGTATGCGTCCATCATTGGCAATTTGCATTAAAACAGGGTGTTCATAGCGGCAATTTACACACCAGGTCGCCCAGACATTTAGCAGGTAAGGGGCGCCTAACGATGTCGCTTTACTCACCGTCTTATTTAAATCACGAAGTTCAGGTAGTTCAAATGAGGGTGCAGGCTGATTAATTAATGGTGAGGGCACGATGGAAGGATCTTTACGCAAGCCAAGACCGAGAAACAGGGCAAGCAGCAATAATACAATCAGGGGCAGGTAGCGGTTCATGATGCCGGGCTGGTAAGTGCGTCGTTACTGTTTGAGGTGCGGCGAACTTTTTGTCGATAGCGCCGATCTGTAACCGATAGCAAGCCACCAATTGCCATGAAAATAGAACCCAGCCAGATCCATCGAACCATGGGTTTGTAATAGAGCCTGACGGCCCATGCTCTATCACCTAAGGGTTCACCAAGAGAGACATATACATCGCGCATCAGGCCGGTATTAACACTTGCCTCGGTCATTGGCATAGTCTGGATATTGTAGACCCGCTTTTCCGGGGTCAAGGAGCCAATCAATGTGTTATTTTTATAGAGCTCAAACTCAGCCATATAGCTGGTGTAGTTCGGGCCGGTAAGTTCACGAATATCTTCAAAGCGAAAAGAATAGTCGTTGAGTGTATAGGTTTCACCTGGCCTGATACTGACATCTTTTTCCATGTCATAGATTGAGACATAAGTGACACCCAGTATTAGCATGGCCATGCCCAGGTGTGCGATTAACATGCCGTAAAAGCTTCGGCTTCTACCCGCGAAATCCTGCCAGAAAGAAAGCGTCTTTCGCTTGTTTTTATGCTCGATAAAAGCCTTGAGAGTGGTCATCGCTATCCATGCAACTAATCCGGTACCTAGTCCGGTCAACCAGCTCCAGCGTGGCGTAAACAACGGGGCCGCAGATGCGAGTGCGAGAATAATACTGCCTGCTGCCAGCCACTTAATTCGGATAAATAATTCTGAACCTGATTGTCTTTTCCACTGAATCAAAGGCCCCAGACCCATCAGAATAAACATCAGTGGAGTGATGAACACGAACATCAGATTAAACCAGGGAAAGCCAACCGAGATTTTGCCAAGGTTCAGCGCATCGTAGATAAGGGGTGCAAGCGTGCCAAACAAAACGATTGCGGTAAGTGCCGCAAGAAATAGATTGTTCATTAACAACGCTGTTTCTTTTGAGGCGAGTTCAAAATGACTACCACGATTTATACCGGGCGCGCGCCAGGCAAACAAGGCCAGAGAGCCACCGATAAACAGTAGAAGAAACATGAGAATGAACAGGCCTCGCGCCGGGTCATTAGCAAAAGCATGTACTGAGGTAAGTACTCCGGAACGGACCAGGAAGGTACCCAACAAGCTCAATGAGAATGCCGAGATTGCCAGCAGAATAGTCCATGACTTGAAGCTGCCGCGTTTTTCAGCCACAGCCAGAGAGTGAATCAATGCGGTGCCCGCTAACCAAGGCATGAAGGATGCATTTTCAACGGGATCCCAGAACCACCAGCCACCCCAGCCCAGTTCATGATAAGCCCACCAGCTTCCCAGAGAGATGCCCAGTGTTAAAAAGATCCAGGCAACGG
>CALIRD010000012.1 GCA_938042355.1 uncultured Thiotrichales bacterium
GATCAACTCGAACAAATCACGGATTATCGGTCGAAATACGGCATCTGAAGACACAGTGTTTTACATTTGAGTATTAATCGCTGTTTGAATACAAACACGTGTATCAGTATTGCTTGTGAACTCTCTCACAGGACACTGTTAGAAATTGGAAAACCTGCCAATTTCATGTCACATTACCAGTATCGATCACTCTAACCCTGATTTTGTAAACTGTATGACAGACCAAATTAATGCAACAAAGAAGCCAGTACTGAAGATGATTGTTCTCGTTGTCATTTTGTTTGCGGCTGGGGCTTCTCATGCCCAACTCTATCGCTGGGTAGATGACAAAGGTCAGGTTCAGTTTGGTGATCGAATTCCGCCACAATATTCCAAGAACGGTCATGAAGTACTGTCTGAAGACGGTCGTGTGATCGAGCAGGTTGAGCGTGAAAAAACCAAAGAAGAAGTTGCAGCCATGGAAGCCGAGCTAATTCGTCAGGAAGAATTACGCAAAGCCCGTGAAGAACAAGCACGCAACGATGCCACCCTGTTACGCACCTTCACCAGCACTGAAGATATTGACCGTACTCTTGAACAGCGCGTCAGCTCTATCCAGTCCCAAATCAACCGGGATCAGGCTACTATCGGTGGTCTCGATTATGATTTGCGCAGCAGTTTACGCAAAAAGAAACAATATCAGACGAACGAAGAGGTAGTACCTCACCAGCTGGTTCTCAACATCAGTGAAATTCGCAGTCGTCTGCGGACGCTGGATGACGAAATCATGAAAAAGAAAGAATTACAGTTACAGATTCGCACCGAACTCTTGTCTGATAAAGAACGTTTTCTGGAACTGAATAACAAAGACAACACTCAAGCCAGCAGCGCCTACTAGGTAAAAAATAGTGCGCCTAGCGCTGCAATAAAGTTCCAACACCCGCATCCGTCATTAATTCGAGTAACAAGGCATGCTGTACCCTGCCATCGATAACATGTGCATTGACCACACCTGACTGAATCGCATCCAGACCACAGTTTATTTTAGGTAACATGCCTCCGTGAATAGTGCCATCACTGATCAAGCCTTCGACATCCTTGGCACACAAACCGGTGAGTAATTGTTCGTTTTTGTCCAGCACACCGGCGGTATTGGTCATCAGGATAAGTTTTTCAGCCGTCAATACCGACGCCACCTTGCCTGCCACCAGGTCAGCATTGATATTGTAAACCTGTCCCTGATCATCGACACCTATCGGTGCAATCACCGGAATAAAACGAGCCTGTTCCAACACACTTACTACTTCAGGATTAATACTCTCAACCTCACCCACAAAACCCAGTTGTTCGTGCTCGGGCTTGTGACGGTAGGGCCTCGCTCTGATCAGCCAGGCATCTTTACCACTCAAGCCAACGGCACGACCACCGTGAGTATTGAGTAGATTCACTATCTGGTTATTGACCAACCCACCCAAGACCATTTGTACCACCTCCATGGTCTCGACGTCGGTGACACGCATACCATCAATAAAGCTGCTTTCTTTCCCCAGCTTTTCGAGCATGTTACCAATTTGAGGGCCACCACCATGCACCACAACGGGGTTCAGTCCGACTTGTTTTAACAACACCACGTCACGAGCAAAACTACTCTGTAGCTCACTATCAACCATGGCATTACCGCCATATTTAATTACGATGGTCTTGCCGGAAAAACGTTGAATATAGGGTAGCGCTTCGGTCAGTACGCGCGCGGTTTGCTGGGCGGTCGATTCTTGCATGGTAATTTCTTCAACAGTTACCGTGCGTTTATAGCATGACCTTTAGCGAAGGCATAGGAATGTGATTAACTTGCTTTTATTTGTGCAATCGTGTCAATTAAGTGGCGCGCAAGTTTACCTTTGTGCATGACTGGGAATTCCTGCTCACCATCCGGCCAGTATACATGCAGACTGTTATCGGGCTGGTCAAATCCCTTACCGTTACCTACCGGGTTGGCGGCAATCATATCCAGCTTTTTCCGCACTAACTTGTCGCGGGCATAGTGTTCCATGTCTCTGGTTTCGGCTGCAAAACCGACGGTAAAGGGACCTGCATCCAACTGTGCGACACTGGCAAGAATATCTTTATTCAGTTCCAGATCCAGATGCAGCTTGCCGTCGGTCTTCTTGATCTTATGATCTTTTTTATTGGCAATGCGGTAATCACCTACCGCCGCCGTGGCGATAAAAATATCGCTGTCTTGCGCTTCCGTCATAACCGCCTGATACATTTCTTCAGCTGTCTCAACATTAATGCGTTTGACGGATCGCGGTGTATCCTGATGTACCGGCCCGGCGACTAATGTAACCGTTGCACCTGCCTCGACGGCAGCACGAGCGACAGCAAAACCCATTTTTCCGGAACTGCGGTTGGTTAAAAATCGTACCGGGTCGATCGGCTCCCGGGTTGGCCCTGCTGTCACCAGAACTTTCTGGCCCGCCAGTACACCGGTATTAAAATGATTTTCAATATCGGTAAACAGATCTTGAGGTTCTCGCATTCTTCCAAGACCAACATCACCACAGGCCTGATCACCCTCAGCCGGACCAAACATCATCACACCACGTTCTTTGAGACTGGCAATATTGTCGGTAGTAGTAGCCTGCGACCACATTTGTTGATTCATGGCGGGTGCCAACGCCAACGGACTATCGCTAGCGAGACATAGCGTGGTTAGTAAATCATCCGCACGACCGGAAGCAAGTCTGGCGATGACATTGGCACTGGCCGGAGCGATGACGATTAAATCAGCCCAGCGAGCCAGTTCGATATGACCCATGGCTGCTTCATGTTCAGGATCCAGCAATTCGGTCAGCACCGGTTCGCCAGTCAGTGCCTGGAAGGTCAAGGGCGTGATAAAGGCTTGACCACCTTTGGTCATCACCACTTTAACGGTGGCTCCAGCTTTACTTAACAGGCGTGCTAGGGTGGCAGTTTTATAGGCGGCTATACCGCCTGATATGCCGAGAAGAATGTGTTTTTGTGCTAGCGACATGGATGCAACCGGTTAGTTATACCCTGCTGCATCCATTTCGCAGCGGGCTCATTGATTGAGCGTTACTTAGTCCAGTACAAAGGTGATTTTTAAACGAACCACGTACTCTGTGACTTTTCCATCTTCAACTCTGACTTGCTGATCAGCAACCCAGGCGCTGCTGATGTTGTTCAGGGTTTTATTAGCACGACTCACACCATTACGTACGGCATCTTCGAAGCTCTTGGTTGAACTAGCGCTAATCTCGGTAATTTTTGCTACAGACATTTTCTATCCTTGTTGGTTAGGGTTTAAGACCGCGTCAGTATAATCGTTATTGACAATTCTGATTGTAAACTTCTAATGCTTCTGGCATCCATTCTTCAAATTGTTTGATACGAGTCTCAGGACTTGGGTGAGTTGATGAAAACTCGTCCGTCCTGCCTTCTGAATTCGCATTCATACGATCCCACAACTTCGGCGCCTCACGCGGATCAAAACAGGCACGAGCGGCATAGATCAAACCAATATAGTCCGCTTCGGATTCATGGTTTCTGCTAAATGGCAGCAGTATTCCATATTGACCACCCGCACCCATCGCGCCCATCACGGCGCGCTGAGCACCGATATCCATTCCGCCTAGCGCCATACCGGCAGCCATCTGACCAAACTGCATCAACTTTTGGTGCGCCATACGCTCGGCACCGTGTCGCGCTATAGCGTGTGCGATCTCATGACCCATGATGACTGCCAGACCATCTATGTTTTCAGCGATAGGCAGGATGCCGGAATACACCGCTACCTTGCCCCCGGGTAAACAAAACGCATTGGCCTGATCTGAATCGATCAAATTAAAGGCCCAGTCAAAACCAGGGTCATCGGTTGCTGCCGCCAGCGCCAGCTTTTGACCGATCGCGTTGATCATCTCGACCGT
>CALIRD010000013.1 GCA_938042355.1 uncultured Thiotrichales bacterium
AGCAACGCCTTACGCTATATTGATAAAGAAGACGGCTGGGTAGCAGTGGAACTAACTACTAGTAACGCGAGCTGGTTATTAAGCGTACGTGATAATGGTGTTGGTTATCCCGCTGAGCAGATCAGTCGTATCGGAGAACCCTTCTTTCGTGCTGAATCATCACGTAGCCGTAATCATGGTGAGAGTGGATTAGGTCTTTATTTGATCAAATCGATTGCAGAGGCACATGGCGGCACACTTACCCTTGACCAGACATGGCAGGAAGGAGCATGTTTTGTTGTTGAAATACCCTTTGAGCCTGGTAGCTAATCAGAGATTTATGACAAACACCTCATCCTGTCTAATCAGTTCGCACTTTTACTTGATCCTGTTAACACGTATTCAAAACTCCCAACGCAACAATAAAGAAGCTTCATAAGTAATATCGCTCCCCTCATCGTTGATTAACGGGCTGTCAGATGCCTCACCAAAATAATACTCGGTTTCCACATTACCCAATAAACTGAGTTGCGACGTGAATTGATACTCAAGTTGTAAACCAAGTGTAGCTGATTTAAGTGCAGCGCCTGCTTCATAGGTTATGTACCCGATGCGTGAAGCCTCATCCGAGTCTACTCTATGCCTTTGCTTCGCACTTTGCACCACAACTACTGACTCAGGCCGCAGACATTTACCGCAACGAATTCAAACCCTCCAAGCATTTAGACAAACCCTACTTCATGATGGCATGCAACGTCTTTACAGCAGACACCGAGGAAGAAGCGCATTTTCATTTTAGTTCGTTGGTACAAGGTTTTGTCGGCATGCTAACCGGTCGTCGTGGTCTGGTTCGACCACCTGTAGAAAACTATCAGGCGCCTCCGGAGCTTGGCCACCAACTCAACAACATGTTGCAAGGAAGTGCTGTCGGTACTCCGGAACAAGTCGCTGAACGTCTGTCGCATTTTCAGAAGCAACTGGAACCCGACGAATACATGATTTCCATGCCTTTTTATGAACATGCTGTGCGCTTGAAATCCTTGCAGCTAACAAAAGAGATTAAAAATACAATCAACGTAACCAGCAAGGTTGCTTGAGCTGAATGAATACGCGTTGACTCGGAAAGTTACGTCACTATACGTTGATCACTAAAGTTTTCTCGGTACTTTTTAGGCGATTGTTTTAACGCTTTTCGAAAATGATGACGTAGGTTGGTCGCATCAGGAAACCCGGAATTTGCGGCTATCATTTCTATCGACTGATCAGATTCTTCCAGTAGTTGCTTGGCAATCTCCAACCGTTGCATGGTGAGCCACACCTTAGGAGCCATATTTAAAGCAGCCCGGAATTTTCGATCATAAGTTCGACGGGACATATTGGCACGGTTAGCAAGATCATCTACGTTAATACGGCTAGTCAGATTTTCTAATGCCCAATCAATAGATGTTGAAAATTTCCCGGGGTGTTCGAGCACGGTAGTTTCTACAAATTGTGATTGACTGCCACCACGATGGGCGGCAAGAACCATACGTCTCGCGACTTTGTTTGCGATTTTATAGCCATAGTCACGTCGAATAATATGAATACCAAGATCTATCGCAGACGCACTGCCTGCAGAGGTTCCTATCTGATCTTCATATAAATAAAGTACATCATCGACATATCCGATTTGAGGATAACACTGTTTAAATATTTCAGCATAACGCCAATGGGTAGTCGCGGATTTTCCGTCAAGTATGCCAAGCTCTGCCAACAAAAATGCACCCGAACAAAAAGAATAGATTCGTTTTCCCTGTTGGTAAAATGCTAGCAGCTTACGCCGCATTGATGATGAAACTGAAGGGTCTTCTACGTTCCAGTTCGGCACGATCAACATGTCGTATCTTGCTAGAGAAGAAATCGATTTAACTCCAAGTTGTATGTTCGCTATGGCGCTAACCTGAGAAGTTGTCATGCTGACTACCTCGGTCTTATACCAGTGTGGAATGTCAGGCCTGGCCAAAGCAAACAGTTCGACAGCACAACCCAATTCAAACAACGCTGTGTAGGGGTTACAAAGAATTGCGATTTTTTGTGATTTTTTCATTTTGGCTTGTTTTATACGTACTATGTCTTTTAAGACATTGGTACATTACCATAAACACGCTGAAAATCCTTTATGTTATTAATCACATCAACAATAAGGAGCAAGCCAATGTCTTCAGTGGTAAGCAGAGTAAAAGCAGCGCCCAGTGCACAAGCACTAGAACACTTTAATAAACTTTTGAGTTTTGAAACTGATTGTTGGGACGTGCATTTCGCATTAAGTAATAAACGCCAGGACTTTATTTTACTAGATGTACGCGGCAAAGAGAGTTTTGATGCAGGGCACATAGATGGAGCCGTTCATCTCCAGCATCAAAAAATCAGACCCGAAGCACTGGAAGATTATGCTATGGACACCTTATTCGTAGTGTATTGTGCCGGCCCGCATTGCAATGCAACCGAGAAGGCCGCTATAAAACTGGCAACACTCGATCGGCCTGTCAAAAAAATGATCGGCGGTGCCATCGGCTGGGTAGATGAGGGGTTCACTCTGACGCCAACCACAGTGAATGTGTAAATGGTTGTACGTCATATTGAAATGCATGACATCACCGAGGTGTTACAACTCATGTATCAGCTTGCCAAGTTTGAAGGGTATGCTGAAGATTTCACAGTAACTGAACAAGCACTGAAACACCGCGTCTTTATTCAGCAAGATGTTCACATTCTGGTTGCACTGCATCAAAAAAATGTCATCGGGATCCTCGTTTACTACTTCTTGCCGTTTACTTATGACTTGAGTCCCTGGATAAATATTAAAGAACTCTATGTTCAGGAAAAATTCCGCGGTCAGCATGCAGGTAATCAGTTGATGCAGCACCTCGCCAAAATCGCCACTGAAAAAGGCAGCTCGCGAATTCAATGGTTAGTGCTTGACAACAACCTGCCAGCACAGTCCTTTTACAAATCACTTGGAGCCAAGCCTAACGATACCTGGAACCTGTTTAATTTACACTTGCCCGAAATAAAATCATTGGCAGCAGCAGAATGAGCGAAACAAACACCGTTCCCGTTTTATTTTACGGTACCTATATGTCCGCTTCGGTGTTAATTGAAAACGGCGTTCAGGTTAAATCTACCGAGCTAGTAACTTTGGAGGACTATTGTCCAACCATTTCTCATTCGGACCCAGACCTGTCAAGACGTATTCAAAACTCCCAACGCAACAACAGGGAGGCTTCATAAGTAATGTCGCTGCCCTCGTCGCTAATTAGCGGGCTGTCAGATGCCTCACTAAAATAATACTCGGCTTCAACATTACCCAATAGACTGAGTTGCGACGTGAATTGATACTCAAGTTGTAAACCAAGTGTAGCTGACTTAAGTGCAGCGCCCGCTTCATAAGTTGTGTACCCTGTGCGTACTGCCTCATCCGGGTTAATGCCAAACTCCGTATTCATATGCTCCGCATCCGCACCGCTGATGTCAAAAGTAGTAGCGAAGCGCCAACGACGATCTTGCAGATACGTGTCGTAACCAACACCGGCAAACCACACGACGCCCTTGTTAGCATCACCCGTTAAATCGGGTTGTAATACAGCGAACACCTGCTTTTTTCCAAAACGATGTGCAAGAATAAACTGACCTTCAATCGTACTGTCAACCGGATCAAGACCAATTAATGCGGGATCATCATCGACTTCACGTGCTTCTTCAAATTCCAGAAAAGCGACGAATTGAGTATCAGGAGAAATAGAATATATTCCACCAATCTCGCCCGGTGTAATAAAGAGCCGATGACCTTGTTCGGTTCGGTAAACGACTCGCGCCAATACATCCGGCTCTGTTGAATATTCATCACTGCCTGGGTACCCGGGTTCAAATTCAACGCCCAAACCGACATCAAAATGCCAACCCTGCTCCGCGTCCTGTAAATACCATGCGCCTGATGGATTAGCGGTTAATGGATCATCACTGGCACTGATACTCAATGGCCAGATCAGAACTATTAGAAATACAGTTAAATATTTGTGCATGATGCCTCTCACCTATAACTTGAAGAAGCGATACCCTAAGCCAACACCGACATCCCATCATCAGGCTAACGTCTGATAACAGAGCCATCGAACATATGTCCGATTAGCGCAGATAACAAACTGTTAGAATGCAGATCTCGATAGTGTCTGGGTTCTGCCGTGAGAAAAATTCATGATATAGAACAACTTCTGGTAATTATTGCCTTGTGTATTGTACTCATGGCGGCTGGTTTCGATCTGTTTGAAGACTGGCAAAAAGGTGAAGGGTTGAACAATGTCTTTCTGGATGTTATAGCTAACCTGTTCGTTGGCGCGACATTGATTTATATACTGATACAGCGACCTCGAGCAACCAGACTCAAAAATCAGCAATTGGAACAAGCCATGCACAGCTCGCGCGCAGACCTGAAGAAATGGAAAGCCAAAGCCTCAACCCTGCTCGAAGGTCTTGGCGCAAAAATAGATGAACAGTTTAGCGACTGGCAACTTTCTCTGGCAGAAAAAGAAGTCGCTTTGTTTCTTGTGAAAGGCTACAGCACCAAAGAAATAGCCCGGTTAAGAGATACCCATGAAAAAACAGTGCGTCAACAAGCATCCAGTATTTATAACAAAGCCACACTTGATAGCCGCGCTGAACTAGCCGCTTTCTTTCTTGAAGACTTATGGCTTCCTCAAGCCAATTAATCCAATCGGAAAATCTTGCTTGCTGTAAACCTGTAGTCAATACTTATCGATACAGCACATAGTGTCTAGCACTATGTATTATTCGTGATAACTTATACCGACATTCCATGAGTTATCACTACTAACATTAGTTGATTATCGATGAAAATATTTCTGAAAATATTGCTCGTATTGCTGATTGTTCTGACAGTTCTCGTTGCGCTTAACTGGTCAAAGCTGCAGAGGTTACAGTCAGCAAACACTGTGTTTGATACTAATAAAATCGTCAGTAATTTCTCTAACATGAGATCGGCTTTTCTGCACCATCAACTCAAGCCCAGTCCACAACCAATACCTTTCGAGAAAGAGTTGCAGCCACTACCGGAAGTTGTGACGGTCGCCGGTAAAGAGCTACCACTTTCTGACTTATTAGAACAACTCGACACCACCGCGCTGGTGATCGTGAAAGACGACAAAATCGTATTCGAAAAATATTATCAGGGAACCAACGCCAATGACTTACGTATTAGTTGGTCAGTGGCTAAGTCTTTTATGTCCGGTCTGTATGGCCCCGTGCTGGAAACAGGCCTGATAAAAAGCCTGGACGACCGCGTTGAACAGTACGTGCCGAACCTGACCGGCACTGCCTATGAAGGCGCCACGATTCGCAATGTGCTGAACATGGCAAGTGGCGTCACGTTCAACGAAGACTATATGGACTTCAATTCCGATATCAACCAAATGGGCAGAGTAATAGCGTTGGGTAGATCAATGGATAACTATGCACGTGGATTGAACGAGCGCGACACCGAGGCGGGCAAACGCTGGCAGTACGTATCGATTGATACGCATGTGGCTGCCATGGTATTACGTGCGGCCACTGGAAAATCCCTGCATCAGTTATTTAATGAAAGTTACAGTGCCAATCTAGGCTTCGAGGCAGCACCCTACTATTTAACAGATGGTGAAGATGTTGCTTTTGCCTTGGGTGGGCTCAATGTAACCACACGAGACTATGCCAGGTTCGGACAGTTGTTTCTGCATTGTGGTCAGGTGAATGGTAAGCAAGTGATCCCCTGCGATTGGGTCAAGGCATCAACCCAACACACCGCTCCATCAATGAGTGAACGTGGCATTGGCTATGGCTACCAGTGGTGGGTGCCAATGCCTCAGGAAGGACCAAATAGTGGCGACTTCTTTGCGGTTGGAATTTATGGCCAGTATGTTTATGTTAATCCAGCCAGAAATATAGTGATTGCCAAAAACGCGGCTGACCGTGAATTTTCGTCACCCATGGAAAGCTATGGACATAGCATGAACGCCAACATCGATATTTTTAGATCGTTAGCCGATTATTTTAGTGAGTGACTTAACCTCGCTTAAGGCACTAAAAAAATCGTTGGCGCCTTAGCTATATCCATAGGATATCAATTGCTTGCGATTCGTACCGAGTTAAACATCTGATTGACTTCGGTGGCGTACTTGTCAAAGTAATGTAGTTTTGCTGCGCTATAGATCAACAGATTCAAATTACC
>CALIRD010000014.1 GCA_938042355.1 uncultured Thiotrichales bacterium
AACTTCCTCCGCCAGCAGTGGTGTACTCAGGATAAGTACCCACACGAGTAGCGCAAGATAGGTTTTTACAACATCCATTGTTCGTCTCCTGCTCTGTCAATAAAATAATGACAGATTGATATTGAATACGTTTGCATCAAACTCATATGGCTCTGTACTGTTTGAATTTGGTGCGAAATAATCTTCGTACTCATTCATTCTAAAATCATAGGCGAAACCAAGCTCGCCGCGATCAAAGCCATATAAATAATCGTTAAATAGTTCATAAGTGAGATTCAATCCTATCGTATGGCTTTGATAGGTACTGAGCTCCTTGTCACTCGCCATGAACTGAAATAATCCCTGGAAATCGCTGCTAAAGAACGAAGCGCCGCTCTGGTCATAATAACGATAGACCACATCGGCAACCGAACGATTGTTCAAGGTCCGGGTAAAACCCAGTTCCAGCGTGTGCGAGACGATGTCCCAACTGTCATCAAAATAACGATAGCTGAACGAAGCCGCATCATCACCCCAGAGTAATTTTTTCAGGCGAACGGCAAAGGCGGTACTGGTTCGGGTACGCGGATAAATTTCGGGCCCGGCAAAGGTACCGAACACTCGCTTGGATCGATATGGGTTACTTAGATACCCTTCTTCGGTAATTCCTTCTGCGGTCAGGTTCATTAACATGGTGCTGGTGAGTACCTGAGTCAGGCCGACGCTGAACTGATATCGATCGATATCTTCAGCAAAGTCGTTATCCACACGTTTGACGGTATCCTGACCTACGGTATAACCCAGACTCATGGTGGTCATCTGCGCAAAGAAGCTTTGGGAAATACCAAAGCTGAAATTGTTTCCCTCGTAATCATCTTCTTCACTATTGATATAACCCAGCGAAACCAGACTATTGCCCAACAGTGCATCGACACCCAACGAGAACTCATCACGAGTTTCCGAGTATGCACTGGCAGAGGCAATCACATCAGGAGAGGCACCACTGATCGAATCCTGGTAGTACCCGGCATTCACCGAAAACTGATCTTTAAATTCTTTACGTACCAACAGAGCCGGGCCGTTGACTTCAACACCACCGCCATCGTAACTGTGATACATCAACTGCAGCATGTCTTCGGGCAGGGTTTCTGCTGCTGCCGGATTGAGCAACACAGACAACACCAGCAAAACAAGGCTGCGCTTAATTACAACCACAACCACCACCTTGAGTGACACCAGCGCCACGAGCACCTTCCCGGGTATCAAATACGTGTTGCCTGAATTTATCGGAGAGTGGGTTACGACTGAATTGCATGATCGGTTGGGCTAACTCTCCACGCTCATACGGCAGCACCCACGGCTCAGGCGAGAGTACTTTTTCAACGCTGGAACAACCACCCAAAAGCCCGAGGCAAATTAGTAATACAACCTTCTTCATTATTGAGCCTCCGTTAACAGCTGTCGCACCTCTCGGGTGTACTTATCCATATAACCCGACTTGAAGCCGTAATGGACATAGCGGATTTTTCCGGTGGTATCCATGATCACAGTCATTGGCATTGCGCTAACGTTGTAACCTTTGCTGATATTTTTGTCACTATCAAAGACGTTGGGATAGGTGATACCCAGCTTGTCGAGCATTTTCTTTGCCGGTTCCAGCTCTTCATCAACGTTGACACCAACAACGACAAAGCCCAGGCCCCGGTACTGTTGATAGAGCTGTTCCAGTGGTGGCATTTCCTGACGACAGGGACCGCACCAACTGGCCCAAAAATTTACCATGATGACCTTGCCTTTGAACTCATCAAGACGATGCGAATAGCCGTCAAAACTCAAGCCTGCAAAATCAGGCCCCAGCTTGCCAATCATCGATGACTTGCCGACAGCTAAAGCTGGAGTGAGTAAAATAACCACTAACAACATTGTTTTTAGTGTCGCGAATTTTAAAGTAACTTTTTTCATAAACCGGGCTTCCTAGAAAAACACGCCTAGACCAATAGTGAACTCGAGATTATTGGTAATTTTTTCATCCCCCAAAATGGCTGAATCAAAAATCACCCGATCACGTAAATCTATGTGTACGCTAATTGCTTGGGTAATCAGAGCACGCACACCAAAACCAAAATTGGCGCTAAAAAAATCTTCATCGACAAAAGTCATACTTCCAGCGCCGGCACTAATATAGAGCGCACTGGGAATAGAATAATTTTCGCCCCAAAAAAACTCACCGGGCAGTACGTTGTAGCCAACCATCAGATCGTAATAAGTCAAAGACTCCTGAGATGAAGGAAAAACATTCAGTCCAAATTGTCGAAATGAATCATCATTAATTTCGGAAGCACCAAAACCGGCCTCCATAAAAAAATCTTCTGTAATATGGTAAGCAAGGCGCAAACCACCGACTGCGTTACCGCCAAAATCTTCCATATTCAAAATACCGACATAGGCCGTTACTTCGAAATCACGTGCATCGATTTTGGGTGCTTTAACATCGCGCCGGTAAATTTCGGGCACGACGACTTGCTCGACATCCTCAAGTGAATCCTCAATCTCTTCTGCAGCGACTACGGCGACGGGTGAACACAACATCAACAAGAGTAATGTAACGACTCCGTGCCTGATTGTAGTTATTATCATTTGAACACCTTAATAAAAGAATGAAACACCGGCTGTGATCTCCAGCAGGTTTTGATTATTGAATGAATTGACCAACGCCTGGTGATCCCTGACCTCAAGTCTGAACATAAACTTGCCTGATATCTGGCGCCGCACACCCACCGCTGCACTCCAGACCGTGGCGTCTGTATCTGGCACACCTATCAGGGTACCTTTAGGCTCGTTTTCGATAGTGCCGGCACCCAGAGACACATAAGGTGAATACTTCCACTCTGGATACGGCTGCATCATCAGGTTGGCAGAGTAAATAAACGATCGTGAGAATTCGCCGGGTACATGCGAAAAGGCACCCTCTAGTGCGATCCCGTCAGTCAGATACCAGGCCGCACGCAAGCCAATCAAAGGATCGTCTTCCAGCACGCCGGCAACAAAACCAAGTTCGATTCGACGACCTAGAAAATCACCGTCGCCCCGACCACCAAATACCAGTTGTGAACCTGTCATCGAGCGTGTTTTTTCGAGCTCGGCTCTTTTTACCCAACCCTTTTTACCTTTGCGGGTTCTGACCTCAAACCAGTCTGTCCTGCGACTGATGACTTCAACCCACTCGCCACGTTCAACCGAGTTAAAACGGGGAAAACCACGACCCGGGCCAGTGTACATCTCCAGATATGGTTCTGTTACCTGCACGCGCAAATACTGATCTTCGGCCGCATTAACCGCGCTGACATGGGTAAAGAAGATCAACAATAGAAATATTGCTGGCTGAATCAGTCTGACCACAGATCTCAAGTCCATTTAGAGTGCCTAGATTCTACTTGATACGAGAGCTAACTAGTAGCCGCAGGCACTAAGAACAGGTGGCGTACAGGCCCCGCAAGCGGCACTATTTTCGTCAGCTACCTGTTTTGAGACCCAGTCGATGATCGCAATGTAACAAGGATCGTTCTCATCAATAAATATATCTCCTCCAGCGTGACTACCTGTAATCGAAAAAGTGCCGGTCAATGGCTCCAGCAACAGCTTGGAATCGGCGGCGGCGGTAAAGTTGGCAAACGCCTGTGCGGTATAAAAATTTGAACGCATTTGCTCTGAATTTAACGCCGGTGTGGGATGTAGTTTAAAGCCTCCACCAGAACCGGCGCCGGTATCGTGACAACCACTGGACGAACAATTGATAATGCCGCTACTCCCTAGCAGATTAGCGTGGAATATCGGGTCAATACACATCTGGTAATCACTCAGACACAAACTGCGACCGGTGACAGCCTGATTCTCATCGACTGCATCTACCACCTCACAGGCGGCAAGCAGCAGAGCGAGACTAAGGACAATTATTAAGCGCAGCTGCATCTTCTATCCATGCCAGTATGGTCTGGTAATCATTTTCGTTACTTGATAACACGGGCGCACCGTCTACAGCAGGATGCACAAGAATACCCTGCTGGATGATCGTTGGCATAATCAACAACTGTGAGTTTTGAGCATTACAAATATCATTCACCAATGATCGAGTGATATTGAAATCTCCTTCAACGCTTCCGGTGAGTACAAATTTACGCGCCGAGAAATTCGTATTTTGTTCGCCTTCAGTACCGACAGCACTGTGACAGGCGCCACAGCGATTGAGTAACACTGGTTGTACTGATGATGCAAACACCTCTTCATCCAGACCTATCGGGAAATTACGAATCTCATTAAGCGCGTAAAAATTGTCATTACCCGCATCGTCTTCATAGGGGCTGTTATAATACTGCGCGCCGATATCAATCCACTCCTGTACCAGTCGCAACTCGGAGTCATTCAATATGCCGGCATGATTAACGGTAGTCGCGCTTAGTGCTTTTTCTG
>CALIRD010000015.1 GCA_938042355.1 uncultured Thiotrichales bacterium
TTTCGTTTGTGCTTGATCTTTAGCTGCATTCTTGGCTGGCACCAGCGGCACGCTGTCAAACACCCAACCATTACCTTGTTCCATTGCCTTACGTCGGTTCGGTGAGGGTATGGTGACAACTTTACGCCCCATCAAATCGCGCTTGGCGAATGAATCAATCTGCCATCCATTTTTTTCTATCAAGCGACGTCGTGCTAATCGAAAACCCGTCATGAACTTATCCGTCTCTACCGACACTTCATTCATCATAGTCTCTGGCAAGTAGAAAGGATTGGCCGCCTCGACAATAACTTTATCTTCATCAAACACTTTATGTAGACGTTTCAATGATCCGCGGTCGAACATTTTGTGCGGGAAAAAATTTCTTCCCTGCAAGGCAAAGGTACGGGTGGTGTTTTCGTCAACCGGGGTGTTGCAGTCAAACATAATGATGTTCATCTTGGCATTGATATCTACCTGCAGCCTGACAATGAAACCGGGTAAATACCATTCAGGAGTTGCCCGGGTGCGTTGGCCTTCCTTGCGAAAGTTCTTACGCCAGCCTTTCATCGCCGGAGGACGCATATAGTTAACCGACTTGCCCCAGTATTCATTGGACTCGACACTGTCGATTTCGTTGGTACTACTGTCACCACCAAAGGAAGGGTGTACAAACGAGGTATGGGCAATATCGATACCGTTTTCAACCACGCGTGCGGCCTCGGCATTCCAGGTCACTTCGGCTTCGAGCATTTTCCACTTCGGGTCATCAAATTCGGGTAACGGTGGAATCGGATAACGCTCTCCCTCTGGCAGATCACCCATGAAAACCCAGATCATGCCATAGCGTTCTTCGGCATCGTATTGATCTACCTGATAACGATTGGGAATTTTAAAATCAGCTCCAGCCGACGGGATATGAACACATTGCCCGGAGCCTTCAAACTGCCAGCCATGATAAGGGCAGGTTACATTACCGTCAGTTACCCAGCCGTTACTTAATGAACCACCGCGATGCATACAAACATCCGCCAGACACTGGATTTGTCCATCCTTGTCTCTGAACAGAACCAGATTCTGATCCAGCACTTTAGTTTTGAGTGGTTTGTCAGTGACATTTCTGGACCACTCGGCCACATACCAAAGATTGATTATCATGGTGATTCCTCTTCCTGTTTTTCTTTTAACTTACTACGGATATCACTATCAGCCTAGTTACCCGCTAAAAGTAAGGCTGATCATGGCCAGCTCGAGTAATATTACATATAATAGTATATCATTATGGGTAATTTGAGCATAAAGATTATTTACTATGCCGGTATCAGCCAGGGCAATGTTTCGTGCAATTTCACTAAATGAAACACCTAGCCCCTCCACTACAATCAGCCTGAAAATTTACTATCCCGCCAGCTATGGAGATAGTGATCAAGAACGAAACACGGGTGTCGTGCCGGCAGCCAAACGATTTGGCCGTATGCCGGTAATCATCATGATGCCGGGTATCAACGTTGATCCTTACTGCTATAGCTGGTTGGCCAAATCGCTCGCGCTGGCCGGTATCGTCACTGTCTGTTACCAAATCATTGCTGAAGAAATGCCGGGCTTTACCAGTCTGACGCCGGGACTGGATATCAACTTGTTGCGCGCTGAAAATTATGGCGAGCAATCCTCAGCGACAGCGATTGGACCGTTGCTTGCAGAACTACATGCGCTGCAACAGGAAGGCGTGCTCGCCGGTATGCTGGATCTGGATAAAGTAATTCTCGGCGGCCACTCAGCCGGAGGAACCGGTGCGCTGTTAAATGCGAATCGGCAATGGTATCCGGAGATTTGCGGGGTGTTCAGTTACGGCGCACATACGGGTGCCGCCACGGTATTGGGCTGGCCAGAAAACACCATACTCTCACTACCGGACACCTTGCCGGTTTTAATTATTGGTGGTTTACAAGATGGCGTGATTGCCAATAGCGCGAAACGCTATAGCGAGAATAATGACAACAGCAATGCAACAGAGCCACTGGAGAGAACCTATCAACTAGCGGTCGACGATGGCTGTGTTCCGGCGTACTTAGTCTTACTAAAAGACGCCAATCATTTTTCTCTGGTGTACCCCAAAGACCAGAGTACCGGTCGACCCTTTATCGATTTTGATGAAACCGCATCCGGTCAGTCTATCCGTCACTTGCTCAGAGATATCATTCGCACTTTTGTCGAAAAATGCAGTGCAGAAGAACAGACGGCAGAGATTGGTTTAACCCCGGTCATTCATGACAACCTGGAACTCATACACCGCTACGAAAGTTCCACCAAAAACTCGAAGGTATAAAGATGTCAGATCAAGAAAAAGAAAAAAATCTCTCCGAAGAATTCATCCAGCATTTCAAAGAAGATCAGTTGCAGGATACCACCAAAGTGTTCGAACAACTGATTGCCATCAGGAACAGTATCTGGGACAAAATCTCGACACAGCTACCCGCCGCGGAAGATGATAAAAACAGTGATCTGCGAAATTTTAATGATCTTAATGGTGATCACATTGGTCAGATGCGAAATTTTTACGGCGTTAATAACCCCATCGACTGGGTCATACACTCCAACGTCGGCAGCCCGAAGAAAACTTTCACGAATATTCATTTGACTACCTATCTAGATCAAACGGTTGATACACCACACCTGGGTTTTGCGCTGGGTACATTACCGGATGTGTTTTTCTACATTGATCTGATGCCGCGCGTGGATGTCTTGCGTGAACCGGATTATTTGCTCAAGTATCTGGCGCCACTCAATGACACCTGGCTGGAGTTACAACAAGATATCTACGCTGCCAATATCAAACCATTTTCAGCAGTAATGCCATTTATACGATCGAGTTTGTCACCAGTAGCTATGGTGGGCATCGTGCCTATGCCCTTTTTTGAAGAGAAGGTAATGCCAAAAATCCAGCACTATGTAGAGTATTGGCTGGAGCTCATGAGCATGGCAGAACCGCTAAGCGATCCAGACTACCAACAACAGCTACTGCACGATGACACACTGATACGTAATAACATCGTCAACCTGGACCCCGCCAATGCCATTGCCGAGCGACTGGTTGGAGAAGATCTGGCTAACCGACTTTACGGTATCTTGCGCGGCGAGGAGCGCAGTCCGCGACCCTAGGAGGGGCGGCGACTAGTGAGCCAACGTTCCGTCATGTACAAGGATAAGATAAACACGACTTCAGCGGCGTTGCCGACCATGAAACCAAACTCTTTAGCGCCGGTAGCGGCATTCAGTGCAAAGATAAACAGGCTACCAAAAAACAGCCATTTCCATCCCGCTTTACGCCACAACACGATGCCCATGATCATGACCAGCAAGTTGGTAACAATTGTACCGATCGGTGGTAATGAGCCACCAACATCGGCCAGACGGGTATAACCCATGCCCACCTTTTCACCTAACTGAACATGCAGCACATCATGGGTAATTCCAAAGTAGAGCGAACCGACTGTGACGATTGCACAGAGTCCAATGAAAATTTTATTACTGGCGAGTTTTATGTCGCTTTCTTTAAGTACTGACAAACCAAACAAGGTCAGTAATGGCAACACCAAACCGTGTGCGGCAAAGCGTAAACGATTAAGGAAGACATACAGATCAGAGCCGAGAAGTTGGGGTGATAACAACAAGGTGGTGTTATCGAGTAAAACACCGGCAGACAATAGTCGTAACAGCCAGATGCGCCAGCTATTACTTTTTATATGAGTAAAACTATAAATAAGAATTGCCAAATGACATACGATCATCAATACGTAAAAAGCCTGAATCATCTGCATACCTGCCTGGAATTTGGCAAAGAGAAAGAAGACAGTGTATTTTTAGCCTCATCACTAGTCAATTTTCATCAGCTCCACCAGCACACCCATTTCATCAAGCAAGATATCTACTATGTCTGAACAATTACCACGGGTTGAAAATTTTATCGCTGACAATTTTGCTCCGGCAGATGAGCAACTGACAGCGTCTATCCGTAATGCCAATACCGCTGAGCCGCTCGAGCAACAACAGCAATCATCGAAAAACCAAATAGAAACCGCACTCAGTACAACTCATAAACAATTTGAATCTGCCGACTGGGAAAGCATGCCAGTACTGCAGCGCGCCGAAAAACTGGATCAAATTGCGCAGGCATTAAACAACAAAAACTTTATCACCGCCTCCAGCGAGGCGGATTCGATTACTACCGGGATAGTGATTAACACCACCGCTAGACTGGCACAGTTTGCTGGTCATACTTTTGCTATGGCAGCGGATTACTTGCGCCAGGGTAACTTTGATACGGTTTGTGCTGGTCCGTGTGGTGAGGTTGAATATTTGCGGCGCTCGTGGGGGCCGGCACTACTGGTAACGCCCTGGAATAGTCCGGCCATTCTTGCGGCGCATAAAATTGCCAGCGCCCTTGCTGCGGGTTCCTGTTGCATACTTAAACCTTCCGAGTGGGCACCACACTCAGCATACCTGCTCGCCAAGGCGATCAGTAGTGTCGACTTACCGCCAGGCACCTTCCAACTTCTGCTGGGCGACTATCGTGTTGGTTCGGCACTCACCAACGACGAACGTATCGCTAGCGTGTCATTTACCGGTGGCCTCGGTGGTGGTCAAGCCATTGCACGCGCCAGCGCGGATTTTATTCGTCCTCTGCAACTGGAATTGGGCGGTAACAATCCGGTCGTAGTATTTAAAGATGCAGATCTTGATGCGGCAGCAATCGGCATCGTCTATGGTTTGACGAATTTGAATGCACAGTGGTGTCGTGCGCTGGGTCGTTTACTGGTGGCCGCTGAAGTAAAAGATGAACTACTCGAAAAAGTTCGCTCTTTACTGAAAGACATACAGCTTGGTCACTCAATGGATACGCAGAGTCAGATGGGTCCGGTGGTACACGCCACACATTACCAACTTATCCTCGATGAAATGAATAAACTGGAACAAGCTGGCGGCAAGCTTTTGCAAGCCACGACACTACCAGAACTCAACGGCTATTTTATTCCTCCGACTTTAATAGATGGTCTCAGCCCTGAACAAACCACTGAAGAAATTTTTGGGCCGGTGGGTGTGGTACATCAGTTTAGTTCTACCGAAGAAGCGCTGGCGCTGGCCAATGGCACACCCTATGGGCTGGGCGCCGTTGTTTATAGTCAGGACGAAGACCTTGCCTTTGAGTTTTCACGCAAAATTCGAACCGGCGGAGTAAAAATCAATGGCTATAGCTTGATGAGTATCGGTGAAGGCACCCCTCGCTCAGCCTGGGGCCTCTCCGGACTGGGCGAAGAAGGGCTCAGTCAATCGATTGAGTTTTTTGCCGGCGCCAGAATTATCGGTGTCTCACCACAGGACCCACTCGGTGGAGTCTAGTTAATCCTGTAGTTTTATAGATTCCTGATATACATCCGTTAATTCAAACTTCGATTTTTTGAATTTTGGTGGACCAAAACGCGGCACCTGATTGTTAGACAAACCTACCGGCTCTTTGGGTAAACCAATAAAAGTGGTTTCCATTTTCTGGTTGTCATTCGCATCGTGGTGAACAGAGATAGCATAAACACCAGCTGGTAAGTCCAGTGTGGTCGTGACCACATCTTCTACTCGATTACCGGCAACCAATACTTCGGTACTGAGCACCGGCTCTTTTAACCATGACTTTTTAGAATCATAGACCGTGATATAGAGATTACCAACATCAGTCTTGACGTTGGTGACAGTGAGCTCAACGATGCCCATGCTGGCTGGCTCAACAACATCAGCAACAGATGCTTCTTCTGCTGTGAGAGGCGAAGTAAAGGCCAAAAGTAACCACGACATGACAATTGTTACTGCTTGTAAATTATGGTGTGATCTCATCATTATTCCTCTTGCTAATAGTAGGACAGTATATAGATGCTGCGGTTCCCTGCGTTAGAACTCTTCCAGTAAACGGCCGTAACCGCTGATCTTTTCTTCGATACCACTGGCACGCAAAGCATGCCAGGTATTGGCAATATTAATGGGTATGCAGGGCTTACCGAGCTTTGTCTCCAACCCAGGAAAAATATCCAACGTCGATAAATTGGTACCGCATTGTACAATGGCATCAACATGATCAGCATCGGCCTGCTCTACGGCATTGATTACCTCGGATGTGGTCAGTTCAGCAATGGCTGTCGCCGAGGTGCAATTCAAGCCGACGATTTTATGTACCTGATAACCCTGCTCTAAAAAAAATTGTTCGACGTTGTCATCGCCGACTTGTGGGTAGGGTGTAATCACGGCAATGGTTTTGGCTTTGAAAGCCTGCAACGCTTCGTGACTGGCTACCGCGCCAGTGGTTAAACCCAGATCACCAATCTGATCTTTGATCTGTTGTTCAAATTCACGACTACCCTGCTCGCCACCCCAAAAGGTCTCTGCTGACATGCCCAGCATCAGGTGGGTTATGTTGGCAGACATGACATTGCGTATCGAATCAGGAATCTCGGCGCGCATGGTTTCGAGAAATCTTTCAAATACAACATTTTCATCGTCACCACTGCTATCGGACTCTTCGGCCCAATTCGCCAGTTCAATCCAGAAGCGCGAGGCATGCCAGCTGACACCGTCGAGGTTAAAGGCACGTAAATCGTATTCAACACCAGTATTGGTCGATGGAATAATGACCCCAATCCGAGCTCGTGACGCGATTTGATAATTCTCTTTCACAACCCTAACCTTCATGAACCTGAGGAGTAGCCTGGCCAGCAGACTTGGCACGGATACTAAAACCTATGATGATCAAAATCAGCATACATAAGGCACCGCTATAGTAGGGACTGTGTGTATTTATGTTTACAAACAATGCACCCGACGCAAGTGTTCCCAGCATGCGGCCCATGGTACCTGCAGAACTGTACAATCCCATGACCATGCCACGCTCTGTATGACTCGCCCGTTTTGAAATCAATGATTGCAGTGGCGTCATAATGAATGCAGCTGCACCCGACTGACACGCCAGCGCCAACATCACACCATAGTAACTTTCAGCACGACCGGCGAGCGTTAATCCCAATACTGACAATGCAAACCCCACACATCCAAAAAAGAATAAGCGCTTTTCACCAAAGCGTTTTGCCAACGGCCCGATTAACCCACCTTGTATCACTGCCAGTGTCAGTCCGGCAACTAACAATAATGGCACCAGATCTTTTGGCCCTCGCGCGATGCTGGTCACATCGGCCCAGATCGGAAATATACTCTCTACCAGGCCAGCTGCAATGTTATAAATCAAACAAGCGAACAACAGTCGTAAAATCATCTCCTGTACAGAGACCGTTTTTAATGCGCGCAGCGTACCCACGGCAGGTTGTAAACGTCGCTGATGTTTTTGCTCCTCTGACAAACTTTCCGGCAGAAAGAAAATGATCGCCAGCAAGGCACAAAAGGACATGGCTGCCGATACCATGGCGGGCAACCATAAATTGATCTTTTCAAAATCATCGCCCGCCAGATAACTACCAATTGCAGGCCCGATGATAAAGCCCAGCCCAAAAGCTGCCCCGATTAAACCCATACCTTTGGCGCGATCTTCCTCGCTGGTAATATCGGTGATATACGCTTGGGCAGCCGCGATATTACCCGCCATTAAACCACTGAGAAAACGCGACAGGGCTACCATCCAGATGGTGGTGGCAAAACCCAGCAGAATATAACCAATCACCGCACCAATCATACTCAGCATCATCACCGGTCGACGCCCGTAGTAGTCACTGATTCTGCCTAGTATTGGGGTACTGACGAGCATACCGGCGGCATAGAGCGCCATACACAAGGTGGCGACATCAGCATCGGCCCCCAGCTTTAATGAATAAAACGCGAGTATCGGCACCATAATGCCAAAGCCGATCATATCCATCAGGATCACCAAAAAGGCGGTCATCAAATTAGGTTTAGCGCTCATAAATATTGGTCAGCTTAGGTTGGTTAGGTATCGGATGTTAAAAATGACAGACGTTTTAGCCTGTGCTTCAGATGTTACGCTTTGCTTGCGCCGGAAGTGAATGATGCCTGCTCCTGACCTTCGATTTCAGCCGCAGCTGCCATGGCCCGACCTTTCTCGGCAGTAAAGCCCTGCACCAGACCCATCGCCAGATCACGTAAATGTCGACCCGGGTTGGAGAGGGTGCCGGAAGTACCACTGGCTTTGAGTGCGTTCACACCGATATTGAACCCGGCTTCATTGACCACTCCTTTACACAGTCGCCAGCGTTTGACGACTTCTTCTTTTTCAAGGATAGGTGGCTCACTGGTCTCCAGCTGGATTTGTCGGCGCATCCAGACAAAACAAGTCTCCATGTCCACCATCATTTTTCCCATCAATTCCTGTTGATGTACCGCGCTACCGATGGGCTTGCCGGTATCCTTGAATTTCTTTTCGGTAAGTGAGGTTAACGCCGCGGTGTAGGTTGCATAAGCGGCTCCCATGTAACCGCAGGTTGCTGCCAACTGATTACCTACAAAACTCCCTCGACTCATTTGCATACAACGGGTGAAAGCACCGGGCACCGCCATGGCATCTTCATCGGCGACAAAATAATTCTTCAGCTTCACACCGTTGGAACTACTACCGCGCATTCCCAATGAGTCCCAGGGTGGATTGGACTCAACACCCTCAGCGGTGCGATCAACAAAGAAGGTACATAAACCGGCTGCGTTGTCATAACCATCCAATGAGGCCGTCACCAAATACTTGTCTGCGACTCCGGTACCGGTACCAAACGCTTTGATACCATTCAAATGATAGCCACCATCCACTTTAGTCGCTTTGGTGGAAATGGTAATTGCGGCTTTTTCCTGCTTGACCGACTCACTGGCAAAATTGGCAAACCACAAACCGTCGCGCCCCATGCCATAAAGAATTTTTTCAGCAAAACTTTTAACCGCTGGAAGCTCATCATCATTAAACAAGCCTGCCTCGATTGCCTCCATCGCCAGTAGTCCACGCGAAGCCGCACTACAATGAAAAAAGAACGCCAGTGCGGTAGAGGGACAGGCGCTACCGATGGCAAAACAGGCTGCCGCCAGATCGCGCAAGCCACCACCCATGCCGCCGTAGGTTTCGGGGATAATCAAACCGAGCAAACCGGATTGACTGAAGGTTTGCACGTGAGGCATGTGGAACTGACCTGACTTGTCCATCGTCACGGCATGTTCGCGGACTTCGCTCAAGACCGATTCAACCACAGCCGCACGCTGCTGTTCAGCTTCGGTCATATCTTCTATTAAGGCAGCACCAATCGTACTCATTTTGAAATCTCCGGCAGTAAGTTATTCATCACTCGCTGGTCGCTCGTAATAAATTGCGCAATTCTTTACCGACCTCTGGTCCAATCAGACCACTGATCTGATCCCAGACTTTGTCAACAGCCGGGTTAAAAATAATCGCTTTGCTGCGTTTATCTCGAGCAACCAGATAGTCTGTATCAATGCCGTCAGTCGCTGCTGCAGAAATTCCCTTATCAACCAGAGAAAACCAGTGATCCAGATAATGATTTACGGTAGCGCCTAACTTTACAAAACTCTCTTCATCGGCCCGGGTCACTATCATCCAGGGTGACATGATGGCGTATTGCCGTGGGTCAATTTCCGCTGCGGTCAGACCTTCCAGTGCATAAGCCGCTTTGTAATGCTCGGTGAGAGGCGTGAATACTTCATCCATATACGTCAGGCGCGAACCAATATCCACTCGTGGAGTAAGATCGAGGTGCATCGCATAGATATCGCCAGTATGCACAGAATCTACAGTAAAGTGCGGGATGGCGGTATCCGATGGCATGAACACATAAAGCATATGAGAATCGAGGCCAATTTGAGGCACCACGATTGAGCAAGTCACTACTTGAAATAACGGCTCACCCACATACTTTCTGACATTTCCAATGGTACCTTCCATGTTAGGAATCTGATTGGTCAAGGTCATGTACGACCCGTCATCAGACAGCTCCTCATGCAGATCGTACTTTTCCATAATCCTGGCAAGGGTACGGTCTACCAGTACCTTTGATAATGAATCTTTACTCATAATTTCCTCACACGTTGTTGGTGTTATTTGCTCCAGCAATAATCTGGCACAAATCCCATGGACGACTACTTAACAGGTCGGTATTACTTGAAACCACTTTATGGGCAGCATTGGCAGGATTAATCGTGGCTACCATCAGTTTACTATCGGCAATTGAGACCGGGGGTCTACTCAGTCGCCCATCAAATTCACGCTCTTCCCATTGGGTTAATATCGTAAAATCGTTTTCAAGATGGGTAATGATGCTATTGCCTAATGCAGACGGTTCGCATGCAGCCGCAATCGCGATGCGATTTTCTGCCGCACGCTCAACCAGACCCGTTGCAAACTCCCAGTCTTCCAACGGTGCCATGGGTACCATCGCGAGTTGTACGCCCTGCAGCGCTAACAAACGAAACGTCTCTGGATAATAACTGTCATCTGTAGTCACCAGCCCTACCTGTACTCCAGCTACTTCAATACTGCTGAAACCATCATCAAGAGTTGACCAACTAAAACGTTCACTCGGGTGCACCTGACCTTGCGAATAAATCACGCCGGCATTACTGATCAATACCGCCGCATGTCGACACCCCTCTTTCGCCGGCAGTACCAGAGAAGTTGCCAAATATTGATAATCCCTTAATGAATTACTCAGAGCATTGATCTGTGCTGCTGAATCCTTGATTGATTGTGTCTGCTCACTCCGTGCTTGCTCCTGATTCAACAGTGGCGGCACCACAATGAATTGAACAGCCGGATCCAACGCCTGAATTAA
>CALIRD010000016.1 GCA_938042355.1 uncultured Thiotrichales bacterium
CATCCTGACGTTAATGAAGCGTGGACATACTGCGCTGGAATACAAATCAAAAATCCGCCGCCTGAGAGAGGCGCGACCGAACATCGACCTGTCGTCCGATTTCATCATTGGTTTCCCGGGAGAGACAGACGAAGATTTTGAGCAAACCATGGCATTAATAAATGAGCTGCGTTTTGATCATTCCTTTAGTTTTATTTACAGCGCACGTCCTGGTACGCCCGCTGCTTCTTACCCCGATAATGTGCCAGCCGAAGTAAAAAAAGAGCGTCTGTCATTATTACAAAAAACCATTGAGCAATTTGCTACCGAGGTAAGCCAGAATATGGTTGGCACAGTCCAGTCTGTGCTGGTTTCCGGAGTTTCTAAAAAAGACGATGCAATGATTTCGGGCAGAACCGAAAATAATCGTGTGGTTAATTTTGCCGGAGATCAGGCGCTGATCGGGCAGTTTGTTCCTGTGTTAATTACCGAAGCCATGCCAAATTCTTTGCGTGGGCAACTACAGGCTGATCAACCACAACCCGTAAGTAATATCGCTTGAGTATTACAAATCCCACCGTTTCAATAACGCTTGAACCACAAGACAATCAACGCCTCGCCAATTTGTGTGGCCAGTTTGATGAACACCTGCGTCAGATTGAGAAAAATCTCGGTGTTGAAATCAAAAACCGCGGTGCCTTGTTTAATGTGGTGGGAAGTGATCAGGCAGCTGGAGCTGCCAGACAAGTGATCTCTGATTTATATGAGTTAACCGCAGAAGAAACCTTGTCACCGTCCAAGCTGCATCTGCATTTGCAGTCTCCCCAGGTGGTCTCCATGCTGGGCGGAAAACAGTCCGATGGTAAACAAGCGGAAGTACAAACCAGACGCGGTATCATTCGCGCCAGATCTGCGAATCAGGTTCAGTATCTGGAGCAAATTAAAAAACATGATCTGGTTTTTGGTATTGGCCCGGCAGGAACAGGTAAGACTTATCTTGCGGTGGCCAGTGCGGTCGCCGCTCTGGAGCAGGAGGGTGTAAGAAGACTGGTATTGGTGCGTCCTGCAGTAGAGGCTGGTGAGCGCTTGGGTTTTTTGCCAGGAGATCTGGCACAGAAAATTGACCCGTATTTGCGCCCAATGATGGACGCCTTGTACGAAATGCTGGGTTTTGACCGGGTGCATAAATTGATGGAGAGAAACGTCATTGAGGTAGCGCCGTTGGCCTACATGCGTGGCCGCACCTTGAATGAGTCCTTCATTATTCTTGACGAGGCACAAAATACCTCCAGAGAACAAATGAAAATGTTTCTGACCAGAATCGGGTTTGGTTCAACCGCGATTGTTAATGGTGACGTTACCCAGACAGATTTACCGTCCGATGCGCATTCGGGATTAAATCATGCTGCTGACATTTTAGGTAAAGTGAAGGGTGTTGCCTTCACGCAATTCGATGCAGAAGATGTGGTTCGTCATCCATTGGTAAAAAAGATTGTAAAGGCTTATGGCCGGGCGGAAAATAAATAAAAATCGAAATTCAACACGTGCATCCACAACCTTTGTCGGTGACAGAATCACAAATCCAGCAGTGGTTATCAGACAGTTTTCCCGAGCTTGCCGAGCGCAGTCTCGTAGTTCGTATCGTAGAAAATGCCGAGAGTCAGACACTTAACAATACCTATCGTGCCCAGGACAAGCCAACCAATATTTTATCATTCCCATATGAGGCAATGACCGAGCATGATCAATCCTCGCATCTGGGTGATCTTGTGATAGCGCTTTCGGTGCTGATCGATGAAGCAGAATCCGGTGGCAAGTCATTAGGGGATCATCTCGCACACTTACTGATCCATGGTGTGCTGCATCTGCTCGGGTATGATCATGAGAATCAGGATGAAGCGGCAGTGATGGAGAAAAAAGAAGTAGAACTGCTTGCTGATCTGACAATTGCCAACCCCTATTAAATACTTGATATTCGCTTGTGACGCTTAAAACATTGACTGTAGTCTCAATCTTTTTCATGCGTATCTTGCGCAAATCCAATGCAGGACTTATGCTCGACTTATCCAATTACCGAGGCTTCTAATGAAAGATGACCACCCTCCCAGTTTGTCCCCAATGAACTGGTTTACCCGCTTTTACGACAATTACAGAGGTCGGGTAAACACACGCACAGAATTAATCCAGAAAATTCAAAAAGCCAGCAAGAAGAATATAATCGATCATAAAACCATGAATATGATCGAGGGTGTATTTCAGGTGTCTGAAATGCAGGTGGAAGATATTATGATTCCACGCGGCCAAATGGTGGTGGTTGATGAGGATGGTACTCTCGAAGAGATACACAAGGTGGTAGTGACTTCGGGTCACTCACGATTTCCAGTGATCGATGAAGAGCATGAAAATATCGTTGGAATTTTGCTCGCCAAAGACTTGTTACCCTATCTCAATATTGGTGATGCTCGGGAATTCGAGCTCACTGACATCATGCGACCCGTTATTTTTATTCCAGAGAGTAAGCGTCTGGACGTGTTGCTCAAGGAGTTCAGAGCTAGCCGCAATCATATGGCTATCGTGATTGATGAATACGCGTCTATCGCTGGTTTGATTACGATTGAAGATGTACTCGAGCAAATTGTTGGCGAGATAGATGATGAACATGACACCGAAGACAATAGTCAGGGTATTTTGGCCCGCGGCGGAGGTCGTTACACTATCAAAGCATTAACGCCAGTTGAGGACTTTAATCAATTTTTCCAGTCTGATCTACCTGAAAGTGAATTCGATACCATGGGCGGACTAATTACCAGTTACTTCGGGCGCTTACCCAAGCGTGATGAGAGTATCGATGTAGAAAATTATCACTTCAAAATAATTAACGCCGACAGTAGAAGAATACGCCTGCTAGAATTGTCTACCCAGACACAGTAGCATGTAACGCTGATCTCTCAGCGATGGTTGTATGAATAACTCACTTTCCTTTTGGCAAAGTAATTTGCTCGCATTGCTTGCCGGTGCAATAACAGTTTTATCCTTTTCTCCCTTCGGAATTTGGCTGTTAGCGATACCAACGCTGGCTGTGTTATTTTTTCTTTTCGTCACGGGCGAGCGCAAAGCAGCTGCTTTCAATGGCTTTAGTTTTGGTCTGGGGCTGTTCGGGGCAGGGGTGAGCTGGGTATTCAATAGTATCTATGAGTTTGGACAGGCACCGATCGCCTTTGCGGTATTTCTGACAGTATTGTTCGTCTTGGTGTTGAGTCTTTTCCCTGCAGCAGTCGGGTTCTTTAGCAAGTACTGGCGTGGTACGAATCGCCGTCTCTATATCATGCTTGTATTACCCGCATTATGGGTGGTGGCTGAATGGTTGCGCGGCTGGATTCTGACTGGCTTTCCGTGGTTACAACTCGGTTACGGGCAAATTTCGAGCCCACTCTCCGGTATTGCCCCTTTTTTTGGCGTGCTTGGCGTGAGCTGGGTAGTCGCGCTTTGTGCTGGTACGCTGACCTATGTATTACTGCTCGGGCGTAGTGCGTTCAAGAGTTCAGGCATCAGTTTGGTCATGATAATTGTGCTTTCCTTACTGTTGAGTCTGATAGATGTGACCAAAGTGGATGGTGACACTAAGAAAATCACACTAGTACAAGGCAATATCGCGCAAGAAAATAAATGGGAGGCAGACTGGTTAGGGCCAACTATTGATCGCTATGTTGAGCAGACCAGAGCGAATTGGGCATCGGATATTATTATCTGGCCCGAGGTTGCCTTGCCCGGGTATTACCGTCAATTTGAGCAGACGATACTCAAACCACTGATGGCAGAAGCAGATTCAAATGACACCAGTATTGTGAGTGGCATGTTAACCACGGATGGAGAAGTTGCCTGGAATTCGGTAGTTAAGTTTGGAGATTCGCCGGAGGTTTATCGCAAGCGGCACCTGGTGCCATTTGGTGAATATTTACCATTGCGCAGTTTCTTTGAATTATTTGGTGAACTGGTCGTGTTACCAGCTGGAACCATGCGCCCGGGAAATGAGGCTAATATCATTGAGGTTGGCGGACTACGTATTGCCACTTCAATCTGTTATGAAGATGCGTATGGCAATGAGATGGCCGATATGCTGCCTGCAGCAAATTTGTTGTTGAATGTCAGTAACGATGCCTGGTTTGGGGATTCCCTGGCTCCGCATCAGCATCTGCAAATTGCACAAATGCGTTCACTGGAGTTAGGTCGGGAAATGGTTCGAGCGAACAATACCGGGGTGACCGCATTCATCAGTTATCGTGGTAAATTGCTTTCCGAAGCGCCACAGTTTGAGGTGACATCTATCACGTCGACGGTTCAACCCCGCTCAGGAAAAACACCCTTCGTGTTGTGGAAGAATTGGGGAGTGATTGTACTGATGGTATTGTTATTACTCATCGCCACAGCCTTACAGCGCAAATCTTCAAACTAGATTTTAAGCGCGCGTAACTCGGGGATTAATTCGGCATGGCTCCACATCGAGTCAAATAACTCTTTATGTTCCTTGCCATAGCGAGGGCTGTAAAAATCCATCGAGCCCTTATATAAATCGGATTGGGGTAGGTGCAGCAAGGCAACTTCATCAGCCAGCATCCACGCTTCATTGTATTGTTGTTCCTGAAGCCCCAGTCTGCGTATGCTGATTTTACTGGATAGCGATACTGCCATTTCTGCCAGACGATGCGTGTCTTTTACCATGCTGCGTGAATCGTTTACCAGGATTCTTACTGAGGCTCGTTTTGAGCGAACAAAAGGCGACATCACATCCATAAAATCTTCAGTACCATAGACGCTGGGGTCAAGGTGGCGGCTGACAATCAGGATTTCATGGCGCGCCAGCTCAGCCAGACGTCGTACCGTTTTCTGGTGATCGGCGCGTAGCTCCAGTGGTATCTTCTCTCGTGGTTCGCCAATTTTTGATTCGCTCAATAATTCGTCTATGGTGCTCATGTTTTTTGTTCCAGAATCAAACTACCTTGTTGGTAGAGTTGATATAGCATATCAATTATTTCATCTTCACTGCTTGATAAGTCAGTCAATACAAATTCAGTGCTGCTACAAACAGTCTGAATTTGTTTGAGGAAAGTACTCTCAATACTATAGGAAACTGCATCGGCGAATAATGTGAGATCGTTATCGTTATGGTGATACAGCAGCTTCGACCAACTGTTTTTAGTGAGTTTGGCACCTTGTTTCAACTCGTTTAAAAATACACTGCGATCCAGTGGATTTTGTACGGTTTCTACTTCATTGCTGCTAGTTAGAAATTCACCGGCCCATTGTGCCAAACGATCCTCTTTCGCAACCAGATCAAGCATTTGAGTTTTTATGCGTGTTAGTGCTTGTGGTGAGAGCTGGTAGTTATGCTCGACAGGTTCCAGCTCGCTGTCTTGATAACGATTCGGCATCTGTTCGGACAGGTAGCCGGAATAATCAGCTGTCATGGTATTCACCAGCGGTGCACGCAAGCCAATTGAGGCAGTCATGCAGTTGCCGAGCGCGACTCCATGGTGCGGAACATCGGGCGGTAGATAAAGCATGTCACCGGGTTCCAGCACCCAGCGCTGGTCTGGCTTAAAGTCTTGTAGCACCGCTAAGTTACAATCGGTACGTAATGCTTTGTTATCCGTTTTTTTACCGATCTGCCACTCACGACGGCCAGATAGTTGCAGCAGAAAAACATCATATTCGTCGACATGCGGTCCCACACCACCGCGATCGGTTGCATAGCTAATCATGACATCGTCAATACGCCACGCCGGCAGAAAATCGAATGGGGTAAGCAGGTAAGACAAATCCGGTAGCCACTTTTCAATATCGGTGACCAACAAAGACCAGTGTGTATCTGGAAGCCCGTTAAAATGATCTTCTGTTAAAGGTCCTTCTGCAAGTTGATAGTTATTATCGTTGATTGTGATCAGTCGGGATTCGACTTGATCTTCACAGGCCAGTCCGGCCAGTTCTTCAGCGCTTAATGGGGAGGTAATACCAGGCCATGCCTGTCGAATTAACTTTGGCTGTTTTTGCCAGTGTGTTTGCAAAAATTCAGTGCAGGACATCCCGCCCAGCAGTGTCGCGTGATCAGGTGCTTGCATACAGGCTGTGTTAGATTTCTTTTGCCTGCGCAACGGCATTACCGATATAGCTGGCTGGAGTCAGTGCGAGTAAGTCATCTTTTGCGTCAGCAGGAATTTCCAGATTCCGTACAAACTCGGCGATCACCTGTTGATCTATTTTTTGTCCGCGTGTTAATGCTTTTAATTTTTCATAAGGCTCGGCAATGCCGTAACGTCGCATGACGGTTTGTATGGGTTCGGCAAGAACTTCCCAGTTGCTATTTAGGTCGTCCGCCAGTGCTGGTTCGTTCACCTCAAGCTTGCTGATACCTTTGGCCAGAGATTGAATGCCAATCAGGGTATGACCAAGAGCGGTACCCATAGTGCGTAACACCGTCGAGTCAGTCAGGTCTCTTTGCCAGCGCGAACGGGGTAGTTTGCTACCTAAATGAGAGAACAGTGCATTGGCCACACCAAAGTTACCTTCAGCATTCTCAAAATCTATCGGGTTCACCTTGTGTGGCATGGTGGATGATCCAACTTCTCCCTTGATCACTTTTTGTTTGAAATAGCCGATCGAGATGTAGCTCCAGATGTCGCGCGAGAAATCGATCCAGATTGTGTTGAGTCGACTGCAAGCGTCAAACATTTCTGCAATATAGTCGTGTGGCTCAATTTGTGTGGTGTAAGGGTTCCAGTGAATTCCAAGTGAACCCACAAACTTTTTGGAGAAATCAGGCCAGTCAAGATTAGGGTAAGCACTGAGATGTGCATTGTAATTACCCACAGCGCCGTTTATTTTACCCAGCACTTCAACCCGAGCAAGCTCTCTGATTTGTCGGTCGGCGCGTGCGACGACATTGGCAATTTCTTTACCCAGTGTGGTTGGAGAAGCGGGCTGTCCGTGGGTGCGTGACAACATCGGTATCTCGGCATATTCACGTGCAAGTAAGCGCAAAGTGGCATTTACTTCGCTATAGGCGGGAAGTATCACATGACCACGGGCGCTATCCAGCATTAAGGCATAGGACAAATTATTAATGTCTTCAGAAGTACAGGCGAAATGGATAAATTCATCAACTTCGGCCAGCGTTGAATCTTCACGTACTTTCTCTTTGAGATAATATTCAACCGCTTTGACGTCGTGATTGGTGGTGGCTTCAATTTCCTTCACCCGTAACGCGTCTTTCTCTGAAAAATTCTCCAGTATGTTTTCCAGGATGTTATTGCTTGAGGCGCTGAAGGCAGGTACTTCCTTAATTCCGGATTCTTTAGCCAGCGCCTGAAGCCAGCGTATCTCAACCAGCACGCGATGGTAGATCAGCCCGTATTCACTTAAATAGGGTCGTAATTCACCAACCTTGCTGGCGTAACGACCATCTACTGTGGAGAGTGCTGTAAGAGGAGAGACTTCCATCCGGTGAATCCTGTTATTATTTGTTACGCTTCATTATACGTACATCACAGCGGAGTCTCCACGAAGATGTCAGTTAGATTGGATTTATGGTTATGGGCTTCCCGGTTTTTCAAGACCCGGTCGCTGGCGGTGGCGGCTATCAAGTCAGGCAAAGTGCTGGTTAATCAGGACAAGGTCAAGCCCGCCAGACAGATCGGGGTAGGTGATGAACTGCTTATAAAAAAACAACAGGAAGTATTCAAAGTAGAGGTGCTGGGTTTGATTGATAAACGCGTTTCCGCCAAGCTCGCGCGTGAGCAGTATCATGAAGACGAAGATTCTCGTGAGCAGCGCATAGCAGCCTCAAAGTTACGGGCGTTTGAATATCATGGTGCGCGACCGCCGAGTGGCAGGCCAAGCGGAAAAGACCGTGGCCGAATCCGCCGGTTTCAAGGAAAAGACTAATGGCTAGACCTATAACACCGGGACTGGCTGTCGACACGATTATCGAGTTACTCGATTACGAGAGAAAGATAGTACTGATTGAACGGCATAACCCTCCGCATGGTTGGGCTATACCGGGTGGTTTTGTGGATGTTGGTGAAACGCTTGAAGCAGCGGCTATTCGAGAAGCAGAAGAAGAGACAAGTTTACGAGTCACATTAACCTGTTTGCTGGGGAATTATTCCAACCCGAAGCGAGATCCGCGAGGTCACACCATTACACCGGTTTATGTGGCAGAGGCCAGTGGTTCACCAGTGGCAGCAGATGATGCAAAGAATGTGGTGATTGTGGATGCGGCAGCACATGGAAAGACATTGGCGTTCGACCATGAGTTGATACTTTCCGATTACCTGGAGTATTTACGAAGCGGCAAACTCACGCCGCTACGGTGAGGTGATCGTTACTTATTGCTCCAGCGTACCGCTTGCAGGATCTCGCCTTTCATAGTCTGGACAAAGGCAACAACAGCTACTTCGTCCAAATTCCATTCAGGGTTAATGAGTATTAGCTGATCGATGCTGCTTTCATTGGTGGTGTCAATTTCCAAAGGGCCGATAAACTCACGTACGACATAGTCATGAGTCAGGGTACGGCCACTGTTTTCACCAGCTCTGATTCTGGAAACTATATTGCTTTCAGTCACAGTGAAAAATAAACTTTGATCATTAGGGGATATCGTTTTCAATGGCAGGCTTTTGAGGTTTACCTTAAAGTGATCCTGTTGTTTATCGACTCGTAAATCGAGTTGTAAACTGGCTTTGGATGAGCGTACTTGACCGAATCGTTCTGGTAGCATTTTCACCGGCCGTAACTCATTGGCATCCAGAATCAGCTGTGGTGTGTATAAAGTCCGTACCGCACCATTGATTTGATGCATTTTTTGTCGCATCGAATAATCAGGATGGGCATAGGGATCCTTCCAGCCAAGATAGTCCCAGTAGTCGACGTAAAACGCCAAGGGAATGAGTTCGGCTTCAGGATATTGTTCGAGTCGTCCGGTTTGTGACAACCAGGCTTCCGCAGGTGGGCAACTGCTACAGCCTTCGGACGTGTAGAGTTCAATGATGGCATTTTTGGTGTCACCACTACTCACGTAATCTTCGTTGGCATTTACGTTACAACCCATCAAAAATATCAGGGAGAGAATGATAATTGAGTCTAGTTTTTTCATGTAATTGTTACGCCATCTCAATCCGTTTGGATGCCTTCAGATCAATAAATGCTATGATGACAACAAATAATACGCCTAAACAGGAAGTTTACCAATCACATGGACGGGCATTCGTCTAAGCAAGCCGTTCGCATCCCAAGCGAAACGCACAAAATTGATCCAGCCCTAATTAGCAACAGTGCCTGGAAAGTACTCAAAGGTCTCATCAAAGCGGGTTATTCCGGGTATCTGGTAGGTGGTGCTGTACGTGATTTGTTGCTGGGTAGACATCCTAAAGATTTCGATATTGCTACCGATGCCACCCCGGAACAAGTACGAAAAGTTTTCCGGAATTCACGTTCGATTGGCAGGCGTTTCAAGATTGTACATGTTCGCTATGGGCGAGAGATAATCGAGGTGGCTACCTTCAGGGCTTCGCATGATAATGCCGAGCACAGTAAAGACGCGCAAAGCGACGGTGGTCGATTAGTCAGAGACAATGTTTACGGTACTCTGGACTCTGACGTATGGCGCCGGGATTTTACGGCGAATGCGCTTTACTATGACGGTAGCGACCAGTCAGTGGTTGACTATGTTGGCGGCCTTGAAGATGTGCGCAATAAACAGTTACGAATCATAGGCAACCCGGAAACCCGTTTTCAGGAAGACCCGGTCAGAATGTTGCGAGCGATTCGTTTTGCCGGAAAACTGGATTTCAAGATGGACGATGAGTTCGAGCCATTGTTGCATTCCCAAAGTGCCTTATTGAAAGATGGTTCGCCCGCGCGGCTGTTTGATGAAATGTTGAAATTATTTCATGGCGGTTCTGCCTTAAAAACGTTTGACTTGCTCAGACACTACGATGTTTTCCGTTATTTTTTCCCCGGTGCAGAACAGCAATTCAAACGAGAGCAGGACGGCGCTTTTCTAGCGCTGGTACAGGCGGCATTGAAAAGCACCGATACACGTATCGGGCAGGACAAGCCTGTCACCCCGGCTTTTTTAGTGGCCATCATGTTGTGGAATGATGTACGCTACTTTGCCAATCAAGGCATCTCCAAAAAAGTACCGCCGATGCAAAGCTGGTTGAATGCCAGTCAGCGGGTGGTGTCCAATCAGTCACGCCATTTGACCATTCCCAGGCGATTCTCATTGGCGGCTAAAGAAATATGGATATTGCAAAACAAATTTTCATCGCGACGTGGCAAAAGAGCGTTAAGTGTATTAACCCATGCGCGCTTTCGAGCCGCCTATGATTTTCTGTGTTTAAGGTACGAGTCCGGCGAGAGAGATTTAGCCGAAACCGTTACTTTTTGGACGGATATTCAAGAGCTGCCAGAATCTGAACAACTGAAGTTATTACATGTCAAGGATCGACGCGCCGCAGATCGACCGGAAGAAAAGCAGCACCGGCCTCGTCGACGTCGTAGAAACAAGTCACGCAGAAGATCTGGTTAATGGAAGCTGTTTATATTGCGCTGGGCAGTAATTTACACCAGCCAAAGATTCAGTTAGATACGGCCGTAAAATTTATCCAGCGACTGCCACGCAGCAAGTTTATTGCGGTCTCACCATATTACTGTACCGATCCGGTTGGTCCCGTTGGCCAAAAGGCTTATTTAAATGCCGTGGTTCGGATTGAATCCAGGCTACCCCCACTGGAGTTGTTATACAGAATGCAGCGTCAGGAGAATCGTCAGCTGCGTAAACGAGGTGTTCATTGGGGTCCACGAACCATCGATCTCGACCTGCTGTTATACGGTCAACGTATCATCAGACACCGTGATCTTGAGGTGCCGCACTACGCTATGACGTTTAGAGATTTTGTCCTGATGCCGCTACTGGATGTGGCACCAAAATCATTGATTATCCCGGGTTATGGCAGGCTGGATAAGCTTGCTTCTGACAGGTCGCTTGGGCAAGATTAAGTCATGAGTACCCATCCACACTATATCGCTGTCGAAGGACCCATTGGAGTCGGAAAAACCACCCTTGCCAAGCGTTTGGCGGAAGATTTTGAGGCTGAGTTATTATTGGAGGCGGTTAGTGATAATCCGTTTTTGCAGCAGTTCTATACCAATCGTGAAACCGCTGCGCTGGCGACACAATTACATTTCTTGCTGACCCGCTTACGACAGTTGGAAGCGTTGCACCAACAGCAATTGTTCCAGCCGGTACAGGTGACAGACTTTTTACTGGAAAAAGATAAGCTGTTTGCCGAAAGTACCTTGAATCCACTTGAATTTAATCTCTATCAGCAAATTTATGAAAAAATTGTCGTAGACATGCCCAAGCCGGATTTGGTGGTGTACTTGCAAGCGCCAGTCAGTATTTTACACAAACGCATAAAAAAACGCGGGCGAAAGTTTGAAGCTTCGATCAGTACGACCTATTTGCAACAGCTTGTAAACGCTTACACCAACTTCTTTCATTATTATGATTCGGCCCCATTATTAGTAGTCAATGCAACTGAAATAGATCTGGTGGCTGTCGAAGCGGATTATCAGGCTTTATTGCATCAGGTAAAAACCACCCAGAGTGGTCGTCATTACTTTAATCCGCTACCGAACTAAAGCAGAGAGTTTTACATGAGTGCGCAAAAGAAAATAACGAACGTCACGGTTACCAGCTTACGTAAAATGAAGCAGTCTGGAGAAAAGATTGCATCATTAACGTCTTATGATTCCAGTTTTACCCAGGTTATGAATGATGAAGGAGTCGATGTAATTCTGGTCGGTGATTCCCTGGGTATGGTGGTGCAGGGCAGGCAGACTACGGTGCCTGTCACCGTGGATGATATTGTCTATCACAGCAAGGCGGTTGCCAGTACCTGCAAGCGACCTTTGTTAATGGTCGATATGCCTTTTATGAGCTACTACAGTACTGACAAGGCATTAGAGACAGCGGCGCAGCTGATGCAGGAAGGCCAGGGACAAATGGTCAAGCTGGAAGGTGGGCAGTCTGAAGAAAAAATTGTACGCAAGCTCTCGCGAGAAGGTGTCCCGGTTTGTGCCCACATTGGCTTACAGCCCCAGTTGATTCACAAGCTAGGTGGTTATCGTGTACAAGGCCGTGATGATCAACAGGCAAAGTTGATGCTGGAAGATGCCTTGAAGTTACAGGATGCCGGTGCAGATGCGTTGTTACTGGAGTGTGTACCTTCGCCACTGGCCAGTAAAATTACCGATAGCGTTGAAATACCGGTGATTGGTATTGGTGCAGGTGCGGGCTGTGACGGGCAAATACTGGTATTACACGATATTCTCGGACTTACTCCGAAAGCGCCCAAATTTTCCAAAGATTTTCTGGCAGACACTGGAACCATACAAGGCGCTGTGCGTGCCTATGTTGAACAAGTCAAAGACAGTTCTTTTCCGTCGTCAGAATACAGCTTTAACGAGTAAGTCATGAAAACGATTAGCAGTGTTGCCGAGTTGCGCAAGGCTTGTCAGCAATGGCGGAATGCGGGTGAAAGAATCGGTCTGGTTATGACCATGGGCAATCTACATCAAGGTCATATTGCGCTGGTAGATGAGGCTGCCAAGACTACCGAGCATGTTATCACTACCATTTTTGTCAACCCGATGCAGTTTGATCGAGTTGAGGATCTTGAGGCTTATCCGCGTACCCTCGAGCAAGATAGCAAGATGTGCAAGGAGGCTGGCGTAGAGATTCTGTTTACGCCATCTGTTGAAGAAATTTATCCAGCACCAATAGATACCGTGAGCCAGATACATGTGCCCGGGTTTGTGGATCGTCTCGAAGGTTCATCCCGGCCTGGTCATTTTGTTGGCGTGGCAACCGTAGTTAATAAAGTCTTCAATATGGTCATGCCCGACGTAACCGTGTTTGGTCAAAAGGATATCCAGCAGTTATTAATGATTCAAAAGATGGTGCGTGACTTGAACATGCCGATTGAAGTGATCGGTCTACCGACAGTGCGCGAAACAGATGGTCTGGCAATGAGCTCGCGAAACAATTATCTGAATGAACAAGAGCGTGTCACTGCACCAAAATTCAATCAGGTGCTCACAAAAATGGTCAAGCGGGTGACTGAAGGCGAGACAGATTACCGCTCACTGGAAGATGAAGCGATGCAGGAATTACTCGGTTACGGTTTTGGTAAAGATTACGTCGAGATTTGCCGCATCGAAGACTTTCTGCCCGCGCAAGCAGGCGATGAAAACTTGATTGTAGTCGCTGCGGCATGGATGGGTAGTGCGCGTTTGATCGATAATATCCAGATACCGGGGTAAGTGTGCATCTAGCAAATAATTGCCAATGATTTGCTTGCGCTAAAAACCATGTCGCTACCCGTATTATATTCATTCAGACGATGTCCTTATGCGATAAGGGCGCGCATGGCGATTGCGGCCAGTGAGTTGCCGGTTGAGCTGAGAGAGGTCGTTTTAAAAAACAAACCCGATTCAATGTTACAAATTTCACCCAAAGCGACGGTGCCTGTTTTACAACTTGCTGATAGCGTACTGGAAGAAAGTCTGGATATTATGCAATGGGCGTTGGCACAGTCCGACCCTTTACAGCTTGGTTTGAGTGATGACGAGTTGATTACTATCAACGATAACGAATTCAAGCATTGGCTGGACAGATACAAATACGCAGACCGTTACCCTGAGATGACAGCGGAAGAATATCGTAGCAGGGCATGCGAGTTTTTGATGAGTCTGGAGCAGCAGCTTGAGCAGCATACATTTTTAACCGGTGAAAAGATGAGCTTTACAGATCTTGCGATATTTCCGTTTATCAGACAGTTTGCCTATGTGGATATTCAATGGTTTAACAACTCAAAATACCACAAACTTGTGCAGTGGTTGAATCTTATGCTCGAACATGAATTATTTACTTCGGTAATGAGTAAATACGACGCATGGCAAGAAGATACTGTGGGTGTTCAGTTCCCTGAAATGGATAACACGAGTGAGTAAAGAAGAGGGTAAAAGTAAGTCCCAGATTAAGCGGGAGATGGCAGAGATTGCTAACCTGGCAAAAGAACTGGTGCATGAAAAAGTCATTGATCTACATGATTTGCCACTGGAAGAAGAGGTGATAGATGCCGTCTTGCTTGGCCGACGTTGTCAGAAAGGCGCTCTGAAAAGACAAATTAAGCATATTGCTTCCTTGTTAACTAATACCGATGAGGTGGCATTGCGTGAAACCATGGTGCGCTTGAAACAACCCCATGTCAGACAGGTTGAGGCCGAGCACAAGCTGGAAGATCTCAGAGAGCGCTTGATGGCAGAAGATAGCGAGGTGTTTGCCGAGCTAATGAATAATTACACGAATTTTGATCGTCAACACCTACACCAACTGGTGCGTAATGCGATCAAGGAAAAGGCCGCAGAAAAACCACCAAAATACTATCGGCAAATTTTTCAGTACTTAAAGACGCTTGAGTCCGATAATGAGCGCTGATAGCTGGTTTGTGTATATTCTTGAATGCGCTGACGGCACTCTCTATACCGGAATCACTACCGAGATTGAGCGGCGAGTTGATCAGCACAATGGTGAGCTGCCCGGTGGCGCAAAATACACCACCGCACGACGCCCGGTGAAATTACTCTGGTCGGAACAACGAGATGATCGTTCAGCGGCGACAAAACGCGAATGTGCGATCAAATCATTGAGCCATGCTGAAAAAAAACTACTCGCTGCTAGTTAGCCCGTATTTCTCATACCTGCGGCTATTGCATTGATGGAACGAATCATTGGCGTCAAAATCTTTTCTTGTTGTTTTTTTCTACTGCTGCGATATCGCTGTATTAGCTCAACCTGAATTTGATTCAAAGGTGTGAGATACGGCTCTCTACGCGCTAGCGAGCGTGCCAGAGTGGGGTCCTCTGCCAGTAAGTGCTTGTTCCTGGTGACTTTTAATATCATGCGCAAGGTACGGAAATATTCATCGCGTATTTCCTGGTACACGCCATGTGCTTTATGTTGGTCAACGGCCAGTGATACATATTCTCTAGCCATATTAAGTTCAGCTTTTTCCAATGCCATTTGTGAATTGTTTAATAGCGCTTTGAGAAACGGCCAGCGTTGATGCATTTGCTGGAGTTTTTTCAAGTTGGCGGGTTTGCCATCGACAAAATCTTCCAGCGCCGTTCCTATGCCATACCAGCCCGGGAGTGTATGGCGAGACTGGGCCCAACCAAATACCCATGAAATAGCTCGAATAGAATTCTTGGAGCGGTTGCCTTTCTTGCGATGTGAAGGACGCGAACCGATTTTCATTTTGCCAATTTCATTGACTGGCGTAACTTCGTAATAATAGTCCATTAAGTCAGGATTATGGTCGATCAGACCTCGATATTTGTCTTCGCCGGATTGCGCCAGTTGTGCCATGGTTTTTTCATAACTACGGGTGATTTTTTGTTTGCCCGTTACCACATTCTTGCTGGCTTTGATCAGACCGGTAATGCCCATGCTTAATTCATAGGTTGCGGTTTGCAGGTGGGAATAACGATAGGTTAATACTTCGCCTTGTTCGGTGAATTTAATCTTCCCGCGTACCGTGCCATCGGGTTGTGACATGATTGACTGGTGCGTATTACCGCCACCACGCCCGACTGTGCCGCCGCGCCCATGAAACAAGACACACTTTATTTTGTGTTTGTCAGTGATGGCCAGTGCGGTTTGTTGTGCTTGATACAGGTTCCAGGTAGAAGCCAGAATACCGCCATCCTTGCATGAATCTGAATAACCGAGCATGACTTCTTGCTGACGCCCGGTCTTCTTTAAATGTGCTTTATAGGTGCTGTTACTCAATAGCTTTTCTAACACATCACCGATTTCTTTCAAGTCAGGGATAGTCTCAAACAATGGAGAAACTTGCAGATTCAATGCTGCTGCTTTTTTGCCATTGGCTAACTGATTGAGCAATAAGACTTCAAGTACATGACTGGCTTTGTGCGTCATTGAGATTACGTAGGTGCCAAACGTTTCTGGACCGGTTTCATCGGTGAGTAGCGACATGGTCTTGAACACATTCAGCGTCTCACGTGTGCTCGCCCCGAGTCGCGCTTTAGCCGGGATCTTTGCCTGCTTTTTCAAGTACTGCGCAAGTAGTTTCACACGTTGGTTTTCGGTCGCATTGTGATAATCAATTTTTTTGCTGATTTTTCCCAAACAATCCGCGACCGCATTGCTGTGTATGGTTGACTCCTGCCGAACATCCAGTCGATACAAGTTAAAACCAAAGGTCTCTGCCAGTCTGATCAAATCCCGGAGTTCGTAACCTGCTGAACTGGCGTCGCCGTCATCGATTAATGAGTCACGTATTAGATAGAGATCTTTCAGGAATTCAGACGGGTTGTTATAAGCACCTTCTAGAGCAGTGACTTTTGACTTGCTCTTTAAACGCAGTTGCGTGGTGGCATGAAGTTGCTCAATCCGAAAACGCATGATAATCATTTTGCGTCGATAGGGTTCGTTTTGATAACGATCCGCAGTTTCTGGTACGGCCAGGTCTAACAGATGCTGTTCTTTCTTCAGGCTCGTGAGTAATGCTCTGGAAGGTTGGCAAAACAATGAGGAGTGCGTCAGTGAATGGTACATACGGTCGAGACGACGAATGTATTCGCTCAATACTTCACGCATTTGCAGTCGTACTGCCAACGCGGTGGTTTCGGGTTTGACATAAGGATTGCCATCGCGGTCGCCACCAATCCATGAGCCAAAGCGAATAAAGCTGGGAACAGTGACTTTAGGTTTTCCCTGTTTATCAAGACCGTAGGTGCTTGCTACCGATCGCTCACAATATTTATAGGCAATGGGCACAGCATCAAACAGGCTGGCTCTGAAATAGTACAGTCCGTTTTTGATTTCATCTTTGACTGTCGGTCTGGTGCTTCTGAGTTCATCGGTTTGCCACAGAATAAAAATTTCGCTTTCCAGTCTGGCGACCAGTGCAGCATGTGCTTTTTTGCTCAGGCCTGAGCGATAGAGCTGGCTACTGGTTGAAAAAATCTGTCGCAATAGTTCCATGATGGTGCGACGCCTGGCTTCGGTAGGGTGTGCAGTAAAGACCGGGGTATAACTGATTGAGTCTAGTAGTTGTTGAGCTTTGTTAGCCGAGATTTTATCTTTTTTCAGCTCGCGAAAAGTATCTTGAAACGATCCAGCCCAAAGTTCACCACCTTGGTCGAGTTTGCGTTCGCGCCATTGTAAGGCGATTAATTCTTCTGCCAGATTAACCAGCCCAAAGTAGGTGCTAAAAGCACGAATAACATGTTCAAGTGTTTCAGTATCGAGATCGCAGATCAGCTTGACCAGTTTTTTTCGAATCGGGTTGTCTTTGTCAGTGTTAAGTTTAATGTACCCGGTTCGGAGTAACTCCACGGCATCAAATACTTGCTTGCCATTGTGTTTCAAGATGGCATTTCCCAGTAGACGGCCCAGCAATTTGACATGCGCGCGAAGACGCTTGTCATCATAAGCATTAAGTTGGATGGATTTAGTTTTACTCGTGGATGTAGTCACGCGTTCCTCAATTGTTGGTTAAAATTTAAAAATAGGCAGTTTTATGCTAAAAATCGTTGTCTCAGCTCAAATAACGTGAACCAGTAACAGGTTTACAATAGCAGGCTGGCGCACAATTTTCAGGTTATAAGGAGCGATGGATACGCAATGCCTACATTGACAGTCATGGAAGCCTCGGAAGCGATTCGCAAGATTCGTAGTTCTGTCAACAAAGAAAATAGTGAGCTGACAAGTTCCAAGGCCTGGCAGGCGCTGGAAGTGCATTATGCCGAGCTGCGCGATGTCACTATGCGCAACCTGTTCGAAAATGATGCGCAGCGTTTTGAGCGTTTCTCTATCGAGTTCGAAGATATCCTCTTCGACTATTCCAAAAATCGATTTACCGAATACACCCGTGATCTGATGGTCAAATTGGCCAAAGAGCTGAATCTGCAGGACAAGATTGCCGCCATGTTCGACGGGCAAAAAGTTAACTGGACCGAAAACCGGGCTGTGTTACATACCGCCTTAAGAAATCGGTCGGATAGAGAAGTGCATGTGAATGGCGAGGATGTCATGCCATTAGTGCATACCGAACTTGAGCACATGCGTGAATTTACCGAGCAGGTTCGTATGGGTGGCTGGAAAGGTCATACCGGCGAGCGCATTACTGATGTAGTGAGTATTGGTATTGGTGGCTCAGACCTGGGCGCCAGAATGGTGTGCGAGGCATTGCAGCCATATCAGATCGCGGAAATGAATTTCCATTTTCTGTCTAATGTTGATGGCTCCCAAATTGCGGGCATCTTAAAAAAGGTGAAGCCGGAAACGACCCTGTTTGTGGTGGTATCTAAAACGTTCACGACACTGGAAACCATGACCAATGCCAGAACAGCCAGAGACTGGCTGCTCAATTATCTTAATGATGAAGAGGCTGTGGCTAAACATTTTGTGGCGGTTTCTACCAATGAGTCTGGTGTGGTTGAGTTTGGTATTGCCAAAGAAAATATATTTCGCTTCTGGAATTGGGTGGGTGGCAGATATTCACTCTGGTCCACCGTCGGCTTGCCGATTGCCCTGGCCATCGGTATGGATAACTTTGAAGAATTGCTGGATGGTGCTCATGCGATGGATGAGCATTTTAGAAAATCGTCACTGGATCAGAATATTCCGTTCATCATGGCCGTACTTGGAATCTGGTATGTGAATTTTTTCATGGCGCCCAACCACGCGGTATTACCTTATGATCAAAATCTGGATTCAATTGTTGAGTATTTGCAACAACTGGATATGGAAAGTAATGGCAAGGCAATCAAGAAAAACGAAGACCCGGTTGATCATGCCACCGGCCCGGTAGTGTGGGGCAGAGCAGGTACCAATGGTCAGCATGCGTTTTATCAATTGTTGCATCAAGGCACGGCGATGATTCCATGCGACTTCATTGCACCTATTGAGTCGAGTAATCCTGTCGGAGAGCATCACCACATATTGCTCGCTAATTTTCTGGCGCAGTCTGAAGCATTAATGAAAGGCCGCACCCGTGAAGAGACGCGTCAAATCCTTGAAATGCAGGAATTACAGCAGGCCGATATTGTCAAACTATTGCCGCATATGACCTTCAACGGCAATCGCCCCAGTAATACCATCTTACTCAAGCGCGTTACTCCGCGTAGCCTGGGTTCATTACTCGCTATGTATGAACATAAAGTCATGGTGCAGGGCATGATCTGGGATATTAATTCCTATGATCAGTGGGGAGTTGAACTGGGCAAGACTCTGGCAAAAACCATTTTGCGAGAACTTAAAAGTACCTCCACGGTATTCAAACACGACAGTTCAACCAATGGCTTGATGAATTACATCAAGCAGTCAAAAGAGTAATTCATCTGATCTGCTCATAACGTTATACTGACACTATGTCAGTAGATAACGTTTTTCAAAATTTACAAATCAGAGTGTTGCAGCGGGATGTTCTCATTCGCACATTCGCTGGAGATAATGCCTCAGGTAACACCCTCGTTGGTATGCTCGTGACAGATTTATATCCAGAAAGCCGTACTTTGGTAAACACAAAATGTTAATCGAAGACTTTGTTGCTGATGAAGCTGGCATGCCAGCCTTCGCTGAACAGATTCTGCCCCACATTAAAGGCATGAACAGGGTTGGATTGCGCGGACCTTTAGGGGCGGGCAAAACTACTCTGGTAAGAGGGCTGTTGCGTGCCATGGGCTATCAGGGTGCTGTCAAAAGTCCTACTTATGGTTTGGTAGAAAGTTATGAGGCGGCTGATTTGGAGATTGCCCACTTTGATTTATATCGACTGGCCGATCCGGATGAGCTCGAATTTATCGGTTTCGCAGATTACATCAGAGACGGGAACTTATGTCTGATCGAGTGGCCAGAGAAAGGAGGCAAATGGACAGCTGGACTGGATCTCATGATTACCCTCATGCCGCACGATGGCGGTAGAAAAATCAGCATTGAGAGTGATTTGCAGTCTTAAACTCACCACTTGCATACATTAACAGCGCTATCATGCTAAAAAACAATAAAAATCTTGATTTTTAAGCATTGAGACCTACACTACGATCAGAGCCCGGATCATTCGGAAACACCATGCAGAGATCATTATCAATGATGAGATTACCTGGACAGCTGATGCTGTTTATTCTCTGTATTTTTGCCAGTTCTTCCATAACCTTTGCCGCGACCCTGGATGACTTCAACTTTGAACAAGTGGATGGCAAATTACGCTTGTTTTTTGATCTCAGTGAAAACGTAGAGCACAAGTTATTTCGTCTGGATAACCCGGAAAGGGTAGTGATAGATTTACCCTCGACCCGTCTTTCCGAAAATGTAGCGCTTGAGATTGAGGCCGTTAAACCGCTCCTGGGTTTACGTTACGCCGTCAGGAATGTTGATGACTTGCGCGTAGTCCTGGACTTGCAGGACAAAATGGAAATCAACAGCGTCATCATGCCCGATGGTGAGACTCCACGCTTGTTGGTTGAGTTGTACAACGATGAAACCTTGAAGGCAATTGAGGTAGTCACGCCTAAAGACGAAGCGGAACCCAGAGAAATTATCATCATGATCGATGCCGGTCATGGCGGTAAAGATCCGGGAGCTATTGGCAAGCGCGGCACGCTGGAAAAAGATATTGTACTGAGTATTGCCAGAAAACTGGCTGACAGAATCAACAAGCAAATTGGTTACAAGGCCTATTTAACCCGCAGTCAAGACGTATTCATTCCCTTAAAAGAGCGGACGGTGTTGGCACGGGAAAAGCAAGCTGATCTTTTTGTTTCAATTCATGCAGATGCCGCCAAAAACCGAAGTGCCAAGGGTTCTTCTGTATTCACCTTGTCAGCCAGTGGTGCGACCAGTGAGGCAGCACGATGGCTCGCGGAACGTGAAAACAGCTCTGATCTGGTGGGTGGTGTCAGTATTGATGATAAAGACGAGGTGCTTGCATCAGTGCTGCTGGACTTATCACAACGTCATACTAATGAAACCAGTGTAGAGATAGCCGGTCATCTGTTGGGAGAGCTTCAGCAGGTTGGTGATACGCATGGAGACCGGGTTGAACAAGCCGGCTTTATGGTACTGAAATCACCTGACATTCCATCTGTATTGGTTGAGTCAGCGTTTCTCTCAAATCCGGCTGAAGAAAAGAAATTACGCAGTAAGGCGTTTCAGGATAAATTGGTCAGTTCATTAACGCGTGGTATCAAGAATTACTTTAAAGCCAATGCACCGGTAGGCACCATCGTAGCAACCTTGCGAGCTGAGGAACATGTGATCAAGTCGGGTGAGACCTTGTCCGGCATTGCGCATCGTTACGACATTTCGCTCAATGCCTTACGCAAGGTTAACAAGCTCACTTCGGACAACATCCGGATTGGACAGGTGTTGCGAATCCCGCAAACCTGATCGTCGGCTTAACAGCGACAAAATACTTTCGCTCAGGCACAATAGACACCATCAGAGAGAGTGTCACTAGAATGCCGATTCGCAAGCTTTCCCCGCAATTAATCAACCAGATCGCTGCTGGCGAGGTGGTCGAACGCCCGGCATCCGTACTCAAGGAATTACTTGAAAATTCACTTGATGCCAATGCGACTGCGATCTGGATTGATCTGGAGCAGGGCGGCACCAAGCTGATCAAGATTCGTGATGACGGCGACGGTATCGAGCGAGATCAGATAGAGCTGGCGCTTTCGCGTCATGCGACCAGCAAGATTGAGTCTTTGCATGATCTGGAGAATGTGAGCAGTCTCGGTTTTAGGGGTGAAGCTTTGCCGAGTATCGCGTCCGTTTCCCGTTTTACCTTAACCACGTCGGTCAATGGCGAGGATTCCGGTTGGCGCTATCAGCAACACAGCGACGGAAGCGGAGAGCTTACCCCACAGCCACATCCACCTGGCACTACCATTGAAGTGGCTGACCTGTTTTACAATGTACCAGCGAGGCGCAAGTTTCTACGTACTGAGAAAACAGAATACAAACACATAGACAAGTTGCTGAAAAACCTGGCATTGAGTCATTTTGAAACGGCCTTTGAGATACGTCATAACCAGCGTTCGGTACATCGCTGGTCGGCGGCACAGGATCAAGCAGGTTTTGAGCAACGCGTTGCCACAATTTGTGGCAATAATTTCCACAGTCAATCACGGTTTTTTGATGAGCAGGGAGCGGGGCTACGCTTGTGGGGCTGGGTGGGTTTGCCGGTTTTTTCCCGCAGTCAGCCAGACATGCAACACTTCTTTATCAATGGACGCATGGTGCGTGACAAGGTACTTGCGCATGCTGCCAAGCATGCCTACCGAGATGTGCTCTATCACGGTCGTCAACCTGCCTATGTCTTGCATTTGGAGATGGAGCCACGCCAGGTAGATGTGAATGCGCATCCGGCCAAGACCGAAGTGCGTTTAAGGGAGTCCCGGCTGGTGCACGACTTTATCTTCCGAACGATAGAAAAAGTGATTGCCGACACGATTCCTGCCAAAGATCATGGCGGTATTGATGCTATACCCAAGCTGGCTCCCGATATGGTGCAAGTGGAAACCGCTTTTCAACAAGCACCGTCTTCTTATCAAGCTCCTTCCTCTGCTGCGGTTGCTGAATCTGTTGCAGTCTATGCCGATTTAGCCGAGCCAGTAACCAATCCTGGCGCGGTAGTGAGCGAAGAGCAGCACATGCCGCCAATGGGTTTTGCCTTGGCGCAGTTGCATGGCATATATATCCTCGCTGAAAATGCCAGCGGTTTGGTGCTGGTCGATATGCATGCGGCACACGAGCGAATCACTTACGAGCAACTGAAAACCCATTTCCATACCGATGGTTTGGCACAGCAGCCCTTGTTGGTGCCGGTTTCCATGCGGGTCAGTAGTGCCGAAGCAGATCTGGTTGAAAATGACCAGGACATGCTAACGGCCCTGGGTTTGCAACTGGACAGAAGAGCCGAAGAACAGGTCATGATTCGTGCGGTGCCGGCATTACTGGCACAAGGTGATGCCGAATCACTGGTACGAGATGTACTTTCGGATATTTCAGAGCATGGTTCCAGCGCAAGAGTAGAGCAGGCAATGGATGAGTTACTCTCAAGCATGGCGTGTCACGGGTCGGTGCGTGCCAATCGCAAGCTAAGTGTGCCAGAGATGAATGCCTTGTTACGTCAAATGGAAGAAACCGAACGTAGTGGTCAGTGTAACCATGGCCGACCGACCTGGACCCAGTTGAGCGTCAGTCAGTTGGATGGTTTGTTTATGCGTGGTCGCTAAATGACCGAAGCAACAAAAATAGTCTGTCTGTATGGCCCAACGGCGAGCGGCAAAACAGAAGTGGCGATTGATCTGCATGCCACCGATCAGTTTGAGATTATCAGTGTGGATTCGGCGTTGGTCTATCGCGAGATGGATATAGGCACGGCAAAACCGACACCACTGGAATTGGAGCAAGCTCCGCATCATCTGGTCGATATCATAAATCCCGATCAAGCCTACTCAGCGTCAAGTTTTGCCAATGATGCTGCAAGTTTGATCAACGATATTTCAGCCCGCGGAAAAGTGCCATTGCTGGTGGGTGGTACTTTTTTATATTTTCGTGCGCTACTTGAAGGACTGGCTGAGTTACCTGAAGCTGATCTAAAGGTAAGGCAGCGACTCGAGCAAGAAGCGGCCGAGTCAGGCTGGTCAGCCTTACATCAACGCTTACAGAATGTGGACCCGGTAGCGGCAGCCAGAATTCATGAAAATGATCAGCAGCGAATCCAGCGAGCGCTTGAAGTCTATGAGCTTACCGGCAGTTCATTAACCGACTTACTCAAGCAGCAGCATCAATCAGCGAATGTGTATCAAGCGCATAAATTTGCCTTGCTCCCTTCTGACCGGGCAATCTTGCATCAGCGCATACAGCAACGTTTTGAGTTGATGCTCGAGCATGGGTTAATTGAAGAAGTTGAGCAGTTGCAACAACGCTGGGCGCTGGATCTGGATAATCCCTCCATGCGCGCAGTTGGCTATCGACAAGTCTATGAATACCTCAATGGCCGTTACGATAAAGAGACACTTTTACATAAAGGTGTGGTGTCAACACGACAATTAGCCAAGCGGCAGTTCACTTGGCTGCGTTCTGAAAAAGATTTAACATTCTTTGACCCGGTGCAGGTAAAAACGAGCGCTATTTCTCAAGCAATTTATACCGCTGTGATATAGTCGAAATGTTCGTATAGTTCGTATTATTTACACACAATAAAAAAATAGGTAGTCAACATGTCAAAAGGGCAAACGTTACAAGAACCCTTTCTCAATGCTCTAAGAAAGGAAAAAATTCCGGTGGCAATTTATCTTGTCAATGGTATTAAATTATCTGGTCAGATCGATTCATTTGATCAGTTCGTCGTACTGTTACGCAACACGGTAAACCAGATGGTTTACAAGCACGCTATATCGACTATCGTGCCGACTAAAGCCGTGAAGCTACCCATGCCGGACGAGGATTAACACTCAACACAACGTGAAATTGCGTTTAACTGATGTTTGAGCGGCCGACGCATGGCGGCCGCGCCATTCTTGTTCATGTGAAGTTCAAGTCTGACCATAGCCTTGGTGCAGACGATATTCAGGAATTCAAAGAATTGGCCGCCTCGACTGGTGGCACCTGTCTGGAATTAATTACCGGTTCTACCTACAAGCCCCAGCCCAAGTATTTTGTGGGCAAAGGAAAGGCTGAGGAAATTGCCGAACGGGTCAAGCATCATCAAGCCGATCTGGTGATTTTCGATCATCAACTCTCACCTGCACAAGAACGTAATCTTGAAGCCTTATTTCGATGTCGCGTGTTGGATCGTACGGGTTTGATACTCGATATTTTTGCTCAGCGCGCTCGTTCACATGAAGGTAAATTACAGGTTGAGCTGGCACAGTTACGCTATCTGTCAACGCGTCTGGTACGTGGTTGGTCTCACCTGGAACGGCAGAAAGGTGGTGTCGGCCTGCGTGGTCCGGGTGAAATGCAGCTCGAGACCGACAGAAGATTACTGGGCGTAAGAATACGTTCCATCCGCAAGCGCCTGAAAAAAGTGGACACTCAACGAGAGCAGGGGCGCCAGTCACGCATCAAGGCCGAGATTCCTACTGTCGCCTTGGTGGGTTATACCAATGCGGGTAAGTCGACGCTCTTCAATACCTTATGCAATGAAGAAATCTACGCAGCAGATCAGTTGTTTGCCACCCTGGACCCGACTTTACGCCGGCTCGAAGTGGATGGTATGCAGGTGGTACTGGCAGATACGGTCGGGTTTATTCGACAATTACCGCATGATCTGGTCGCGGCATTCAGAGCCACCCTCACCGAGACCCGTGAAGCAGATTTATTGTTGCATGTCATGGACGCCAGTGACGAACGTAGCGATGCGTATCGTGAGCAGGTAGATGCGGTGCTGAAGGAAGTGGGAGCCGCAGATGTGCCACAGATACTGGTGTATAACAAAATAGATTTACTCAAATCTCAACCGCCTGAAGTTATGACCGATGTTTATACCGATCAAAACAGCGTCTGGGTATCAGCGCTGCAGGATCTGGGCATGGAAGAACTCAAAAAAGTGATTGCCAGGCAGCTCGATGGCGACATGGTTCAAGGTCAGATTATGCTCGATAGTCAGGCGGGTGCTTTACGAGCATCTCTATACCAAAAAGGTTCTGTTCTGGATGAAAATATTGCCAATGCAGGCGGCTGGGAGATGAAAATCAAGCTGGCAAAAAAAGATTATCATCGCTTACGTAAACAATTCCCTGAAATACACGCTTTACAAGCCCTTGAAGGCTAAATCATCTTGTCACTCATGGTCTCTACACATAGAATAAACGGCTGAACGATAGGAGAATCACATGCCGTGGAATCAACCCGGTGGAAACAAAGATCCCTGGAGCAATGGCCCTAAAAAAACAGGCTCATCAGGTCTTGATAATATTTTAAAGAAAGTGGCCGGCGGTGGCGGAGGTAGTGCCAGCGGCGGTGGCTCCAACATGCTTGGTAACCTCAAATACTGGCCTTTGATCCTGATTGCATTATGGCTGTTGAGCGGCATTTACATCGTGGTCGAAGGTACTAATGGCCTGGTGCTTAGATTCGGTCAATTTCAAAGCATCAAGCAGTCCGGTGTTGGCTGGCACGTGCCATGGCCATTCGAAGAAGTCGAGATCGTCGACGTCGACCGAATGCGTGATTACGAACATAACACCACCATGTTGACCACAGATGAAAACATCGTCGATATCAAGCTCGCGACCCAGTACCGTATTAAAGACGCGCCAGCCTATCAGTTCAGGGTGCGTGATCCGGAGATCACACTACGGCAGGCGGTAGAGAGTGCGCTACGAGAAGCGGTCGGCAAAAGTGCCATGGATTTTGTATTAACAGAAGGACGACCAGAAGTCGCTGCCAATACCAAAATACTGACTCAACAAATTCTTGATCTGTATGAGACCGGGATTGAGGTTATCACTATCAACTTGCAGGACTCACAACCGCC
>CALIRD010000017.1 GCA_938042355.1 uncultured Thiotrichales bacterium
GAGCGAATTCTTGACCGGGTGCAAATGGATACACTGGTGCTGACCGTTCCAGAAAAAGGCTGAATTATTTAATTTGGCTGGAGATGTTTTATTAAGCGGTAATCTACAGGCACCCATTCGGATGCCTGTTTTTATTAGGCAATCAAGCTACAATTCGCTACCTGAACAAGGGATGGATGAATCATGATTCTAGATGGCAAGGAAATCGCTAACGAACTTTCCGAACAGGTTCGTAATGACATAGTGAAAGTAAGGTCAGAGCACGGTTTGGTACCTACTCTGGCAGTCATCTTGGTCGGGGATGACCCAGCCAGTCAGGTCTATGTTAGTCACAAGAAAAAGCAATGCCATACCGTTGGTATGAATAGCCTCGAACTCAAGCTCTCAGCTAGCGTAACCCAGGAAGAGCTGCTGGAGAAAATTCAGAAACTGAATAATGATGAAGACGTCAACGGCATTCTGGTGCAGTTACCCTTACCAGATCATATCGATAAGCTGGCAGTCATCAATGCCATTGACCCGGCCAAAGATGTCGATGGTTTCCACCCGCATAACGTGGGTTTGTTATCGTTTGGTGAGCCAGTGATCGTGCCCTGCACCCCGATGGGTTGTTTGATCATGATCAAGCGGGCCCTGGGCGATGATCTGACCGGCAAGCTGGCCATTATGGTAGGGCACTCCAATATTGTTGGTAAGCCTATGGCGACATTGTTATTAAAAGAACAATGTACTGTTTTGGTTGCACATGAGTTTACGCAGGATTTGCCAGATCTGGTTAAACAAGGCGATATTGTTGTGGTCGCTACAGGAGTGCCGAAGCTGGTTAAGGCTGAGTGGATCAAGCCGGGTGCAACCGTAATTGATGTGGGTATTACTCGCGTGACCGATCAGGACTCAGGTAAGAGTATGCTGGTGGGTGATGTAGATTTTGATGCGGCCAAGGATGTAGCCGGGGCCATTACGCCGGTTCCCGGTGGGGTTGGTCCTATGACCATAGCCTGCCTGCTGAAAAACACATTGCAGGCAACTTGCAACCAGCACAATGTCAGCAGTGAGCTGGGCTGATTCAAGATACTATGAACCAGTTAACAGTCGCAGAAAATTCGAGCGCTTTTATTTATGTCCTGATTTGTTAGAATACACGCCGATTGTCGAGGAGCATTGCAACGTAATACGTCAGGCTCGATGATTCGGTTTTTTAAACGGTGCTCGCTCATGGATGATAACTATGAACGCAGCACAAAATAATTTTCACTCTCTCGTAACGATTAATCCAATCGTCTTTTCCAAGCTGTTGGTGGTTCTATGAACGACCTGAATTCATTACTCAAGCAACGCATTCTGGTGCTTGATGGTGCTATGGGTACCAGTATTCAAAAGCTCAAACTGGTTGAAGATGACTATTGCGGAGATGAATTTTCCGACTGGGATAGCCCCTTAAAAGGTATGAATGACTTGTTGACGTTAACACGTCCCGAGTTGATCAAGGATATCCACAAAGCGTATCTCGAAGCCGGTGCCGATATCATCGAAACCAATACCTTTAACGCTACGGCGACAGACCTACAGCGCTATGGTCTGGAAAAGTACGCTCACAAAATTAACTATCAGGCTGCGCTTAATGCCAGAGCAGCGATTGACGAGTTTGGTGCAGACAGGCCTTGCTTCGTCGCGGGTGTGCTGGGTCCGAATCAGAAAACCGCCTCGGTATCAGTAGATGTGAATGACCCGGGTGCCAGAGCGATTACGTTTGCTGAGTTGGTCGAAGATTATGAGCAGGCCTGTGAAGCATTGATCGAAGGTGGCGTGGATCTGATTCTGGTTGAGACGATATTCGACACCCTGAATGCCAAGGCAGCAGTATTTGCCATCAAGCAAAGCTTTGCCAAACTAAAAACCGAACTCCCGATCATGATTTCGGGGACGATTACCGATGCATCAGGCAGAACCCTGACAGGTCAGGTGACTGAGGCTTTTTATAACTCATTGCGTCATGCCGAACCGGTGTCTATCGGTCTCAATTGTGCGCTGGGTCCGCAGGAATTGCGTCAGTATGTAGAGTCACTTTCTTCTGTTTCAGAATTCCCTGTCAGTGTACATCCCAATGCTGGTTTACCCAATGAGTTTGGCGAGTACGATCTGACAGCCAGCGAGATGGCAGCTGAAATTAAAGAATGGGCCGAGAGCGGCTTTGTGAATATTGTTGGCGGTTGTTGTGGCACCACCCCGGATCACATTCGTGAAATCGCAAAAGCGGTAGAGGGTATCAAGCCGCGTTCGCTGCCAGAGATAGAATCAGCCTGTCGTCTCTCGGGTCTGGAGCCGCTGAATATTACGGCAGACTCATTGTTCGTGAATGTCGGTGAGCGCGCCAATATTACCGGTTCGGAAAAATTCAAACGTTTGATTCTGAATGAAGAATACGATGAAGCGCTGGATATCGCTCGCACCCAGGTTGAAGATGGTGCGCAGATTATCGACATCAATATGGATGAAGGTATGCTTGACGGCAAAGCGGCCATGGTTCGATTTTTGAATTTATGTGCGGCTGAGCCAGATATTTGTAAAGTACCGTTTATGATCGACTCCTCCAAGTGGGAGATCATCGAAGCCGGTTTGCAATGCGTACAGGGCAAGGCAGTGGTTAACTCAATTTCAATGAAAGAGGGAGAGGCAGCATTCATTGAACAGGCCACACTGTGCCGACACTATGGCGCGGCAGTGATCGTGATGGCATTTGATGAGGAGGGTCAGGCGGATAACCAGCAACGCAAAGTCGAGATTTGTCAGCGAGCCTACAAGATCCTGACCGAGCAGGTGGGGATGCCTGCTGAAGATATTATATTTGACCCGAACATCTTTGCGGTAGCCACCGGTATTGAAGAACACAATGCCTACGGCATTGACTTTATTGAGGCCACTCGCGAGATCAAAAAGACTCTCCCGCATGCA
>CALIRD010000018.1 GCA_938042355.1 uncultured Thiotrichales bacterium
TGCGTTGGACTTGCCATTAGCAAAAGAACTGGTCGCGGCAACGGCAGCCTGTAAAGAAAGCAGTACGGTGCGCGCAGTAATACTGACCGGTAACGGCAAGTTGTTTTGTGCCGGTGGTGATTTAGGCAGTATGGCAAACGCCGATGGTCCGGTAGACAAACACTTGAAAGAACTGGCGGACACCTGTCATGTTGCCTATACCAATATTTTAACTATGCGTGCGCCGGTGGTGATGGCAGTTAACGGCGCAGCAGCCGGTATCGGGTTTGGTTTGTCGATGGTCGGTGATATTACACTCGCTTCAGATAAGAGCAGCTTTTTGCTCGCCTATACGGCTGCGGGTCTGAGTCCTGACGGTGGTACTTCCAAAATATTGCCGCTGGTCGTTGGTCTCAAGCGCGCCAAAGAGCTCGCTCTGTTGAATCGCAAATTAAGTGCTGAAGAAGCACTGGAGTGGGGTATCGTCAATCAGGTTGTACCTGCAGACGAGTTAATGGCTGCTGCCGAGAAAATGGCCTCGCGTTTGGCAACCGGGCCGACGAACGCATTTGGCAGCGTCAAGAAATTAATGCTGGATGCCTTGACCCAGTCTTTAGGTGACACCATGGATGCTGAGTCGTTCACTATCGCCGCCAACGCGGTATCGCCCGATGGTACCGAAGGTATCGATGCGTTTATGAACAAGCGCAAGCCCGAATACAAAGGCTAGTATATCGACCACAGGGTGCGGCTAACGATTGCCGCGCCCACCTCCACCTCGTCCGCCTCTACCACCATTACTCAGGGTCACACCGAGTGCTCCTCGCTCTACAGTTAGTGGAACCACCGCGCCGTCTCGTAGCACTTCAACAATGACATTTTCTCCCGGGTTACCGGAGATCGTACCGCGCGTCACATCACCGCTTTGAAAGACGCGGCTGCCATCGTAGCTGTAAATTTCATCACCGGCTTTTATGCCTGCTCGTTCAGCGGCTGAACCGGGCGTGACAGATCGGGTATTAACGCTGGTATCCCGACCCAGCGCCGTGAGGTATTCTTCAAAGCGTTCATCACCCAGCGCCTCACGAGTACTTTGATAACCGAGAGGATCCAGAACATTCTGATAGTTTTCCGGGTTTTCACGCATTGCCTGTAAACGGTTTTCCAGTTGCTGTTGTGTGTAGTTGGCTCTGGCTTGTGCGATATAGTCCAGCTCACTTTCATTGAAGCCGGCATTGAGGAGTTGTTCGCGCTGTACCTCGGGGTCATTGTTGCGACGATTTTGTTGAATTCTTTCACGTACTAATTCTAACTCGGGAACCGCTTCAGCCAGTTGTTCTCTGTTTTCAAAAACAGATTCTCTACGATCTTCAGTCTGTTCGACTTCCAGTTCCTGCTTGAGTTGTTTCAGTTTCTGGCTCACCGCACGATAGTTGGCTTCGGCTTGATCGAGTCGTTCGATCAGTGCAACCGGATCATAGTCATTTTCAAAGTAGGTTGTTGAGTCGTAGCTGCTTTCTGGTTCAATGACTTTCGTGCTGTCATCGCTATTGGCTGGTAATGCATAACGAGCGATCAGTATGCCTACCAGAGTGGCTGCCAAATAACTGAAAAACGTCTTAGACATAACTATCTTCCACCAGGTTGTCTTAACTTCGACAAGCGTACTGCAAAAGAGTTTTTGAAATATGGATTTTCTGTGTGGTTATTCAAAAAAGGTTAGTTTTTTATTATGGGAGAATTTGAATAAAGAGCATGGTCGGGCTTTTATTAATGAATACAGCGATAAAAAATAGAATAAAAATTATGAGCATCACCAGACTGTCAAGATGGGGGCTGGTACCAGTTTTTCTTTTGATTGCCTTTTTTTCAAGAGTACTTGGAGACATGATGGTTTCAATATTACTTTCTAGATGATTTGGCAGTGGTTTGTTTGAGAGTACCGCATAATATATTCGTATTTTTTTACTGAGAAACAACCACCACAGACTACCAACAGAAATAATAATCGCCGGTAAAGCGGCTGTGTAAGGATTACCCGTAGCAGACAACCAGTGAAATAGTTTATAGCTTAGAAACAGGTTAAAACAGGCAATCAGTTTGCGGCTATGCACACTTTCACTTGAAATGGTGAGTGCGATTAGGATGGGTAAACAAAAAAATCCCAACCCATCCAGTACTAACCCAAGAAAACTTTGATCTTGCGTATAACTGAGTTGGGTGGTTACAGCCTGAACCAGAATAGCCGCGATACTGGTTGCACAGGCTAATACAAATATTCTTATTGATAATGGTGTCGTAAATTCAACGCCTCTCTTGCGAAGAAAGCTACGGTTTCGTTTTTTGTTCTTTTTAAATAACCCAATCATCAAGTAGAGTCTTCAGTAAAATTATAAGATATAGCGACTCAAATCTTCGTCCTGAATTAATTCAGACAAGTTATCGTTGACAAAGTCAGCATCAATCACGATTTTGTCGCCACTTCTGTCCGGTGCTTCGAATGATATTTCATCCATCAGTTTTTCCATAATGGTATGCAAGCGTCGTGCGCCGATGTTTTCAGTGCGCTGGTTTACATCATAGGCGGCATGCGCGATTTGTTCGATGCCCTCTTTGGTAAAGCTCAGCTCAACCCCTTCGGTATTCATTAGTGCGATATATTGTTCAGTGAGTGACGCATCAGGTTCGGTTAATATGCGTACAAAATCCTCGGCGGTCAGCGCGTTGAGCTCTACTCTGATTGGCAAGCGGCCTTGTAATTCAGGAATAAGATCCGAGGGTTTGACCAGATGAAAAGCGCCTGAAGCAATAAATAGTATGTGATCAGTCTTGATCATGCCGTATTTGGTACTGACGGTGCAGCCTTCCACCAAAGGTAAAAGGTCCCGTTGTACACCCTCGCGAGAGACATCAGCGCCACCAGCGTCACTTCGCTTGGCGACTTTGTCTATTTCATCAATAAACACGATGCCATTTTGTTCCACGTTTTCTATGGCACGTTGTTTTAGCTCATCTTCATTGATCAGCTTTTGCGCTTCATCCTCGGTTAGTCGTTTCAATGCATCTTTAATTTTGAGCTTGGTCTTTTTCTTTTTACTGCCAAAATTACTAAACATGTCTTGTAGTTGCCCGGACATTTCTTCCATGCCCGGCGGTGCCATGATCTCGACTCCCATTGGGGCACTGTTTACTTCTACCTCTATTTCCTTGTCATCAAGATCACCTTCACGCAGTTTCTTGCGAAATTTCTGACGGGTGCTGTTATCTGAATCAGTGACCGAGGCTTCTTCATCAACAAAGCCCATGCCTTTAGGTTTGGGCAAGAGTATGTCCAGAATTCGTTCTTCGGCGGCTTCTTCGGCACGATTTTTATGGCGTTTTACTTCCTGCTCCCGAAATAATTTGATCGAAGCATCGGCCAGATCTCGAATGATTGAGTCGACTTCACGCCCCACATATCCGACTTCAGTAAATTTGGTTGCTTCCACTTTGATGAAGGGCGCATTACTCAGCTTTGACAGGCGACGCGCGATTTCCGTTTTACCCACACCGGTAGGACCAATCATTAAAATATTTTTAGGTGTCACTTCAGGTCGCAGCTCGTCGCTGAGCTGCATCCGGCGCCAGCGGTTGCGTAAGGCATTGGCAACCGCGTGTTTGGCATTGTCCTGGCCGACGATATGTTTATCCAGTTCCTGGACAATCTCTCTGGGTGTCATGTTCGACATTTAATTTCCTAGTTCTTCAATCGATAAATTGGTGTTGGTGTAAATACAGATACCCGCGGCTATGGTCAGTGATTTTTCAACCACTTCACGAGAGCTGAGCTCGGTATTGTCCAGCAAGGCACGTGCAGCAGACTGGGCAAAAGGACCGCCAGAGCCAATCGCAATCAAGCCGTCTTCAGGCTCAATCACATCGCCATTACCGGAGATGATCAAGGAGGTTTTTTGGTCCACTACCGCTAATAATGCTTCCAGCTTTCGCAGCGCACGGTCAGAGCGCCACTCTTTGGCCAGCTCAACAGCGGCCCGGGTCAGATTGCCACTGTATTCCTGCAATTTGCCCTCAAATTTTTCATTCAGCATAAAGGCATCGGCGGTACCACCGGCAAATCCGGTCAACACCTTGCCTTCCAGCAGGGTGCGAATTTTTACTGCGTTACCCTTCATCACGGTATTACCCAGTGACACTTGTCCATCGCCACCCAGGGTGACGTGTTCGCCGCGGCGAACCGAGACGATAGTAGTACCTCGATATTGTTCCATTTTGACTCCGACTGAGATTGCTGTCGCAATTAGACTTTAAATACGCGTATATGACTAGTACTGGGGTTGTTTTTTATGGATTCAAGCACGCGACAGAATTAGACTAAAAGTATGAAAAAAGAGCAGCGTAAACACTATCAGCAGAGGTTATTGGCACTGCAGCGAGAATTGCTCGGCCACGAACATGTCAATGAGGAGGCTGCTGGAGTGGTTGAGCTTGATCAGACCCGTGTCGGTCGTTTGAGTCGAATGGATGCCATGCAAGGCCAGGCCATGTCTCAGGATATTCAGCGCCGCCGCAAGATTGATCTACAAAGAATTGAAAGGGCGTTGGAGCGCCTTGAAAACTATGAGTATGGTGATTGTTTGCGCTGCGATGAACCTATTGCTGAAGCGCGTCTGGAATTTGATCCCGCTGCTACGCACTGTATTGAATGCGCTCAATCAAAAGAGTGAACGTAGCCAGCTCATAAACCAACTTTCGTCCGCACTACCCACTGCGTCAACCGTTCCTGAACCACCACGGCAATTACTGTCACCTCGATCTGCATTAGCAAGTAGTTCATCCAGATTCTGACTGGCGAGATCACCGCGCAGATTCACAAATAACTCCGAGATATTATTATTGCGGTCACATCGCACACCGACTTTTTGACCGCTACCTTCACCAAAATGCTGATCGAAAGCAGACTGTATAGTTTTTACCGTTAGACGTTCTTCAATATTGTCGGCAAACAGGTCCTGTATTGGCGAGTTATTAATCATCGCCAGAACCCGCATTGAATCCTGATAATAGGTGTCGGCATCACTGCCATAACAGGTACCGTGTTTGGTCCATTCGTGTTCGTGTAACTCCGAAGCAACTCCAGGCATGACTTCGCGTAATTGATTCAAAGTGGCCTTACTGATATCTGCATCCGGGAGTAAGTCCCAGCGGCCACGACGATCGATCGCCTTGTTGCTTTCGCTGACACCACAATAGGCATTGTCTCTGGGTTGCGGCCACAGCCCATGTAATGAAAAGTGATTGGCATCAAAACGTGTTTCGGTCTGACTGCGACATTCCGTTTTATTACTGTTTAATTCACAAAACGCTGGCTGCCAACTAATAGCCAAGAGGTAGCGTTCACCACGAGGTGCGCTAATGGTTGGTGTCAGCCCACAGGACTCAAGATAGTCCCCGCATTCAATTGAGACCCAGCGCTGCGGTCGACTGTTATTCTCAAAACTCAATTGGTAGTGAGTGGCATCTTTGTATTTGTTGCGAGCCGTAATCCGATAGTTTTCACCTGGTGTCAGCATTAACTGATCCGGGTTGGTTTGCTTTTTGATGGAGATGGTTGCCGGGCAACTTGCGGTGGCTTGCAGGCAGCCTTGCATCGGCTCACTGGCAGAGGCTGATATCATGTAGCTTGAGAAGTAAGCTGATGCACATAGCAATACAAAATGTTTGTTGTTCATTTGGTTTTTTTCTTTCGGGCTCGTGGGTGTGCAGTGTCGTAGACTTTCGCCAAATGCTGAAAATCAAGATGAGTATAAACCTGAGTGGTGCTGATATCGGCATGTCCTAACAGTTCCTGAACCGCTCGTAGATCGCCTGACGATTCCAGCATATGGCTGGCAAATGAATGTCGTAGTTTATGCGGGTGCAAGTGTTGGTCCAGACCCTGCTTTTGTGCCAGTTGTTTCATACGTTGTTGCACGGTACGTGGTGATATACGGTTACCCCGATTACTGACAAAGAGTGCGTTTTCATCACTGTTAGCTATATCTTGTCGGAGTGCCAACCAGGCTTTTACTGCCTTGATCGCGGCTCTGCCTATGGGAACTTCGCGTTGTTTTGAACCTTTACCTGTCACACGTGCGATGCCGGCGCTTAAGTCCAGCATACCCAGATCCAGATTGATTAATTCTGCCAGCCGCAATCCAGCCGAGTACATCAGTTCGATCATGGCACGGTCCCGCACTGCGATAGCGGATTGATCGGTGCTATTCAGGAGTTGTTCAATGTTTTCTATGTCGAGTGCAGCGGGTAATTTTTTACCGGACTTGGGTGCCGGAATATCCATCGCCGGGTTATTCGTCACGGCTTGATGTTTTTGTAAATATTGATAGAGGCTGCGAATTGCCGAGAGTTGTCGGCCGATAGATTTTCCGCCACTGCCTTTGCGATGTCGGTTGGCGACAAACAGACGTATGGTTTG
>CALIRD010000019.1 GCA_938042355.1 uncultured Thiotrichales bacterium
GATTGAGATAACTACTTTCTCCCCAAAAAGCGATAGCCTCTTGCTCTTCAACTCTTATCACCAACGTATCGGGCCAGGCTCGAGTCAGGTCGACGCGATAAATCCATGCTTCCTGTTCCAACTGCACTTTCAACTTTTCCAGATCAAGCGCAAAGTAACCACCATCAATGGCTGCTTCGAGGCGCTGTTGAAATAATTGCTTGTTCAAATTCTCAAATTCACCAATCAATTCAAAACGATTAAATGGTCTTGCATCCGGCTGATGCAAGTTACGATAGGTATGCACGCTGTAAACCAGACCAGCTACCAAGATCGAAGTAACCGCCACTGATTTAAAAAACACCAGCAGCAAGGTCAGCTTGGAATACACAATATCCCTCCCCTTCCTCTGCTGCTGGCGACGCGCACCTGAACGATTCTTGTTATGACGAGCCATGCCTAACACTCCCGCCCAATACTGGTGGCAAGTATGTTGCTGACTAACTCCGGGTAGCCCATGCCCACGGCAGCGGCGGCCTTTGGTACCAGACTGTGATCTGTCATACCCGGTTGGGTGTTGAGCTCGATTAAATAATTCTTGCCGGTCCGGTCTCTCATCAAATCAACCCGACCCCAACCACTGGCACCCACTACGGCAAATGCCTTGAGAGCCAGCGACTGTATCTGCTGTTCTTCTGTTTCACTCAATCCACATGGTATGTGGTAGCTGGTGTCATCAGTCAGATACTTGGCTTCGTAATCATAGAAGACGTTATCGGTCTCCAAGCGGATCACAGGTAAAGCCTCTCCGGCAAGAATGGCGATGGTATATTCTTCACCATCAACAAAAGCTTCCGCCATAAGCTCGCCCAGATGTTGATGCTCAGCAACCGCTGCCTCAAGCTCATCAAGACTGTTGATTTTACATACCCCGACACTGGAACCTTCCGACACCGGCTTGAGTATCAAAGGCAAACCCAACTCATCAACCACTTCTTGCAACTCGTGACTTTCATCAATCAAGCGGTGAGCAGCCATCGGCAGGTCATACGACTGCCAAATCTGTTTGGTCAGCAACTTGTTCATTGCCACCGCTGAAGCGGTCACGCCACTACCGGTGTAAGGAATTTGCAAGATATCGAGTAGACCCTGCATGACACCGTCTTCACCGCCTTTGCCGTGCAGAATATTAAACACCCGGTCAAAATTTTGTGTTGGTAAAACTTCAGCAATGTCGCGACCCACATCCAGCGTGTGCGCATCAATGCCGGCCTCGCGCAAACCTGCACAGACCATAGCGCCACTGGTAAGAGAGACTTCACGCTCTACCGACCAGCCACCCATCAGCACACCGACTTTGCCAAATTCAGAAGTCGCACTCATTAACCGACCTCCTTCAAAATACCGGGCAACTCATTCGCCAGAGCACCGACATTACCGGCACCCTGGGTAAGTACCACATCACCTTCCGTAATGATTGAGGCCAGAGTTTGTCCCAGCGATTCGGGCTTCTCGACAAAAACAGGGTCGAGTCGACCTCGTGCGCGTACCGCTCGACATAAACTTCTTCCATCGGCTCCAGCAATAGGATCTTCTGTTGCCGCATAGACTTCCATTAACACCAGCACATCGACTTCCGTCAAGACACTGGTAAAGTCTTCAAATAAATCACGTGTTCTGGTGTAGCGATGGGGTTGAAAGGCAACCACTAAACGCCGACCGGGAAATGCGGCTCGAGCCGCGCTGATCGTGGCTTCAATTTCATTAGGATGATGACCATAATCATCGACCAGAGTAATCATGCCATTCGGCGTTTGCAGATCGCCAAACACCTCAAAGCGACGACCTACCCCGGTGAATTCTTGTAATGCAGACTGCATGGCCGGTATCGACACACCGAGCCGATGCGCGACAACTAATGCAGCGACTGCATTTTGCACATTATGTTTGCCCGGCATATTCAAACAAAAATCAATCGGCGCAGACTCATCAGTAAACTGAACGGAGAAATTACTGGTTAACCCAACCAGCTCACACGATACAATCCTGATATCAGCGTGCTCACTAAAGCCATAGGTCAAGACAGGTCGGGTAATACGATCCAGCAATGACATCAATACTTCATCATCGGCACACAGTACTGCCAAACCATAAAAAGGTAGATGCAACAAAAACTCGATAAACGTATCCTGCAGTTGCGAAAAATCACCGCCATAAGTCGACAAGTGATCGGCGTCAATATTGGTCACAATCGCCATGATCGGCTGCAAGTGTAAAAAGGATGCATCACTTTCATCAGCTTCAGCGACCAGATAGCGTCCTTCACCTAAATAGGAATGACTGCCGGTTCGATTCAGGCGTCCGCCAATCACAAAGGTAGGATCCAGCTCACCAGCAGCCAGGACATTCGCTAACAGGCTGGTGGTGGTTGTTTTGCCATGCGTACCGGCGACGGCTATCCCCTCACGGAAACGCATCAGTTCTGCCAGCATTTCAGCGCGAGGAATAATCGGAATTCGGGCAGCTCTTGCTGCAATTATTTCTTCATTGGTTTCATCAATGGCACTCGAAACCACTAATACCGAAGCACCCTCAGTCTGCTCTGCGTGATGCCCAAGAAATACTTTCGCACCGCGCTCAACAAGACGCTCTGTCACTGAATTCCTGGCAATATCTGATCCACTCACCTCGTAACCGAGATTGAGTAGCACTTCAGCAATACCACCCATACCAGAACCACCGATACCCACAAAGTGGATCCGACCTATTCTGGTAAGCGCAATCGATTCGGTCAGGTCTTTCATGCCGCCATCGCTTCCGAATCTTCAAGACAAATACTGGCAACCCGTTTCGCTGACTGCTCTTGTCGTTGTGCATAAGCGCTTTCGCCCATAGCGATCAAACGCTCACGATCACTTAACAAGTCTCGCAATAAATCTGCCAGCATCTCGGCATTCAGCTCTTCATCACGAATCATAATGGCCGCTTGATGATCGACCAGTATGCTGGCGTTGACTGCCTGATGATCATCAACAGCGTGCGGATAAGGCACCAGTACAGACGCTAGCCCGGCATGCATAAACTCGGTAACACTCAAGGCACCGGCACGCGCAATCACCAAATCGGCTCGACTGTATTGACCCGCCAT
>CALIRD010000020.1 GCA_938042355.1 uncultured Thiotrichales bacterium
AACCCCTACACTGAAGACGTTGTGTATCTAACGGATACAGAGAATGACTATTTACTCCAGCAGCGGGTCGAGACGATTTATATCGACGATGATTTAAATCTGGTTTGCGATGCGACCAATTTGACGATAGATGCGGCCGACGCAACCACAGTCAATAGATCAAATGTAACTAACACTATTTTAATTGGTGATATCAATGCCAGTCGATCCGATCAGGTGAGGGTGTTGGGTCTTGAAATTCAATATGGTCTGGATACTGACGATGATAATTCAATTGATAGTTACAGTAGAGATCCAGCTAATTGGCTGCAGGTGTTGTCCGCTACCATTGATGTCACGATACAAACAGGCTTTCGGCCACCGCAGACTATGACTCATGTTGTAGCGTTTCAAAATATAATTTCAGCTAATACAGGGGTTTGACGATGTTGGATTCAACAATCTGCAGAGAAAAAAATCAGGGTTTTGCTTTAGCAACCTCATTACTGCTATTGCTAGTTATGACCATGGTTGGAATCAGTATGTTTGCCGGTGTGAACACGCAGGAAAAAGTGTCAGTTAACACGCGCATCAAAAACCGAACCATGCTGACCGCAGATTCCAGCGTTCAACAAAACTGGACCTTGGGAATATTGTCACAACGTATGCTTGATGCGGAGTTAACCCCGCAAGCAATAGATGAAAATTATAATCAAGGTGCTATTTCTTTATCCGGCAATGTATCTGTCTGCTTTCTGGGGGAGGATGCAAAATCACCTGGAAATGAAGTGAAAGCAACTTTTAGTGATAATGAAAAGGTCACATGGAAGCAATCAAAGTTCTTTGCTGCTGCGCATGTAGCGGAAGTCGCTACGGGTGCGAGCACAACGATTGAGCAAGGAGGATTTATGTTGTTGCCTTCAACAGGGCGATCTTCCAACTGTAACCAGGCAATTCTTGATACTGTCACAGAGCCGGAAACAGAAAGCACACTCAGACCCATCCCGGACAAATTATAAATCGGCAGAATTAAATATGTTTAAAATCTTGAACAAGCACATCCTCTTCATTAGTGGTGTTTTTATATTGGTCTCATTGTTCTCAAGTCAATATGTGTTGGCCGATGATACCGAGGTGTATGGAACCAGCGCAGGCGATGTCAACATGATGCTAATGATAGATGCATCGGGAAGTATGTTGGATAAAACCGATGGCACACCCGCCAGTGTATTTTCTCAAACCAGAATGAATGAATTAAACGTAGCAGTCGGCAAACTCTTTGAGAAAATAGAGAGTCGGGATGGTTTGAATGTAGGTCTTACTTATTTTGGTGGAACGATGGCAAGCGGTATAAAGTTTCCAGTGTCCAAGATCAATGCAATGGCTCATGATGTTGATGCCAATGTTAATGCGTCATCTGGCTTGAAAGTAAGTGATCTTGTGCAGAATATGATAACCGGTATATTTCCGATTGATGAATATTCTGCAGTAGGCGTTGAGTTGCATAAACTAAATGCCGATACAAAGGCTTGGTATAGAGATTACAAGTCGAATAGATATTTTGATGCGAGCTCAAGTGAAACAGAGGCGCAGGGGATTATTGATCTACGCAAATATGATATGTCTCAAGTTCCAGAATGTACCGTCCCAGGATATATGCCGCCTCCACCTAAAGCACTAACTGGATCAGGTATGCTTGATGTGTCTCCATCAACCGACACCACAAATATTTGGGTCCATGAGGCTTCATCGGATACCCTGGGATCGACTAAGGATTCAGGTGCTAGAGCACAAGATGGCTGGTATCGCTCAACATTACCGTCATGGTATGCCCACAAAATGTCTCCTGCGGGTGGTGGTCATGCAGTTGATGAAATTCCCTATCCCGCAGCCTGGTTTGCTTTATGTCCAGATAATGATGAGGCAGACAATAATTGGAAAGAATTTAAAGACAAGTGGTCTGGTCCGGACGGTGCGGGAAGCTCACCCGATGTATCTGTAAGTAAGGATGGTGTTGTCACTGATAACCATTATGGGACCTGGACTAGCGATTGTCGTCCGGGAGAAATTGAGGTGGTCTACCCGGATGCCTGCTTGAGCCAGTTTACTGCGGCTAAAGCTGATACGGGTAAATTATATACATCCACAGTTAGTTCCTATTATGAAATATTCAGATACTTTTCTGGTGAACCCATCTTTTTTGGTAACCGCGATCACTTTCCTCCCTTTAATGCAGCCACTAGTAGGTATGGTGTTCCTTCCCCGGCTAGCAATGGAGGTTTGGATTATGATTTAAGTTTTTATGACCAAAGTAATTCTGGGCAAATATGGCCAGGGTTGATGGAAGATTGGGGTTTTTCAGATAAAGAAATATATGCCCAGAATAAAAGCGACCACTTTAATAGTGGTAGTAAAAAGAAACAACTTTCAGGTCCTCTCTATGGATGGCGAGCAGCACATCCTTCATCCTATGAGAAAGATGCAGGAGCGGTACGCAAGTTTATTCCTGTAACCGCTTGGAGTGACACACAACATATTGGTGACAATATTTTTGATTATTCCTGTGATTTCAATACAGGGGGACCGAAATATGTAGACTGGCTGGATGATGCTGACGAGGATGCAGAATACTTCATTAAAAACTCGTTTAATAACTGTAATATCTTTGATCTTCCATTTTCAGATATCTCATTAGCAGATCATAAAACCTATTTTTGGAAAAAAACCGGGAAATTATACTTACCGAGTAGAAACACAGCGGCGCCGCAGCCAACAGATATTATCCAGTGTGAATTTGAGGAAGATAAGGGTTATTGCTCTGATACCAATTCGCCAGAACGATGTGAAGACGGTGAAACTCCAGCAACACATGATTGTGTTTTTGAAGACCCTAGCTGCAGTACGGAATCTGAATGTGGCGGAAGTTTATGCAGTGGAACCTGGGTGCCACCAGACCCGACAGCATATGAGGCCGATTGTGAATTCAAGTACGAATCAGTCGCAACGTATAAATCACCAATAAATGAATGTTCGCCAAATGTAATCATCACTATCTCCGATGGTCACCCTACAGCAAATATTGTAGATAATGGTGCTACGGGATCAAGCGGTGTGGATGATAAACCATCGTTTAGCTATGTGAGCCCTGATGACACTACTGACCCGGGATTGAGTAAGTATGAAACAGGTGGGTTAATTCGGAAGATATTTTGGGATGAGGATGATGGTGCTTATGATCCCGAAGTCGCCGCTGCATGTGATCCACTTACCTATTTGACTGTAACTCGTGACTTCTGTGAAGGCGATGCATCAGCCATGACTAAAAATGAGTTTATCGAATGTCAAATTAGAAAATCAGGCGCTTGTGGCACTGATTTGATTAACTACATGTACACCCATGACTTACGTACTGGTGACCCGCTCGAGTTAAATGCTGTGGGTGATCCACTGTCTGGTCAGTATGGAAATGTTAAAACCTATACTATTGGTTTCGCCTTGAGTGGAAGTAGTGCTGAGAAATCGTTCCTGGATTCATTGGCCGTTGCGGGCGGTGGATTTATTCCGAATGGTGATGGTTCATCAACGCCTGCAAAAGCGATAGAGGCCAACGACGCTGAAACCCTGGTTACTGCTATAGAAAAAATTATAGATGCCGTTGGTAAAGAGACTCCGGATCGTCCAGCGATTTCATTAGCTCTTGATAAAAATACACTGCAAACCAAAAACCGTGTTTTCGTGCCGATGTTCAAATCAGAAGCAGGATCAAGAATTTGGAACGGTAATATTAAAGGGTTTTATTTGCAGGAAGACCCAAATTTACCGGGTAGTGCAAACTATGTTCTCGGAAGTGGTACCAGTAGTTTTGGTTCATCCGGCGACGCATCAAATGTAGCTGGAGGTGGTGTAAATGCCTGGATTGAAGCGACCGATAATCGCAAAATCTATGTAGAAAAATCAGAGTGGCCGACAACGGGTGCAAAGTCAGTAGAGCTTCAGACGACTGTAGCTAGTTGTACCAGCCCGGATTCCGAACCATGGCTAGATCCAGAGAATTTTGGTCTGACTGACCCTTGTGATTTTGAGACCAGAAATACACTAATTGAATGGTTTAGAAATCAAGGTCTGGCTGACAGTTTGCATGCAACGCCAGCGGTCGTTGACTATGGCGATGCTGAATATTTGTTTGCAGTAAGTAATCGTGGTTTATTCCACACGTTCTCAGTACCTACAGATCATACCCAGATGGGTAGAGAACTGACTGCGTGGATGCCTCACTCCTTACTTTCCAATATCAAAGAGCAATATCAGACATCTGGCGCAGGCGACCATATTTATGGTATCGATAGTGAGTTTAAAATCTGGCGTAATGATGTCGATGGTGATGGAAATATTGAAATTGCTGATGGTGATTTCGTGTATCTGTATTTTGGTATGCGTCGTGGTGGTATGGCTTATTACTGTTTAGATGTAACCAATCCTGAATTTATTACCCTCAAGTGGCGTATCGAATCGGGAGATGCTGGTTTTGAAATGCTGGGTGAAAGTTGGTCACCTTTATCATTAATTCGAGTCAAGGAAGGCGCGACTGATACTACTAGATCAGTGGGTGTTTTTGGTGGTGGTTATAACAAACTGGAAGACAAAGCTGATCAAACCAGGGCTGAAATCGGTGATTACGATAAGGGTCTTGGTATTTACTTTATTGACCTGCTGACTGGCGAAAGAATCTCATCTATCGTGCCTAAAATAACAGCGGGTGATGTCGATATGACAAAAATGCTGGAACCAAACCTCAAGTATGCTATTCCCAGTGAAATTAGAGCGATCAGCGTCAGTGGCGACGGTTATGCAGATCGCCTCTATTTTGGTGATATGGGTGGACAACTCTGGCGGGTAGATATTAATACTGGTTCAGAACATGATGATCTTAGTCTGGGTGCTACCAGCTCGCTTAATATTTCCATGTTAGCAAATCTTGGTGTTGGCGATTCAGTTAAAGACGCATCCTTGGGTGAAAGAACACTCGAAAGCAATCGTCGTTTCTATTATCCCCCTGCTATAGCGTTTGTTAATAATGAAAAATTGGCTATTGCAACTGCTAGTGGTTTCAGAGCTCACCCGCTAGATGGACAAACTACCTTGGATGAGAGTGAGATCACTCCTGTAGAAATTGAAACTCCCAGCGTTCAGGATCGTCTGTATATGATTTACGATACAGTTGGGAGCGCTGCAGCGACTATTACTGAAGCGTCTTTATACAACGCGACCAACGATATCGCTTCATCTTCGGCCACCGGCGATAATCTTGAGAAATTAAACGACAAAGGTTGGAAAATTGATTTACATCAAGCGTCTACTCCAAAGTGGGTTGGAGAAAAATCTCTCGGTTCACCAACTATCTTTCTCAATCGAGTATTCTTTACCACATTCACGCCAGCAGTAAAGACCAGTGCTTGTGGTATTTCACCAACTACCAATAAGTTGTACTCAGTTAAACTGACTGATGCTACTGCATCGGGCGATTTGGTAGAGACTGATGAAAATGGTGACCCAATACCTGGTGGTGTCCCGGTTAGGTCAGTAGACATTCCAACAACCACTGCAATAGATACTGATATAAGAGTTAACACCAGCGATTATGCGATGACTGAGGCCGTTGCCTGTGATCCATCTGATTCTGATTGTGAGGAACCTGATCCTTCTGCTTCTGATGATAAAGAGGTATGTGTTGAGATAGGCGTTGGTGAGAATACTATTACTGAAATTTGTGATGAGCCTTATAAGGTTTATTGGAAAGAGACGGCGAAAATGCCTGGTTTGGACTGTCGTTTTGATACTGATCACCCGGATTATAAAGCTACTTGTATAGACATTGTCGAAGAAGAAATAACTGAACCTACGGTAGATTGATAATGAAAAATAGCAGAATAATGAATGAGCAATCAGGTTTTACACTGATAGAGTTAATGGTCGCAATAGTGATTTTAGGCGTCATTCTAGCTGTCGCTGTGCCAAGTTATCGTGGTCATGTCAGGAAAGCCAAGCGTGTTGATGCATTTACAGCGTTGACTCATATGGCCTCGTTACAAGAGCAGTACTTTTCAGAAAACCGTACTTACACAAAGCTTGTGAGCGACTTGGGTCTTAGTCCGTTGGGCTCTGCACAACAAACAACACTTGTTGAAAATGATAATTATAGTGTGTGGATGAATCTCAATGTTGCAAACGGTGGCTATGTGATGGTTGCTAAAGCGATAAACGGGCAAGTGGATGATGAATATAAACGCTTTCGTATTTATGCAAATGGAAAAAAACAACACCATACATCCTTAACAGGTAACAGTGGTTGGGTAGATAATTGGCCAGAGTAAATTCTTAGAAGATCTACTTATTTAAGAGCTTTCAGATCATTCAGAGCTTCAGTCGCATTTATAGTACTCTCAGGATATTCCAGATCCAGTTTCGAAAGAGTTTCGCGAATAATCTCGGCTACCATTAAGCGCATGGTGGGTTTGTCATCGGCTGGTATGGCATACCAGGGGGCCCATTCTTTTGCTGTGGCATTCAACATTTCCTCATAAGCATTCATATACTGATCCCAGAGTTTGCTCTCGGATAAATCGCTATCCGAGAATTTCCAGTTCTTTTGCGGCACTTCAAGTCGGCTGCGAAAGCGATTATGTTGTTCTTCTTGTGAAACGTTTAACCAGAACTTTATAATAACTGTGCCGTTGCGTGCTAAGTGTTTTTCATGATCGGCGATCGACTCATAGCGTTGTTGCCACAATGTATTCAGATCAGGTTGCCAGGGTAATTTTTGCCCTGATAGATACTCCGGATGCACGCGAATGACCAGTACCTCTTCATAATAGCTGCGATTAAATACGCCTATGCGTCCGCGCTCAGGTAAAGACTGAGCAGTACGCCAGAGAAAGTCATGATCGAGTTCTTCGCTATTGGGTTGCTTGAAACTGTAGACCTGACAACCTGCTGGATTTACACCAGACAAAACACTGCGAATGGTACTGTCTTTGCCCGCAGCATCCATGGCCTGAAATACCAGCAGCAAGGAATAACGATCATCGGCATAAAGCACTTCCTGTAAATCAGCAATATCAGCTACCGTTTTCTTAAGTTCAGACTTTAATTTCTTTTTATCTTTTTCGCTATCAATGATGGTGGGGCTGTTAGCGAGAACAAAGCTACCGTCGTTGGGTACTAAAAAGGGGTGTTTCTCAGCTTTGAACATAGTGAACTCTCTTCTTTATTCGAGGTTGGCTTAAATAGAGCAGTAAATATTGATGAAGTCATTTTATCAAACCTTAAACTCATGTTTCAGTTTAATTGAATTATTGATGCTCTGCTGTACACTTGGCTCAAATAACAGGGATTTACTATGCAAATTGCTAACGATAAAGCAGTGCTACTTAACTACACCTTGAAAGATACCGACGGCGCAGTACTGGAATCTTCAGTTGATGCTGATCCGCTCGCCTATTTACATGGGCATGACAACATTATTGTCGGCCTGGAAAAAGAGCTGGCCGGAAAAACAGTTGGCGACAAGCTTGAAGTTACCGTGCAGCCAGCCGAAGCGTATGGTGAACATAGCCCCGATATGGTGCAGGTGGTAGATCGCAGTTTGTTTGAGGGTATGGATGTTGCTCCTGGCATTCAGTTTCAGGCGCAAACCAGTCAGGGTGTTCAAGTGGTTACGGTGGTCAGTGCGGATGACGATGAAGTAACCATTGATGGGAACCACCCGATGGCGGGTAAAACTCTGGTATTTGATGTAGAAGTACTGGAGGTAAGAGATGCTTCCGAAGAAGAGTTGCAACACAAACATGTGCATGGCCCGGGTGGTCACCACCATTAAGCAGGTTACGCCGCATCCCCGAAGTGGTGCTGTAAATAGCTAAGCACGCTAATTGCGGCTGTTTCAGTACGCAAGATCCTTGGACCCAGTTGATAGTTTACAAAGCCGGCACTTTTTGCCGCATCAATTTCTTTTTTTGTGAGCCCACCTTCCGGGCCAATCAAAATATCTGTCGAATCACTCACTGTGCTGATTTCACGCAAGCTGCGATTTGCTTGAGGATCCAAC
>CALIRD010000021.1 GCA_938042355.1 uncultured Thiotrichales bacterium
AGCACTGGAGGCTTCATCAAAGGTCGATTGAATGACAGGAAACTCCTCTGCCAGCTCGGACAACATGCCTACACTCTGTGATCCCTGCCCTGGGAAAATTACTCCTAAACTCATAGCCCACTCTTATTATTTATTATTTGCCTAGTGTAACAATTTACACCGTGGATGAAACTCACAAGATACTCTGAATGTTCTTGAAAAGATGAAAAATGACGCCATATAGATGGCTCCGAGGCTTGTATTATGCTGCTTTATAGCGATAATGGCGGCTTCTTAATTTCCAACGAGGATATATGGCAAAACAAGATGTAATAGAAATGCAGGGCGTCGTGAACGAAGTACTGCCCAATACAATGTTTCGAGTAGAGCTTGAGAATGGACACATTGTCACTGCTCATATTTCAGGACGTATGCGCAAGCACTACATCCGAATTTTAAGAGGTGACCAGGTCACTGTCGAAATGACTCCGTATGACTTATCCAAAGGTCGTATTACTTACCGCGAGAAATAAGATCTATCCCGGCTGAGCCAGCCGGAATATACCTTCAATACTGTATTAGCCTAGATTTACCTGGCAGATTTATGCCGGCTCGGAGACTTGCGCCTCAAGTTCACTGAACTCAAACGCCAGTTTGTCATCAACGATCTTGAGATCCACGATTCCGCCATCTACCAGTTTACCGAAGAGTACTTCTTCGGCCAGTACCTTGCGGATTTCTTCCTGGATGACTCGCTCCATCGGACGGGCACCCATTTTTTCGTCATAACCGCGATTGGCCAACCATTCACAGACCTCGTCATCGGCATGAATTTGCACCCGCTTTTCATCCAACTGGGTTTGGAGTTGCACCAGGAACTTGTCCACGATGTTGCGAATATGTTCGGGCGCCAACGAATCAAAGTGAATGATACCGTCAAGACGGTTTCTGAATTCAGGCGAGAAGGTTTTTTCGACCACTTTCATCGCATCGGTTGAATGGTCCTGATGGGTAAAGCCCATAGAAGCCCTGCTCTGAGATTCAGCGCCCGCATTACTGGTCATCACGAGAATGACATTACGGAAATCAACTTTACGGCCGTTAGTATCCGTCAAGGTGCCATGATCCATGACCTGTAGTAGTAAGTTGAAGACATCCGGGTGCGCCTTTTCAATCTCATCCAGCAATAAGACTGCGTGAGGTGATTTCAAAATGGCATCTGTTAATAAGCCACCCTCTTCGTAACCCACATAACCTGGAGGGGCGCCAATCAGACGAGAAACTGTATGCCGCTCCATGTACTCGGACATATCAAAACGAATCAGTGGTATGCCCATGATCTCTGACAATTGTTTGGTGACTTCGGTCTTACCGACACCGGTTGGACCCGAGAACAGGAAGCTACCAATAGGCTTCTCGGTAGAACCCAGACCGGAGCGAGACATTTTGATCGCGGCTGTTAACTTGGTAATAGCCGGGTCTTGGCCAAAAACCACCATCTTCAAATTCCGCTCAAGATTTTTAAGCACATCCTTATCTGAGGCAGAAACGCTCTTGGGCGGAATACGCGCCATTTTTGCGATAATGTGTTCAACGTCAGTGACTTCGATCGTCTTGCTGCGCTCGTCCTCTGGCTCCAGGCGTCGGTTAGCGCCTGCTTCATCTATGACATCAATCGCCTTATCCGGTAGTTGGCGATCAGTAATATACTTTTCTGACAAACGAGCAGCCGCCTCTAAAGATGGCAGTGTGTACTCCACACCATGATGTTCTTCATAGCGTGATTTCAAGCCTTTGAGGATATCGACGGTTTCTTCAACGGTCGGCGCCTCGACGTCAATCTTCTGGAAGCGTCTTGCCAGAGCCCGGTCTTTTTCAAAAATACCGCGGTATTCCTGATAGGTTGTCGAACCAATACATTTGAGAGTGCCATTCGCCAGCATGGGCTTAAGCAAATTAGACACATCCATCACTCCACCAGAGGCTGCTCCAGCTCCTATGATGGTGTGGATTTCATCAATGAACAGCACGGCATTCTCTTCTTTCTTTAGCGCTGCCAAAACAGCTTTGAGACGCTTTTCGAAATCACCTCGGTATTTAGTTCCCGCGATCAAAGCACCGAGGTCCAACGAGTAAATAGTCGAATCTGCCAGTACTTCAGGCACTTCTTCATCCACTATTTTCTTGGCCAGACCTTCAGCAATCGCCGTCTTACCTACGCCAGCCTCACCGACTAGCAAGGGATTGTTCTTACGGCGTCGTATTAAGATTTGCACCGTGCGCTCAACTTCCAAATCACGTCCAATCAGTGGGTCTATGCGTCCTTCTTCCGCTTCTGCGTTTAAATTGACCGTAAACTCATGTAGAGGATTCTTGGGCTTGGCATCCTCATCCTCGAGTTCACCTTCCATACCCAACTGCTCCAGATCGTCATCCATTTCAATCTTGGAAATACCATGGGAGAGGAAATTAACCACATCCAAACGAGTGACATCGTATTTGTTCAAGATGTAGACAGCCTGGGACTCCTGCTCACCAAAAATGGCTACCAATACATTGGCGCCAGTCACTTCTTTCTTGCCCGAGGCCTGCACATGAAACACGGCACGTTGTAGCACACGTTGAAAACCAAGTGTGGTTTGAGTTTCACGTTCATCCGGCACTTCCAGCAAGGGAGTATTCTCATCAATAAACTGTTGTAACTCGAGAGACATCGAACTTAAATCAGCACCACAGGCGGTCAGCAACTGAACCGCAGTGGGGTTTGCCAGCAAAGCAAACAACAAATGCTCTACCGTCATGAATTCATGACGTCGTTCGCGAGCATCACGAAACGCATCGTTGAGGGTTTGTTCCAGTTCTTTACTTAGCATTGTCTAAGCCTCTTCTATGGTGCAGAGCAATGGATGTTCATTGGCTCTTGCATATTCGTTCACAGTCACCATTTTGGTTTCTGCAATATCCCGGGTAAAGGTGCCACAAACACCTTTACCGTTATGATGTACATTTAGCATGATGCGCGTTGCCTTTTCGTGATCAAGCGCAAAGAAGTGCTCCAGTATGTGCACCACAAATTCCATTGGTGTGAAGTCGTCGTTCAAAAGGATCACCTGAAACAACGGTGGCTCTTTCAGTTCTGGCTTGGCTTCTTTTAATTGCAGACCACCGATGTGGTCATCTTGTTGTTGTTCGTCGCTCATTCGTTACCATTCGTATCTTTCGCTTAGTCACTCTATCTCTATATAGTGGGACTGTTACTCCCTATTTCAAGTTCAAACTTCATTCACTATTCAAGGCATGATTTACTGTCAAAATACACCAAAAATTCGTGGCATATCTATATCCGTACAGTATAGCAAAGGCATATAATAATACCTTGGCTTGAAAAGGGTTTTGCGAACAACCCCGCATCACAAATTGTAAAATAAATGAACACTGCACATCAGCACATTATTGTCGGTATGTCCGGCGGCGTAGATTCATCTGTCGCCGCAAAACTGCTACTTGATCAGGGACATAAAATCACCGGTTTATTCATGAAAAACTGGGAAGAGGATGATGATGAGCAATACTGTGCGGCGGCGGAAGATCTGGCTGATGCACAGGCAGTCTGTGACCAGCTCAATATTCCTCTGCGTACCGTTAATTTTGCGACTGAATACTGGGACAATGTCTTTGAGTATTTCCTGACCGAATACCGCTCGGGTAGAACACCCAATCCCGACGTCATGTGCAATAAAGAGATTAAATTCAAAGCCTTTCTCGACTTTGCTTTGGAGCTGGGCGCCGATGCTATCGCAACAGGTCACTACGTACGTCGGGGTCAATCTGGTTCTGGGTATCAATTACTCAAGGGTCTCGATGGTGGCAAGGATCAAAGTTACTTCCTTTACACCCTCGGTCAGGAGCAACTCAAGCACAGCGTTTTTCCTTTGGGAGAATTGCATAAAGACCAGGTTCGTGACATTGCCAAAGACTGTGGTTTTGTTAACCACAAGAAAAAAGACAGTACCGGGATTTGCTTTATTGGCGAACGAAAATTCAATGAATTTCTGCAACGTTTTTTACCCACAAAACCCGGCGACATGGTCACCACTGACGGCACTGTGATTGGCCAACATAATGGCTTGATGTATCACACCATGGGGCAACGTCAAGGTTTGGGGATTGGCGGTGTCAGAGATGCCAGTAATGAACCCTGGTTTGTGGTGGACAAAGATCTTGAAACCAATCAGCTACTGGTTGCTCAGGGCCACAACCACCCTCTGATGATGCATAACCGGCTCAGCGCATCACAACTGCACTGGACTAGCGGCAACGCACCTGGCGGTCGCATACAGTGTCACGCAAAAAACCGCTATCGTCAGGAGGATCAGGAATGCAGCGTGACGCTCGATGATCACGGCAATGCGATCGTCGATTTCACACAAGCACAACGTGCTATTACACCCGGTCAGTCAGTGGTTTTTTATCTCGATGATGAATGTCTGGGCGGTGGTATAATAGACTCACGTGAACAAATTCAGGAGCAGCTAATCGCGTCCTAACAGCATGAATGACCTAGAAAATAAATGCGTCGCACTTTCCGCCCTGTTTATGGCGACCGAGCAAATCGATACTATTGCCTATCAGGGCAATTCCAATCAGCACGATGTGCGCACCCTGATCGAGAGCTTGTTCATTAATGATGCAAATGACAGCGTAGGCATCTATGGCGAACTTGGCAAACTCAAAAACGGCTTTAGCAAAACCGCCATGCTGCTAGGTAATGATGGACAGCAAGCTGACTCGTTGGAAATCATGCGCTACGTGATTAGTCTCATGCATCTTGAAACTCAACTACGCAAAAACGCTCAGATGGGTGAACAACTGATCATTGAGTTAGAAGCGATTAAACACCGACACTCAGACAAAGACATACTGGACCCGGTGATTCTCGAAGAACTCGGCGAGCTTTATCAGAGTACCATCAGTGCACTGGGACCGCGTATCATGATCAAGGGCGAGCAAGCGCACCTTGAAGAACCAACCACCGTTGCCAAAATCAGAGCCTTACTGCTCGCTGGAATCAGAGCTGCTGTGTTATGGAAACAAAGCGGTGGCAATCGTTTCACATTATTACTAAGCCGCAAAGCCTTGATCGCTGAGGCCGAGAAACTTCACAAGTCTTGCTGAATTTAATACAGCCCTCTGTTCAGGACGCTGCAATATTCAATATTGAAAAAAATAACGCATAAATTCATGTTTCATCTCATGTAAAGCGCACTCCTGTGGGCTTTTTGCGTTTCAATCAGCTCTGCTGCGGGTTAGAATGCGCGTATAGATAAGGCA
>CALIRD010000022.1 GCA_938042355.1 uncultured Thiotrichales bacterium
TATCTCCACCAATTTCAGTCGCAGCCGCCACGGCGTTGAGCGTTGCTGAGTTGAGTGACTGGTTATCGTGTTCGGCAAGTACGAGTATGCTCATGAGATCACCTTCGCTTCATTTTTGAGTTTATCGATCAAGTCAGCAACTGATTCAACTTTGATGCCAGCTTCTCTTCCGGCTGGTGGTTCGACTTTAAGGGTCTTCAGCCGAGGACTGATATCAATGCCGGTATCGCCAGCATTAATCACATCCAGTTGTTTCTTTTTGGCTTTCATGATGTTGGGTAATTTAGCGTAACGTGGCTCATTGAGACGCAAGTCAGTGGTTACAATTGCGGGTAACTTCACGTTGATCGTTTCAAGTCCGGCATCAATTTCACGAGTCACTTTCAAATTGCCATCTGTTTTTTCAACCGCAGAGGCAAAGGTTGCCTGAGACCAACCCAACAGGGCGGCGAGCATTTGACCAGTTTGATTGCTGTCATCATCAATGGCCTGTTTACCCAGAATGACGAGATCAGGCTTTTCCTGTTCAACCACATGTTTGAGCAGCTTGGCCACTCCCAGTGGTTGAACTTCATCTTCACTCTGTACAAGGACGCCTCGGTCTCCGCCCAATGCCAGACCCGCGCGGATAGTTTCCTGAGATTTCTCGGTGCCAATTGAGACTATAACCACCTCGCTTGCAATCCCGGCTTCTGACATGCGAACTGCCTCTTCTACCGCGATTTCATCGAAAGGATTCATCGACATTTTTACGTTATCGGTTTCTACTCCGGAACCATCAGATTTGACCCTGATTTTCACGTTATAGTCGATAACCCGCTTTACAGCTACAAGTACTTTCATATCTATTTCCGACTGAATTTTCTAAAAGAATTATTGTCTGTGTTAATGAGACGAACAAATTGCATAAATCTGACTCATTATGCCTTAAACAGGCACTTTAAAGCACTATTTCACTGGATGAGGCTGCTTTATTCATGGCAGAATTCGCGATTACGTTTAAATATAATGATAAATAGTTCCAGTGGGAATTATAACGAGGGCTTTAGAAATGTACGATAAAACTCTATCAATAGTAAGTATTATGTTGATTGTTGCGATGACCAGTGTATCCGCCGAAGAATCCTTACTCCAACAGGCACCTGCTATTGATTTGTCCGATCTGGCACCCCCTGTAGAAGAACCCAAACCGGCTCCAGCCCCGGCTGCCCCCAGAGCAACGGCACCTGCTGCCAGTTCACCAGTGACCTCTGGTTCGGGTGATGTGGCGACCGAAAAAATAGGCGCCTGGGAAAAAGTCTGTACTACTGCCAGTCCTATTGAATGCCTTATGATCCAGACGGGTGATGCACCTGAAGGTGGCACAGCCTTGATGTTTCAATTGCGTAAATTTGATCAGCCTGAAGTCGTAGGGGAAGGACAAAGCTTTGTAGCCGTCGCTGATATTATTATGCCGCTTGGAGTCGTCTTGATTCGTGGTGTTGGTTTCGAGATTGATGCCAGTGGTGAAAACCGTCTGCCATTTCAGGTTTGTACCAATCAGGGCTGTGTAGTTCAGTTACCCTTCAATGATCAATTAGTGGCTGCTGCCAAAGCAGGTAACAACATCAAAATTACAATGGATTCACCGAAAGGGCCAGTTCCAATCAGTATTTCTCTCTCCGGATTCACCAAAGCCTACAACTCACTCTAGTCTTTTGAGTATCTATGATGTCCTGACGCTGGAGCGAATCGAGAAAAATATTTTTCGCGGTCAAAGTCAGGACATTGGTACACCGCAGGTTTTTGGTGGTCAGGTTCTGGCACAAGCGCTTGAAGCTGCACAAGCTACCGTTGAAGAGCGTACCGTCCACTCAGTGCATGCCTATTTTCTCAATAAAGGTGATTTTGACGCACCGATAATTTATGAAGTTGACCGTAGTCGTAGTGGCAGGAGTTTTTCAGCACGCAGAGTGGTAGCTATACAGCATGGTCGTCCTATTTTTACCATGTCTGCGTCTTTTCAGATTGATGAGCATGGCTTGGACTATGGTGAGAAAATCGAAATGCCGGAGTTGCCAGACCCCTCGAGTACAGCGTACACACCCTGGAAAAAAATCGTAGAGTCAGAAGGGGCATCAGCCAGTAAGAGTCAAAAGGTTCGCGCTTTGAAGCCAACATCTTATTTTGATTCAGAAATTATCTCGATCTCGAATGAGCACGATGATGCCAACCTTCAGGTTTGGTTAAAGCTTAAAGAAAATGTTGCCGGTGATGATACTCGCCACAAAACCTTGTTGGCCTATGTGTCGGATCTTGGCTTATTGTTGGCGACGCTTACTCCACATGGTTACCAGGTTTTCAATCCATTGGAAATCAGTAAATTTGCGCTGGCATCAGTTGACCACGCGATCTGGTTTCATCGTCCTTTCAAAATTGACGACTGGTTGTTATATAAGTGTCAGGCGATCTCAACTTCCAATGCGCGTGGTCTGGCCAAAGGCAGCTTTTATACCGCTGATGGGACTCTGGTAGCGACCTCGATGCAGGAAGGTTTAATACGTCCATTAGAAAAAATATAATTAATCCATACAATTAAAATCGATTCACAGTATTTATCTGTGATTGTAGTATTCTTCCCGATCTAGTGTAGTACCTGATCAAAGGTAATCCCGATATGACAAATTATTCTGCGCCGGTAAAAGACCTGCAGTTTGTATTGAATGAACTGGTAGAGATGGACAAAGTGGCAAGCTTGCCAGGCTTTGAAGAAGCTAGTCCGGACATGATCTCCGCCATCCTTGAAGAAGCTGCCAAAATGGCTAACGAAGTTCTGGCGCCTTTGAATTGGGTGGGTGATCAGGAGCATTCCAGACTGGTGGATGGCAAGGTAGTTACACCCAAAGGCTTTGCTGATGCCTATCAACAGTTTGCCGAAAGTGGTTGGACCAGTATTAGTCAGCCGACGGAGTATGGTGGTCAGGGGCTACCCTTTGCCTTACAGGTAGCGTGTTCCGAGATGTGGAACGCCTCCAACATGTCATTTGGTTTGTGCCCCATGCTAACAGCCAGTGCCATAGAGTCTATGTACGCGCACGCTGGCGAAGAGATGAATCAAACCTACCTAACCAAACTGATTTCCGGTGAGTGGACTGGCACGATGTGTCTGACTGAGCCCCAGGCTGGCTCTGATCTGGCAGCCGTCAGGTCAACTGCAGAACCCGCGGGTGATCATTATTTAATCAAGGGTACAAAAATCTATATCACCTGGGGTGATCATGATATGACAACCAATACAATACATCTCGTACTTGCACGGTTGCCGGATGCTCCCGAGGGAGTGAAAGGTATATCGTTGTTTGTGGTGCCTAAATTCCTGGTAAATGATGATGGATCTCTTGGTGATCGTAATGATATCAAGCCGGTATCACTGGAACACAAACTGGGCATACATGCCAGCCCGACCTGTGTCTTGAGTCTTGGTGATGATGATGGTGCGGTCGGTTATCTGGTGGGCGAGCCTCATCGTGGGCTGTCGTATATGTTCACTATGATGAATCATGCGCGTCTTGAAGTCGGTGTGCAGGGTATTGGTGTGGCAGAACGTGCCCATCAAAAAGCCGTTGAGTATGCGCGTGAGCGTGTGCAGGGATTTGCCCCAGGCCAGCAAGGAAGAGTAACCATTGTGCACCATGCTGATGTTAGACGTATGTTAATGACCATGCGGGCATTGGTAGAAGCGGGCAGAGCGGTAGCATTAGTAGGTTCAGCTGCCCATGATTTTGCTCATCATGAGCAAGACAAGGACGCCAGTACGCGAGCTCGACAGCGTCTCGACTTTATGACACCAGTGGTTAAAGCCTGGTGCACAGAGCTCGCGCAGGAAGTTACTGGTATCGGGGTTCAGGTCCATGGAGGTATGGGTTTTGTTGAAGAAACCGGTGCCGCTCAGTTTTATCGCGATGCGCGTATTACCACCATTTATGAGGGTACTACCGGAATTCAGGCGAACGATTTAATCGGTCGTAAATTATTGCGGGATAATGGCGCAGCCTGGGAAACCCTGCGTAATGAATTAAGTGATTTTCTCAAGCAAATGCAGGCCGAAGCTGGCGAAGATTTTCCAATCATCAGTGAACGTTTTGGGGAAGCATTGCAAGAACAGATCATAGCGACTGATTTTGTACTGGAAAATGCTGCCAATGATCCGCATTTACCTGGTGCAGTATCCTATAATTACCTGATGTTGACAGGATATGTCTTTGGTGGATGGTTGCTCGCCAAATCTGCACTAATCAGCGCCGCTCACTTGAAGAAAGATGGTGCCGATACTACCTTCTATAAAAACAAAATTGCTACCGCACGATTTTATGCCGAGCAAATATTACCGCGCACCCATGCGCATCGTACTGGAGTGGTAGCGGGTACCGGAACGATTATGGGGATTGCGGCCGAAGATCTTTAACTACCAATATTCTACACACATAAAAAAACCACCCGCAGGTGGTTTTTTTATGTGTGGTGCTTGTTACTTGTGTTTTTCTTTATAAGCACGAATCTTTGAATTCAGATTCTCGGCCAATGTGTGTTCCAGATCAACCGAGTTGTTATACTGAATGACCCACAACTCCTGTTGTTCGGGGGTAGCCACAGCGGACAATTCTTCAGCGCGGTCACCAACACATTGTCGATAAGCTTCATTGACTGTGTTGAATTCTTTTACTTCAGAAACGAGAGTGATCAATTCGGACTCTGTCATGTCCTCACGGTCTGGAATTGTTGGAGAGGCAGGTTCTACGCACTCGTCAGCGGCGTAAGCAAAGCCGCTCAATAGAGCGATTGAAAGTAGAGCAGTTTTAATCGTTTTCACCATAGTGATTTCCTTCATTTTATTCGGTAGCGCAAAGACAATATAGCAGTAATCCTGCGCTGCTTGAAGACTAAGACAGCATCACTTTCAAAAGGTTTCTATTGTTTCAGGAGCGATTATGTGTTTGATTTATATGAAAAAGGGCGATCGAATGATCGCCCCTAATGTAAACAAATGTTAATCGACACTATCGGTCTGTAGGAAGATTTCTACACGACGATTGAGTTGACGACCTTCAGGGCTGTTGTTATCAGCACGTGGTTCATATTCGCCACGCCCTTCCGTGTTAATGCGTACAACCGATACACCTTGTGAGCTTAGAAAATCACTCACTGACATCGCACGTCTTTCAGAAAGGCTCTGATTGTAGCTTTCACTACCGGTGCTATCGGTGTGGCCGATTATTCGGACGCTGGATTTGTCATATTCGGAAATAACATTACCCAGTTTCGCTAGAGTTTCACCGAAGCCAGGGTTGATACTGGCACTGTTGGTGTCGAAGGTTACTTCGCTGTTCAAGTCGACACGCAGCGTGTCTTCTTCGACGCGGGCCAGTGTGACTTCGTTGGCAGCTTGTTCTGCGGCCAGTTTTTCTTCAAGTTCGGCTTGTTGTTTATCCATGTAGTGTCCAATCAGACCACCGACTACAGCGCCTGCAACGGCGCCTTTTTCTTTACCTTCATCGTCATTGGTTTGATTGCCCAGCACGGCACCGGCGGCGGCACCCACAGCCGCACCAATTTTGGCGCGTTTGTGTGGATCATCGGTAGCACAACCGCTAAGTGTTAGCAGGCCAGCAAGCCCGGCGGCCAAAGTGTATTGTTTAAGTTTCATGTTGAAAGGTCCTTTTAATAAGAAATAAAGGACGCTTTTTAGCAAATTGACATATACAGGCAAGTCATTGCCGTGCAAGCACCGGCTAATTTGAGATAAGCGGTCAGGGGTTACAATTTGTAACGTTCAGGCCTGGCTAGAGGTCGACAACTCAACATTATCCGGTTGACAATCTATCTCCAGTTCGGTGTCTGTGCCACTTGGGAATTCCTGTGCGACCAACCAGATTTGTTGTATGTCCTGACTGAATTCGGGCAGGGCTTTAATGGTATCCCGGATTCTTTGTTGATCAAAAAAGGCGAACGGTTCATCCAGAAACAGAAACTGCGCGCCACACTCAATCGCATTGATTAACTGCTGTGACATTGCCAGTCGTAAGGAGAGCATCACCTGACGCTGGGTGCCACTGGAGATTTCATCAAAATCCATGAAATCACCCTTGGCATTCGAGAACACCCTGACGTCAAGATTTTCATCGATTTTTAAATGTTTATAACGATCGCGGGTGAAGTTGGGCAGTGCTTTTGAGGCCAGTTGTAAAATAGACTGATTGAACTGATGGGAAAGATGTAGCGAGGTAGAGTCAATCAAATCATTGGCGTTTTTACGTACCTCCAAACTGCGTTGTTGTTCACTGACTTTTTTGTTAAGCCTTTCTTGCACTGTTTCGATTTCATTGTACATATCCAGTCTGGCTTTTTCATCACGCATGGCAAAGTCATGCTGCAGTTTGTGGCTGCCGAGCAGATTCAAGAGTTTACGATAGTACTCACTGAGGTTCTCGGTGGCAGCGGTGATTTCACTTTCATCGGCTTTGTATTGACGACAACGTCTGGTCAGCTCAACGGTATCGATACGTGCCGGTAGTTCCTGTTGTTCCAGACTTTGTAGTTCGATGTTGATGCGCTCGGAATAGTCCGGCACGGTGGAATCATCGCTTAAAGTTTCCAGCGTATTGGTGAAGGCATCAGCCTGCTGGCGATCAGGTCGCATGCGTATTCTTTGTACCAGCATAGTTGCCAGGCACAACAGCGTCAGGCCAATCAAGGTGGCGGCGACTTTTGCCATGACCATTGGTTGGTGTAATTGCATGCCGCCGGAACTGGATTCAAGCCAGTTAGCCACCATAGTGGTGATGCCGCTGCTTTGCAGTTTACTTAATAAGAGCCAGAGCACGCCGGAAATAATGGCGCCAAGACCAACCAGATAACCCAGCCAGCGTACGTAATTATAGGTTGACCACTTTTTGGCGAGTTCACCAATCGCACTGATATACGATTGTGCATTCGTTTTGAGCTGGTCGAGCGTATTTTGTTTGGCATCGATTGAATCGACCAGTTGGGTGTGCGAGTGAGTCAGTTCAGGCATCCAGGTACTATCAATCGCCAGGGCCTCAATTTGTTGTGCCGCTTCATCCAGGTCGGTGGCACTGGCTTCCAGCTCTAGCGATTCGTCGATGATTTTTTGGTCAAGTTCACTTTGAATAGCTGCCAAAGGCGCAATGCCCGCCATGACTTTTATGGTCTGGCTGTGTGGTTGTGGTGTGGTCAGTTCGCGTTGTGCCAGATAAAAAGACTCAATGAATTCGTCATAACCAAAACCGATGCGTTGTTGTAGTTGTTGATCGACACTGTCAATACCTTTTCCTAACAATGCTCCATCATCCTCTCTGGATAACTTCGCGCCATAAGTACCTTCAACATCCAGATAACGATCTACCCTGAAAATATCACCACTGTCATCAACGCTGAACTGCACCGATACCGAGCAGCGCGAGCAACCCCAGCGAATGAGTTTTTTAGGATCTGACTGATCCAGGGTAAAAGTACGACCAAACAAGGCGAAGCATAATGTTTCACCAATGGTGGTTTTACCGGATTCGTTCTGGCCACTAACCGTGATTACGCCCGCTTTCGGCAGATTCGTGAGTTCGAGGTTTTCGTATTTGAGAAAATTACTGGATTGTATGCTGTGTATGATCATTGCATTTGATCCATTTCCAGAGCGCCAAGTTTGCGCAACACCAGTTTTATCGCATCCGTATAGGTATCTGCATCAAAGTCTTCCTCGGTGTTACTGCGCCTGATCAGATCCTTCTTACAAAAAGATGCGAACGATTTCGCAGTTCCCGACAATTCCAGCTCATCTAACCAGCTACTATCATACTCGGATGACATTACGACCTCGGTTGTATTGGGTTAAGCAGAAAATCAATGATAGCAGGGTCATAATTTACTGCCCAATATTTAACGACATGTCACAGCCGAAATCAGGTTGAAAATTGTGACCATCAACCCTGAAAAAAACACCGTTTATTTTGGATTCGAATTTTATGTGACGCTATCGGCAGTAGGTATCGGACAATCAATTGAGCCTGTCGGTGTATTGATTTCATGCCAGATAACACCCTCTATACTGGCCGTCAATTACCAGATCCGGGTTTGGGGCTGTGGACTCTGGCATGACTTGATGTTGCTAAACGACATAGCCCGATGCCTGTAGTTATTATAAATGATGAAGATACAGCGCGGTTTTACACTTATCGAGTTAATGATCACTTTGGTCATTGGCGTGATATTGCTTGC
>CALIRD010000023.1 GCA_938042355.1 uncultured Thiotrichales bacterium
GGCAGCCAACTGGCAAGTCAACGATAATTTCAGGTTGCGTGGTACCTTCAGTTACACCAAAGCTGAATTAACCGAAGCAGTGCCATCATTGATTCGAACCATTACAACCCCTGGGTTTGGTACCACTTTTGAAGATGGGGCTTCCGGTGACCAACTTCCAGGTTCGCCAGAAACACAATTCTCTGTGTTTGCAAGTTACTCACACCCAATGGCAGGTGGTAATGAGCTCGTAGTTGACGCCGGCTACGTCTGGCAAGACGATGTGTTATCACTGACAGGTGCCAGAGGAAATAGCCTGACACTGGATAGCTATGGTCGAGCAAATCTGACGGTCGGTTATATTACAGAGAACTGGTCTGTTACAGGTTTCGTCGATAACTTGTTTGATGAATACGTTGAATCAAGTGTATTTAATACGCCTCTCTACAATCAAAACATAGCCGGTGCAAATGTTAGATACTACAGAACCAACGTATTGCCACCACGTTCTATGGGATTACGGTTTAAGTATTCGTTTAAGTAATTTGTACTAAATATTCAGAGTAAGCTGTTTTATAGCTTTTTCAAAAAGTTATAAAAATCCCCTTTGGCCAGCATTGGCTAAAGGGAATTTACGTAAATTAGAAAGATTTCTATTGATTATTTTCGGTTAATTCATTGCTTGTGAACGTGTACCACGTTTGTACCATGATAACTGACATTAACTGAGTTTTACTGGTGTTTTGGAGAATGGCAGCACCGCTAAGTAACTGATTAACATGAGATATCGTCTAGGATACACTCACTTTTAATCATATGATCTAGGTTTTAATTACATCAATACGAGCAATTTTCAGTATTGTATGTTTAGCATTATGAGTAGCTATTCGAGCTAATTACATTCTTTCGCAATCGATAGAAAACGTAGCCGGCTAGTCCACCGGCGAACATTTGACCCACCATGCCGAGCGCATCACGTGCACCGGCAATCAGAGGTAATCCAAAAAACACCATTTGCATAAAATAGAGCAGCAAACATATTGAACTCGCACCGGCCAGAATGTGTAGCACTAATGATTGTCTGGGTAATTTTCTACTGAGTAACAGTGCGATGGTCATGGCCGTCAGCATGGCTATTGCTACAAAAATGATGAAGGTGGTGCCGAGATGCTGAAGGTCATAGGTTGTCATGCTCAGGCGTTGTGTAAAGGGAATATTAGCACCAACATCTTTAAGCATACTAATCACTCTTTGGGTCTGTAATACCACACTCATAAACGTGGCCACGACAATCGCTGCCAGCAAAGGCCATAGATAATTTTTTAGCCAGCTTTTCATTCCAGAGAGCTTATGTAAACATGGGTTTATTTACAAGACTGGTAATTGCCAGGAGCAATCCGTGATGAAAAAAATACACATGCTTTTGCCGCTGTTATTAGTGGCCTGTATTGATGCGCAACCTGCGCCGGACGTGAGTGAGCGTTCCTCAGATGAATTCACAATCGAGGTCGTGACCAATGAGCTGGGCAGGCCATGGGGTGTGGCAACTTTACCGGATGATCGTTATTTCGTTACCGAAATGGTGGGCACTGCCCAAATAATCAGTGATGACGGAATGGTGGCGGTCACCGGCTTACCGGACGATATTCTGGTAATGGGGCAGGGTGGCTTGTTGGGTGTGTTGTTGGCACCAGACTTTTCAAACAGCGGTGTGATTTATCTTTCCTACACTTACGGTGACCAGCAAGCCAATGGTACTGCGGTGTATAAAGCTCGACTGAAAAATTCAGCTCTGGTTGATGGCGAAGTGATATACAGATCTACGGCGAAAGTGGGTAGTGCTCACTATGGCGGGCGCATGGTGATGTTATCTGATGACACCTTGGTCCTTTCTTTGGGTGATGGTTTTACTTACCGGGAAAAGGCTCAAGTCCTGGATAACACCTTGGGAAAAATCGTGCGCCTTAATACAGATGGCTCACCGGCAAAAGATAATCCTTTTCATAACAAAGAGGACGCGTCCCCTGAAATCTATAGTTATGGTCATCGTAATGTGCAGGGTCTGTTCTATGACGCACCGACCGGTAAGCTGTGGGCGCATGAGCATGGGCCGCGTGGTGGTGATGAGTTGAACCTGATTGAAGCCGGCAACAATTATGGTTGGCCATTGGCTACCACCGGGGTGGATTACAATGGTGCTAGTATTACTCCTTACCAATCCTACCCAGGTACCGAGCTGCCAGTTTATGACTGGGTGCCATCGATTGCACCCAGTGGATTGGTCATTTATCGCGGCGAATTATTCAGTGACTGGCAGGGAGACGCTTTGGTTGGTGCACTGGCCAACCGCTTCTTATGGCGGGTGGATCTAGACGGCGATAAAGTCGTGGGAGTTGAAAAGTTGCTGGCTGATGTTGATGAGCGTATCAGAGACGTAAAAATCGACCGAGATGGTGCGGTTCTTATTCTCAGTGAAACGGTACAAGGCGGGAGCTTGATTCGACTCACGCCATGATCCGTTCTCTCCAGACTAGCTTGAACACAATACTAGTGTCAGGCAAGAATCAACTGCATTACTCCTTTTATACCGATTGCTGATGTGAATATAGAAAAAATCAGAATTGCGGTAAGTATGCTATTTCCAACCCAGGTGTTTTTATATTCATGCATTAAATCTTTGCGATTACTGAGATAGAAAATGCAGGCCACTGTGATCGGTAAGATCACAGCATTGAACGCTTGTGACACTATCATCACCAGTACGGGTCTGGCTTCAAAAATCGGTACCACAAGACCCAGCAGTGAAATTAACAACACCATTACCCGGTACTTGCCGAGCGTCATGTCACGTTTGCTGTTGTTGTAGTCGCATAATAACCACGGCAACATTAATACATTGGGAAATTGTGAAGAGACACCGGCGGCAACCAGGCCGATTGCGAAAATTGAAACCGCAAAAGAACCCGTTAAAGGTTTGAGTAGCTCTATCATTTGCGACGCTTTCGTCAAGCCTATCCCTTCTACGTATAACGTGCCTGCGGAAGCGGCCATGATAGAGGCGCTAATGATGAACATCAGGCAGACAGAAACCAATGCATCATTACGCTGATTTTTATAGTCCTTGATTGACCAGCCCGCTTCTTTGACGAGTGTTGTGCGAATAATGAACAAGCCTGAAAATACCGTGGTGCCAATCATTGATGCAATGAGTAATAAGGAACTTTGGTTTGACCCGGCTGCCACCTGAGGAACCTTGGGAACCAGTCCCTGTAAAATACTGACAGGAGAAGGCATCATGATGAAAAAGTTGATCAAAAAGCAGGCAGACATGATGGCTACAATGACAGCCAGGCTGCGCTGAAAAAATTCAGTCCTGCCATTCCAGAAGATGTAGTAAACCAGAGCTACAAAAAACGCGGCAAAATACACCGGAGCGATGCCACCGGAGACTACGGATTTGGACCACTCGTAACAAATGTCCGCGACGATGCCCATCACACCCATCACGCTGCCGCACACCCCGGCAGTGAGTGCGGCGATGAAAAAGATGCCTACTGCGGGATGAATGTGTTTTCGAAATGCTTCAAGCGCCGTTTCTCCTGTGACCAGCGTATAGCGGCCGTAGAGATTGATCATAAAAAACGTGCAGAGGCAGGACGCCAGAATGGTCCATAGCAAGGACATGCCGTAATCAGCCCCGGCTTTGGCCATGGTCGTGACGCTACCCGTACCAATATTGAACCCGAGTAAAAATATTCCAGGCAGAAACAGTGCCAGAGTTTTTGTGAATCTATTGCTTGCTGACATGTGACTTTCCTTTAGGGAATTCCTGGGATGCGAAGGGTGGTTTTAAGAACTATGTAGAACCGCTCAGGGCTCGTATTACGCCGCGAATTTCAGCCAAACCCTTTAAGCGTCCTATACTCGAATAACCCGGGTTTACCGTTTTATCAATATCGTCCAACATTTGATGACCATGATCAGGGCGGATGTAAATCCCTCCTGACGGCGAGTCACTCTCTTGACGCCGTTGCTCCTCTTCCAATAGCGCTTTAATAATGGCAACCATATCCACATCGCTATCAAGATGACTGGCTTCAAAGAACGAGCGCTGCTCTTCCTCATCCCGGCTAACACCACGCAGATGTGAAAAGTGAATGCGAGGTCCGAACTGCCGGGCCATTGCGGGCAGATCATTATCCGGGCGACTGCTGTAGGTGCCGACACAAAGGGTGATGCCATTGGAAGGACTGGGTAGAGCATCGAAGAGTAGATTCAGGTCATCCGCAGTACAGATAATACGTGGCAATCCCAACATGTTTCGAGGTGGGTCATCAGGGTGTATAGCAAGTTTGACGCCCAGCGCTTCGGCGTGCGGAAGGACTTGTGAAAGAAATGCAAATAAGTTGTTGCGCAAATCATCACTGCTGATGCCGTCATAATTGGAGAGCATCTCTCTAAAGTCATCCAGTCCATAACTTTCGGTCATCTTACCAGGCAGTCCAGCAATGATATTGTTGGTGAGCTGGTTTCTTTCTATATCGGACATGGCATCAAACACGTCTCGTGCCAGTGCGATTTCTGTTTCACTGTAATCTGATTCTGCCTGCTCGCGTTGTAATATAAACAGATCGAAGGCGGCAAATTTGTTCTGGTCAAAACGTAAGGTGTAGGCGCCATTCGGTAGTTGATACTTGAGATCTGTTCTGGTCCAGTCGATCACCGGCATAAAGTTATAACAGATAGCTTTAATCCCGCACTGCGCCAGGTTTTCTATGGAAGCAATCCAGTTGTTTACAAAAACCTGATGACCGCGCCGTGCCAGCTTAATGTCTTCGTGAACGGGAATGCTCTCTACGACTGACCAGCGTAATGGCGTCCGATTAGGCTCGTTCGATTCGATCAGTGCTTGGTGTTGACGAATTGCATCGATCGTCCAGACACTGCCTGTTGGAATATCATGCAGTGCGCTAACGACATCAGTCGCGCCGGTTTGACGAATGTCGTCAAGGGATACAGGGTCATTTGGTCCAAACCATCGCCATGATTCACGCATAAGATCTGTCTCGCTACATATAGACCTATGGTAGAGCCTGATAGCCTTTTGTACAATATTTCGGGACTTACTTAATCGGTCAATCTTTAGCCGGATTTATCGGGAAGAATTCACGTCGTTTCGAAGGCGAGCTTGTTTCTGATAATCGTATAGTGACGGATTGCTCTCAATTTTTTGGTTGAGCATTTCAACATAGGGTTTGGGTCTGTAGTCCAGTTCGAATTTTTGATTGCCATGCAGCCCGATGATTCGGGCCATTGGGCCTTCATCGACACCTTGTAGAGTTACTACTTCATTGTTGTAAGCACCACCTTCAATTAATACATTAAGGTTCCATGTCGTGTTATACGCACCATGACCAGGTTGCCAGTAGCCAGCGCCACTGCCATCGAATACAACCGCAACGGGGCCATCTTCAGTCCCTGTTGCCTGTACGCGCATTGTTACGTTGTCAAACAGGTTTTGATGATTAGCGCCCGCATGTTGATCGAGAACCGGTGCTACAAAGATTTCGGCATTCTTATAGACACACTTCGTCGATTGGGTGTTAAATGTAAGGGAATGCAAAACAGGGTTGAGGACTTTGACGTTCTCGGCTAACACGTTGTGAACGTTACCCATATGGACCCCATAATGCGCGCGGCGGTTTCCGTCTGATGTAATGTTTTGAAAAGTGAGATTGGCACTGTTGTAGCTAAGAATACCACTGTCGGCATTTGTGGCTCGCACATTTCGTGCCCATGAGTCGTAAGCCGAGGTGAAGTAGATGCCATTGTAACCTTGTTCCATATGGTGACCGAACCAGGGTGCATCTGGAAATTCCAGGTGGAGTCCATCAATACCAATTTCTTCCAAGCCATCCCAACTTGCGATCTGAGCAGGAATTGTCCGGTCGACATTGTGTAATAGCGGGTCTGCAATCGATACATTGTCATTTGTTATTGCTGTTATGCGGGTTGTTTGTCTTACCAATGGTCTTTTTTTGAATGTCCAGTGGTGTGAACCGGCAGTGTGGGATTCCGATCCATACATTGATTTAATGATGCCTGCATCGGGCCCATCACGATTGAACCATTGCACCTGGATAATTTCCCCGACACTCAATTGTTTGCTCGTACGAACAGTCAATTCACGCTCGCCTTGCTTGCCGGACTCGATCTTTGTCAATGCTGTGATTTCAGGATCATACTTCTCGAGATAGGGCGCAGGCCTTGTACCTGGTTTCTGTATCCATAGAAAGCCACCGCTCCAGGAGTATTCTGAGAAATATTCATCCAGGTTGCGTTCAGGCTCGCGCTGGCGTTTATCGAGATCGACCAAATACTGACGCAGCTCAAGTAGCGAGTTACTTTTGTCTACCTGGTTGAGCGGGCGGGGAAACCAGAGTGTTGTACCACCTGGCCCGGGGCCTTGACCCTGCAGTACCAGATTCGATCGTTCTATTTTCAGTACGCCGGTAATCCGGTATCGACCGGGTCCAAACCGGATAATCACAGGACCTTTGATATCATTGGCTTTTTTTATTGCATCTATGACTGCATTGGTATCGTCAATTTCATCATCTGCCGAGGCGCCGAATTCATCGACTAGAAGTATTCTCCCGCGCGGTGTGGGTAGCGCCTCGGTACCATTCCGGTAGCCCGCATAAGAGAAGTCTGGCAAATAAATCTGCTTAGCAATTGCCTCGCTCGACAAAATGTCAGGAACTTGAAGCGGTGCAGAGCTCTGGTCTGCAAACGCACTCGCTATGCTCAAGCTTGAAAGTAATAGAGCGGAAAAAAAACCTTTGGTATTGAGATAATTGTATTTCATAAGGGATTAAGTAATTGCGATTTCTGGCTGTATGGATTCAATACGGCACACTACACACAGCGTGTCAGCCGCCTCTGATGTGGAAATATTAACATGAGCTTGCGTGTATTGACACCGGTATCAATAAGCGTATGCTCAGCCTTTAATAAGTTGAAATCATACTAAAAGGCCCAGAAATGAATGCCAGTCAGAAAGGCAATTTGTCGAATACCCAAAGCAACAATTTCGCTCATGTCGAACTTTCTGAGGGTGATGATGAGATTTCCCGTCTTTTGGTCGAGGCCCGAAAGAACGCGACGCCACTGGACGACTTTCCTGGCCCGCTGCCTGAGACACTGACCCAAGCTTACGCAATTCAATCTGCGTCAATCGAGCGATGGCCGGATGACGTCGCTGGATGGAAGGTTGGCATGTTGTCTCCAGAGAACCAGAAACGTTATTCAGCAGAGCGGCTTGTCGGTCCAATCTTCGGCTCGCAAATACATGAGATATCTTCTGGATCCCGAATTACCATGCCCGTTTTCGCGGGTGGTTTTGCTGCTATCGAAGCTGAGTTTGTATTCAAATTGGCTCAGACGATCAAGGCCGGTGATGAACTTAGTTCGGACGACGATCTTCTCGCAGCGATTGCAGGCCTGTATGTCGGTGCGGAAATTGCAAGTAGTCCGATGGCGGAAATCAATAATCTTGGGCCAACGGTTGTTATTTCGGATTTTGGTAACAATGCGGGACTTGTGTTAGGTCCGGAGATTCCTGACTGGCATTCCAGGCTGCTTACCGAATTGCCTTCAAGTGTGATAGTTGATGGAGAAAGAGTGGGTGATGCTAGCGCGGCCGCGCTCCCCGGTGGGCCCTTTGGTGCACTGCGGTTCGCAGTATCAGTCGCTGCTATGCGTGGTATCGATTTACCCGCCGGGAGTTTCATTTCGACGGGAGCGTCGACGGGAATACACGATGTCTTATCGTCTTCGAGTTCCAGAGTGGAATTTGGAAAATTCGGCTGGTTTGATGTTAATTATGAACCCATGCGCGAAGTTTAAAAGACTATTTCAACTACCAATGAAGCAGGCGTGATTGCGCGTGGCGAAAAAGAAACGTAAGTCAAAAAAAACCTTTCTGGATGCCTGCCGGCGCTGGAAAAGTGATAATTCAAACAATAGAAAACCGACTATAAATGACGTTGCTGCGCTAGCTGGCGTCTCCAAAAAGACTATATCGCGGGTGATCAACGCGTCGCCACTGGTTAACCCGTCAACCCGCGAAGACATACAGTTGATCATTGATGAAATTGGCTATAGGCCAGATCCTCAGGCCCGAGGTCTTGCCTTGCAAAGATCATATTTAATCGGAATGATTTATGACAATCCCAACCCGCAGTATGTCGTCAATGTCCAACAGGGAATCCTCGACGGCTTGCGTGGAACGGGTTTTGAGCTTGTGGTGCATCCCTGTGATCGTAAAAGCGAGACCTTTCTGGAAGACGCGCGCAGTTTTGTTGAATTGCAGAAGTTGTATGGAGTAGTTGTAACGCCCTCTGTTTCAGAAGATGAGCGCCTTGCAGAAGTACTTCGAGAAGTAGATTGCCAATATGTACGAATTGCGTCGGTTGCGCTTGATCGGGATGAAAGAATGATTGTAACCAATGACCGGGCAGGTGGTCGAGACGCTGGAAAGCATCTCGCTGAGCTCGGGCACAAGCGGGTTGCTATGGTAACTGGCCGTCGCAGTTTTCGTTCGGCCCGAGAGCGTCGCGAGGGTTTCGAGGAAGGGTTGGGTGAATTCGACATCGAGTTGGCTCCGGGATATGTGGCTCAAGGAAACTACACTTTCGAATCTGGTCTCGCCGCAGGTGCAGAATTGATTGATCTCAATCCGCCACCCACCGCTATATTTGCAGCAAACGATGAGATGGCAGCCGGTGTGGTGCAGTCGGCATTAATTGCCGGGATAAACATACCAGATGAACTATCCGTTGTCGGGTTCGATAATTTTCAAACTGCTACCCGAATTTGGCCGCGCCTGACGACTGTTGAATCGCCCTCTCGTCAAATCGGATTGCTGGCTGCTCGACAGTTACTACAATTTGGACATGATACATCTGACAAGGGTTTACATAACCATACAACTCCGAAATTAATATGGCGTAAATCATCAGGAGCTCCATCTGAAGGGTCAAACAATACTTAGGTGATTGAGTTTTGCATCTGAAGTTGACACCGGTTACCATAATGACAGTATAAATTTAGAGAATCGACTATGTTTACAAAGACGTACCAAGCTACCCACCCGCTAATGATGGACGATATCAGTAATGATTCTCTTCGTGATCTATATCTGGTGCAAGATATGTTCATAAAGGACTCGGTGAGTTTGAATTACAGCCATAATGAGAGGATGGTGGTCGGTGGTGCCGCGCCTGTGTCCAAGGCGGTGAAATTACCTGGCCAGGTGGAGCCTGTAAAGGGTGCGCCATTTTTAGAGCGTCGAGAACTGGGTGTGGTTAACGTTGGTGCAGGCACCGGTTCGATTTCGGTCGATGGCGAGGTGTACGAAATGAAGCCGCGAGATGGGTTATACATACCTATGGGAAGCGAAGAAGTGATATTCAGCTCGGAAAATGCTGAAAAACCAGCAAGATTCTATCTGGCCTCCACACCAGCGCATGCACGCTTTGATTTGACCAAGATTTCAATTGATCAGGCCGTCCCTGTGGAAATGGGCGCACTGGAGACTTCCAACGACCGTGTCATTTATAAATACATTGTTCCGGAAACTTGTCGCTCTGCTCAATTGTTGCTCGGATTAACGATTTTAAAACCGGGCAGTGTTTGGAATACCATGCCTCCCCACTTGCACGATCGCCGCTCGGAGATCTACTTTTATTTTGAACTGGGTGAAGACGAGAAGGTTTTTCACTATATGGGTGAGCCAGATTCAATGCGGCACATAGTTGTAGGCGATTCCGAAGCGGTAATTTCTCCACCATGGTCAGTTCATATGGGTTGTGGCAATTCGAATTATTCTTTTATCTGGGCGATGGGAGGAGAAAACCTTGATTACACAGATATGAATGTACTGGACATATGTCAATTGAAATAAACAAACGCGGCTTGTTTCTGTCGCTGGCAATGATTGCTTTGCTGGCAGGATGCGGTCAGTCGAACAACAGTAAAGTACTGACTCTCGCCCATGGTCTCGATGAAGGGCATACTGTTCACAGAGCCATGGTGCTCATGCAAGAGCGTCTGGCGGAATACTCAGGCGGGCGACTCCAAATTGTTCTGTACTCCGGCGGTCAATTGGGTTCCGAGCGTGAGACGTTGGAGTTACTCCAGATTGGATCGCTGGCAATGACCAAGGTGTCCGCGAGTCCGCTGGAGGGATTTGTACCAACACTTAAACTTTTTAGCATTCCCTATATATTCAATGACCGCGATCATCACCTGCGTGTGCTTGATTCCGATATTGGTGCCCAGTTACTTGACTCTCTGAACGTAGCACGGCTTAAGGGGCTGGGTTATTACGATGCTGGTAGCCGGAGTTTTTACACCAGTAAGCGTCCTGTTTCATCACCAGCAGATCTCGAGGGTCTCAAGATCCGCGTCATGAAAAGTCAAACATCGGTTCAAATGGTGGCTGAATTGGGAGGGAGCCCTACGCCGATTTCTCTCGGGGAAATTTATACCGCCCTGCAGCAAGGCGTTGTCGACGGAGCCGAGAATAACCCGCCGACATTTCATCGAATGCGACATTATGAGGCCGCCAGTTACTATTCACTCGATGAGCATACCTTTGTTCCCGATGTGTTGTTGATGAGTGGGCACATTTGGGATGCGCTGACTGGCGAAGAACAAGGTTGGCTAATGAGGGCGGTTAAAGAGTCCGTTTCTTATCAACGAGATCTCTGGCAGGCGGAAACCGAACAGTCTCTTGATGCGGTTAGGGCTGCTGGCGTAACGGTAACATACCCGGACAAGGCTCCATTTCGAGCGGCAGTTGAGCCGATGAAAGCGGCCTATGTCGGTACTGAAACCGGTAAATTGATCGAAGCTATCAATCGTATGGAGTGATGCAGTGAAAAACATCGCGATTACGCTGAGCAAACTATTGCAGTTTATGTTGGTGGCGCTAATGGCAGCCATGGTTGTCTCTGTTGTCTGGCAGGTTTTATCTCGATATTTGTTTGTCGTGCCAGCAGCATGGACAGAAGAGCTCGCCCGCTTTCTATTGATCTGGATTGGTATGCTGGGCGCTGCATACGCGTATCGCCAGGGCAGTCATTTAGGTATCGACTTGCTAGCAAGCAAGCTGGGCGATAAAGGCAAGCGTGTGTTGCAAGCAAGTATCCATGTTGTATGTCTGCTTTTTGCCGTTAGTGTGTTAGTTGTTGGTGGTGGTTCTCTCGTCTCGATGACGTGGGAACTCAAGCAGTACTCGGCGGCGATGGGCCTGCCAATTTCATATGTGTATGCAGTTATTCCGATCAGTGGTGCGCTTATCTGTCTATTTGCGATCGATGCAATTCTGCAGAAGAAGCAGAGGCTGACTGGATAATGGAAATTTTTATACTCATCGTTGTATTTTTTATATTGTTTTCCATCGGCGTACCGATCGCGTTCAGTATTGGTATGGCGACTATTTGTGCTTTTTTGTTTTCTGTCGACGCGATTCCTGCTTTTACAACGGTTGCACAGAGAATGGCTGGTGGTTTGAACAGTTTTGCACTACTGGCTATTCCATTGTTTATTTTATCAGGTCAGTTGATGGCGAAGGGTGGTATCGCACGTCGCCTGATTGATTTTTCTAAGGCTTTTATTGGTATGTTTCCAGGTGGGCTGGCGTTTGTAAACGTTATCTCTTGTATGCTTTTTGGTTCTATTTCCGGCTCTGCTGTTGCAGCAACATCAGCAATTGGTGGATTCATGATCCCAGAAATGAAACGCGATGGTTTTGACAAGAATTTCAGTGCTGCGCTGACCGCAACAGCGTCATCGACAGGCCTTTTGATCCCGCCGAGCAACATTCTGATCGTTTATGCGGTTGCATCAGGAGGAGTTTCAATCGCCGCTTTGTTTGTTGCAGGTTATCTCCCTGGCTTGTTGATGGGTGTGGCTCTCATGATCGTTGCCGCGGGCTATGCCCGTAAACACAATATGCCGCGTGGAGCACGGGTTAGTGTGCGAGAGGCGGCGCGTCGATCACTTGCGGCGCTTCCGAGCCTGTTGCTTATTGTGATCGTCATTGGCGGGATTCTCAGGGGGGTATTCACCGCAACAGAGGCGGGGGGAATTGCGGTGGTCTATGCGCTCACACTAGCTGTTTTCGTATATCGTGAAGTAAAGCTCTCTGAGCTTTCAGAGATTCTGATCAAGTCGGCAGAAACCACGGCGATCGTAATGTTTCTGATTGCGACATCAATTGCGATGTCCTGGCTTTTGGCCTATGAAAATGTACCCGCGCAATTAGCCAATATATTGCTCGAAATTAGTGATAATCCGTTGGTACTGTTTTTACTTATCAACTTATTTCTGTTGGCGATCGGAATTTTTATGGACATGACGCCAGCTGTACTTATTTTCACGCCGATCTTTCTACCGGTCGCTATGAAGCTTGGGATGTCTCCAGAACACTTCGGCATTATGCTGATTATGAACCTCACCATCGGTCTTTGTACGCCACCTGTAGGAAGCATTCTGTTCGTGAGTTGTGCTGTTGCCAAAACTACAATTGGTAAAATCGTACGCCCTATGGTGCCGATGTATATAGCATTAATATTAGCCTTGATGCTCGTAACGTATGTGCCACAGATTAGTGAGTCGTTACCCCGTTACTTCGGTTTAATTAATTAAGGAATATAAATGTCTGACACCAGCCAATTCGATTTAAGTGGCAAGGTAGCACTTGTGACCGGCGCGACGCATGGCCTGGGAATGGCTATGGCAAAAGGTCTCGGTGTGGCAGGGGCGAAACTCGTCATTAACGGCAATTCGTCACAGGAAAAGATCGACAAAGCTGTTGTTGAATACCGCAATCAAGGCATAGATGCCTATGGTTATCGTTTCGACGTGACCAATGAGGATGAGGTTGAGTCGGCCATCGCCAGAATCGAAGATGAAGTTGGTCAAATTGATGTGCTTGTCAACAACGCGGGAATCATCCGCAGGATTCCTATGCTCGAGATGCCTTTAGAGGAATGGGAATTGGTGATACGTACTGATCTGACGAGTGTTTTTGTTATGTCAAAAGCGGTAGTTTCCCGGATGGTCAAGCGCCAAAGCGGCAAGGTTATCAACATTTGTTCAATGATGAGTGAGCTAGGACGGGATTCTGTCGGCGCTTATGCGGCGGCGAAAGGTGGACTGAAGATGCTGACTCGAAACATGGCAACAGAGTGGGCCAGATATAACATACAGGTCAATGGCATTGGGCCGGGTTATTTTGCGACGGAGCAAACTGCTGCTATCCGTACTGACGGCAATCCTTTTAACGAATTTATTGTTGGTCGAACGCCTGCCGGGCGATGGGGTAATCCCGAGGATTTACAGGGAGCCGCCGTATTTCTTGCTTCAAAAGCCAGCGATTTCGTCAATGGGCAGATCATCTATGTGGATGGCGGGATACTGGCAACAATTGGTAAACCCGCTAATGAGTGAATTCTGTTTATGCTATTGGTTTATCTTATAGTGCGTCATTCCCGCTCTGGGTACATCTGCTCCTGTGCTCGTCCTAGATTTCATAAGATCGAGACTTCATGATTCTTTAGGTGGTGCTTATCACCGATATATTGTTAGACCGATAGGAATGATCATTATTTGTTGGTCTTACCAATTACTCTGTGGTGTAATACAGGTCGCTGGTAATCAAGGCAACTATGTTGCGGACTATCTAGACGAGATAAATGACTATGAGTAACACAGAGAAGCGATTGTATCGCAATATTGTCGACCAAATGATCCTACTGATTGAATCTGGTAAGTACCCAATCGGCAGTCGCTTACCGTCAGAGCGTGAACTAGCTGAACGATTTTCTGTCAGCAGGCCTACGGTCAGGGAGGCGCTGATTGCTCTTGAGGCAAAGGAGCGTGTAGAGGTTAAGAGAGGCGCTGGCGTATACGTACTTGAACCCAAAGTTGAAATTGAAGGGCTTGGTAAGTCGGTAAGTCCGTTTGAATTGATTGAATCTCGTGTCTTCGTGGAAGGTGAGGCAGCCGCTTTGGCGGCCATTCTCATATCCGATTCGCAGTTATTGGAGTTGGAAAGCGCTTTGGAAGAAATGGCACAGGAAGATCGAGAGGGTGATCCTGAATCAACCGCTGCTGACCGCAAATTTCATTCGATTATTTCGGAGGCCACCAATAACCGAGTCTTGTCTTCAATGATTACACAACTATGGGATATACAGGAAAAGCTCGACAATATACGGTTGGCGCACCAGGCTGTTTGTATGCAAAACAAGCAGCGTCTGGCAGAGCATAGAGCAATTTTTAATGCGCTTGCCAATCGTGATGCAAACGCTGCAAGAAAGGCTATGCGAAGTCACTTTTCAAGAACCTTGAATGCGCTACATGACACTACCGAACAAGCTGCAGTGTCTGAGGTGAAGCGTAAAGTATCGCAAATGAGAGAGCGGTTTTCTTTCGATCGAATGGTTGATTGAGGTTTTGTTCAGGCTGGATATGCAAGAAAAACGTTAAATCTTTTCTAAATTGGTATTACCAAAATCAACAAATAAAAGATGCTTGATGTCTTTTTTTTCCAACATGTGTCGCATATTGTCCACGCTATCTGGACTTAAGTTATTGTTACTTATCAAATTATCCTAATCTCACCCAAGATTTCTGTCCTGTCAGATTTCCTGAACATTACTTCTATTAAAATGGATCTTGACCGATGTGTAATAAGTGGTATTACAAAAGTGTTTGACGACTGGCCTCAATAAAGAGTACATTTGTTAACTTAATCACTAAATCGCGAATTTTTCAGGAAGGGGAGTAAAACAAATGGACATAAATGTTCCTAACAAATCCATATTTAATACGTCAATAAAATCATCAGCGCTGATGGTATTAGCAGCGCTGTTAACGATTTCTACTAACGCTACTGCGGAATTAGAAGAAGTCGTAGTAACTGGTATTCGGTCATCGTTGCAAAACGCTATTGACCAAAAGCGTGATTCAGACAAGCTGATAGAAGTCATTATCGCTGAAGATATCGGTAAGCTACCGGATCAAAATCTTGCAGAAGTGCTCGAAAACATTACTGGTATCCAAATCACCCGAACTGCTGGTGTCGGTACCGGTGTTCAGATACGTGGTACCAACGCAAATCGGGTCGAATTTAATGGCATATCCACTGTAGGTGCAGGTGCTGGCCGTAGTGGTATAAGTTTTGAAGACGTTAACCCGGCAATTATTGCCGCTGTCGAAGTAACAAAATCACCCGATGCCAAGACCATCGAAGGTTCGGTCGGTGGTACTGTGAATTTAAAGACGATTCGACCATTGGAATTGTCTGAAATGCTCGGGGCGGTCAAGCTTCAATATGAGGATAGTAGTCTAAGTACAGAGAGCTGGCAGCCAAGAGTGTCAGGAGCCTTCGGTAATAACTGGTCAACCGATAATGGCGAGTTCGGTTTTGTCATCAGTGGTAGTGTGACAGAGCAGGAATCGGTATCATTTCGTCCTCGTACCGATCGCGACACACGTGTTGCTCCACCAGCAGCTACAGATCCAGCTGAATTTCTGGGCATACAGTTTCTGGTTCAAGAGCAAGAGAATTTTGACTACGAAACTACTAATATCGCTTCTACCTTTGAATGGGCTCCAAATGATAATTTGAAGTTTCATTTCGACGCAATTATCAATGATCAGGAGCGTAGTCAGGATAGTTACCGCCTTCAGGCATCTGGTGTGAGTTCGCTCAGAAACATCAGCATCCCAACTGCATTTGAAACCGTTGATTTTGGTGTAGGCCCAGGAACATTTCCTGCCGCGCTTCGTGGAACACTGGAACCAGACCTGGCAAACGATGATGATGATCCAAATTTGCGTTTTTCCAGCGATACCGGCTCCCGAGTTACGGACACCGAAATTTTCGCGCTGGGTGGTGAGTGGACAAATGATAAGTGGACTGCAAGTTTCGAGATCGCAACAACCAGTTCAGAGACAGTTAATCCAAATTTAAGTACGACACTTAACTTCATAAATCCAAATTGCCCTCTCGATGGAACCAGTAATGATAACTGCGTGCCTTTTATCTATGATTTGTCAGGAGGATCATTGTCGTGGGGTATCAATTTCGATTCACCGTTTGCCCCCAGTGTTGCTGACTTAACTAATCCTGCCAATGTCGTGTTGGATCAGGTGATTGTTGGGCGCAACACAACTGATAACGAAGAAGACGCATATCGACTTGATTTCACCTACGATTTAGGTTGGCAGGCGATCAGTTCGGTTGATTTTGGCTGGCGTTACAGTGAATCTTCCAGCCGGTTTAACGATGTAGAAGACCGTATTGGTGGCTTTAGCCGAATGGTCGATAGCCCGAATGGAACACTTTTTGCCGACCTTCTCGTTCCAGGCCCCAGCAATTATGGAAGTGCTGATGGAAGAGATTTGTTTATATCAAACTTCCTGCTTGTTGATCCAGATCAAGCATTTTCGAATCCACAGCGAGTAATTGATACTTTACAAGCGGCAGTTATTGCACATGACCCAGATAGTCCAGACATCTTGAATCTACAGTCTGATCAGAATCAGTTTTATGATGTAAGTGAAGATACTACTGCCTTGTATGCACAGGCGAATTTTGAACATGGAATGTTTCGTGGTAATTTTGGTCTTCGCTATCTGGATACGGAAATTGACTCAGTTGCCTTTGGCTTCGAAGACGCTGCAGGAAATAGAGAGCTTGTGTCTACCAAGGGTAGCTATGATTTCTTGCTGCCGCGATTGAATGTTATTGCAGAAGTTCGTGAAGATGTAGTGGTACGTTTCGGCTACGGTTCGGATATTCGACGCCCGAATTTTGATAGAATTAGTACGGCATTTTCTGCAGATAATCAGGAGAACTCTGTTATCTCTCAGGGAAATCCTGGATTAGAACCAGAAGAAGTTGATTCAATCGACTTGTCTGTAGAGTGGTATTTTGCAGACGCAGCTGTTGTTAGTCTCGGTTACTTCACCAAGGATCGCACTAATATATTTGGTAGCGTTTTTGATGGTGCCTTGTTACTCGATGATCCGACCACAACTAGCGGCCTCGCACGCGAAACAGATCCAACCTGTCCTGGTGGCGGTGTTTATAATCCAACCGTTATACCCAATGTTCTGGGTGATCCGAATAGATTAGGACTGTGTGTCGATTTTGAGACATTCGCTAATGACCCTGACACTACAACACAATCCGGTTGGGAGTTCGCATTCCAGTATGATCTTTCCAACTTCGAAGATAAGCTCGGTTGGGCCTCAGGTTTTGGTATGTTGTTCAACTACACCATGCAAGACTTTAGCGGTGGTTCAGCGGTAGACACGACCTCAGGTAGAGGGTTGCAGGTGCTTGGAGACGTGAGTATTCCTCGCGGCTTGCTGGACTTCTCTGAAGATGCTTATAACCTGACCCTGTACTATGAGAAGCATAATCTCTCTGCGAGAATGCGTTACACCTGGCGTGAAGGTTTCCGCACACAGGACTTTGGTGGCGGTGCAAACACGAGCGGAAGCAGTACCTTCAGCTTCCCGGTCAATACTCTGGATAGAGGGCAATTAAACGCGAGTGTGAATTATTCGATTAACGAACACTTTGACGTAAGCGTAGAGGCTGTTAACCTCACAGAAGAACGTATTGATCAGCGTTGTGTCAGTGAATCTGGGCCTCTTTGTTTCGTGGGCTTTCCTGACAGACGAATCACTGTTGGTGCCAGCTACCGCTTCTAACGGTTGATCGTTACAAATTGATCTGAGTAATCAGATTCTGGGTAAGGCGACTCACTAGCTAACAGCTATTGAGTCGCCAATCTCGTCGTTTTAGATCAATCTTGAAGTTTTGTTTGTGAATACATTCATGCCGTTGATATTCAAGGCGGAGAAGAAACCAGGTCTATATATAAATTAACAAATACCCCTGATTAGGCGCAGCCCTTTATTGTTTTCAGGCTGCGCCATTTTTTTCTCCAACTTTATGACGTTTTATTTGATGAAAGATTGTTAGTGAAGAGGCAAAGAAAGAGTCAGCTTGTCAAGTTGGTCTGTAGATGATCCAATGTTCAATACATATTTTTATCACATTTAATGAGGTCGGAATTGAAAACACCTATTTTAGTTAGATGTCTGAGCATCCTGGCAATGTTTGGGTTAGTTGCCTGTACGACTGCCTCTAATTTAACCTCAAGCCAGAATCTGGTCGCAGATCAAGCGGCTTTTAAAGAAGCTGTTAAGCAGGCAAAACCCGGAGATACTATTACACTCGCCAACGGCGTTTGGAACGATTTTGAAATCCTGTTCACAGGGCAAGGTCAGAAAGATGCGCCAATTCGTTTGACCGCGCAAACCAAAGGGAAAGTCATTCTGTCCGGTCAGTCCAATCTGCGCTTGGCAGGTGAATATCTCGAGGTGTCAGGCCTGGTATTCAAGAACGGTTATACACCGACACAGGAAGTTATCAGCTTTCGTCAAAACAAGGATACATTGGCGAATAACTCGAGGGTTACCGAAGTGGTGATTGATAACTACAATAACCCTGAGCGCTACGAAACCGATTTCTGGGTCATGATGTACGGTAAAAACAACCGTTTTGATCACAATCATCTTGAGGGTAAAAGTAACAAAGGCGTGACCATGGCAGTGCGGATGAATACCGAGGCCAGTCAGGAAAATTACCACCGCATTGATCATAACTATTTTGGGCCGCGTGCCATTCTAGGCGCCAATGGTGGGGAAACCTTGCGCATTGGTACCAGCCATCATTCGCGAAAAAATTCATTCACGACTGTTGAAAATAATTACTTCGATCGATGCGATGGCGAACTGGAAATTATCTCGAGTAAATCAGGAAAAAATACTATTCGTAACAATACCTTCTATCAATCGCGCGGAACCTTGACCATGCGTCATGGTAATAACACCCTGGTTGAAGGTAATGTATTTTTCGGAAATGGTGCAGACCATACCGGTGGTATACGCGTAATCAACGCAGGGCAGATCGTTAGAAATAATTATCTTGAAGGCTTAACCGGCACACGCTTTGGTGGTGCTTTGGTGGTTATGAATGGTGTGCCTAATTCGCCGATCAATCGTTATGATCAAGCTAAAAATGCAGTGATTGAAAACAATACACTGATTAATAGCGACAATATCCAGTTGGCTGCGGGTAGTGACGAAGAACGTTCGGCAGTTCCTGTGGATAGTACCTTTGCTAACAATCTGATTCTCAACGATGACGGTCGTGATGTGTTTACTGTCTATGATGACGTTTCCGGGATTGCTTTTACTGACAATGTCCTCAATACCTCAAGCCTTCCAGATTTTGCCAAGGGTTTTCGCAATGAGTCGGTTAATCTAGTGCGAGCCGAAAATGGTTTAATGTTTCCTGACAATGAGCTCGGTGTTGGTGTAGCTAAGACTCTGGAAGTCACCACTAAAGAACAAACAGGCGCTGAGTGGTATCCCAAAGCCGGCCCAGCTGTAGCGTTTGGCTCTGGTAAAACGATTACCGTTTCACCAGATCAGGGTTCAATTCAGGCAGCAGTTGAGTCAGCACAAGCTGGCGACACGGTGTTACTTGAGGCAGGTAACTATGTAGTTACCAAGTTTTTACGTCTGGATAAACCCATCACCATAAAGGGCAATGGCGATGTGAATCTGACCTTTGAGCGAACCACCTTGTTCGAGATACTCGATGGTGGAGGTCTACAAATTATTGGGCTGAATATCTCTGGAGCAGATTCGCCAGATTATGCCGGTAACAGCGTCATCAGAACCAGTCCTTACTCTATGCTGAAAAATTATCGACTCGAAATTATTGATTCGAATTTCACGGCGTTGGATAAAAATCATTCTTTTAATGTTGTCTCAGTTGCCAAGGGTACGTTTGCGGATTCGATGTTGGTGCGGAACTCCAGTTTCAGCGATGTCACCGGTTCCGTATTTAAACTACATGCCGAACTGGATGACTACGGAATTTATAACAGCGAATATCTCACTATTGAAAACTCGACCTTCTTGAATATTGGCCAGATGCTGGTTGATTACTATCGTGGCGGTAGAGATGAGAGCACCTTTGGCCCGCATCTGGTGCTGGTTGATTCAAAGCTGGAAAATGTGGGTCATGATAAACGCAATCCTTTCGAATCATCACTTTTGTTGCACGGAGTACAGGTTGCGAATCTAGAACGTAATGAAATCATAAATAGTAAGCCTTTCCTGATTAATCATACGGTCGGTGAACCAAAGACACGAATCATTCAGAACAAGTTTATCGGTACCGCTCTGCCTGAAGTGTTTGAACTAAACAGTAATTTACCGCCTACCGCGATACTTCAAAATAATTCGGTGATGTCACAATGAGTAATCGTGTTAGTTATTACCTGGTGTTTTCTTTTTGCTTTTTGCTGGCCTTTGGCGCTTGTACAACTACCAGTCCGCTGGCCTATCAAGCATCAGCAAATCTACAATCCGGCTTTGATAAAACACTGGCTGCAGCGGTAACTGACATTGAGGCTAAAATTGCATCATCAACAGATATTCCCGTTCCGCGCGATGCTGGTGGTGGCTACACCCATGAGAAGCATAAGGATAATGCCAAGACCATCTATAACGCTGGCCAATTATTTAAAATCACGAGTGATACAAAATATGCAAATTTTGTTCGTGATTTGCTGCTCGAGTACGCTGAAGTCTATCCCGACTGGGGTTTGCACCCGGCACAAAAGGAGCAATCACCAGGGCGTATGTTCTGGCAAAACCTGAACGAGAGTTGGTGGTTGGTACATATTGCTCAAGCTTATGGTTTGATCGTCGATACACTATCGGAATCTGACCGTGAAACAATCGAAACCCGCTTGCTGCGCAACATGGCCGATTTCCTCTCCAGCGGCTCACCGGAAACATTTGATAAAATACATAACCATGGGACCTGGGCAACCGCAGCAGTCGGTTTGACGGGTTATGCAATTGGTGATCAGGGTTATGTAGAACAGGCGTTGCTTGGTCTGGACAAGTCTGGCGAAGCCGGATTTTTGAAACAACTTGATCTGTTGTTTTCGCCGGACGGGTACTACAACGAAGGACCTTATTATCAGCGTTATGCTCTGATGCCTTTTGTCATTTTTGCGCAAAGTGTGGAGCGCAATAATCCAGAGCGCAATATATTTTCCCATCGTGATGAAGTGCTGAAAAAAGCAATTTACACCACCATTCAGCAAAGTTATGGAGGTTTGTTTTTCCCGATCAATGACGCTATTAAAGACAAAGGTATTGCGACGACCGAGTTATTGCATGGTGTCGCTATAGCCTATGAATTAACCGGTGATACTGGACTTTTATCTATCGCCAAGGCGCAGAACAAGTTTGTTCTGACGCCTGAAAGTAAAGTGCTGGCAGATGATCTTGCTGCCGGAAAGGCAACCCCGTTTAATTATCAGTCAATGCGTTTGCGAGATGGCGCAGAGGGTAATTCCGGTGCGCTGGACATTTTGAGAGCATCGTCAGATCCGAACGCATCAGTGGTGGTAATGAAAAACACTTCACAAGGTTTGGGTCACGGCCATTTTGATAAATTAGGATTTATTTTCTATGACAATGGCCAAGAAATAATTGCAGATTATGGTGCGGCACGTTTTTTGAATATCGAGGCAAAATATGGTGGTCATTATCTGCCTGAAAATAATTCGTTTGCCAAGCAGACAATCGCTCATAATGCGCTGGTAGTCGATGGTGTCAGTCATTTTAATGCGAATACCAGTACCGGTAACAAGCATCATCCAACGCCTGGTGTGTTTGTGGTTGATGAAAATCTTAAACTTGCCACAGCGAGAATTGAGACTGCTTATGAAGGGGTTACTCTTGAGCGCACCATGGCAATCGTATCTGATTCCGCGTTTGAAATGCCAGTAGTAATAGATGTCATGAAAGGCAAGTCAAAGAGTCAGCATGATTATGATCTGCCTTTCTATTATCAGGGGCAAGTGGTAGAAATGAATTTTGATCTCAACACCAATACTACCAGCCGCTCACCATTGGGCAATAAGAATGGTTACCAATATTTATGGGATGTGGCTTCAGCGGAACCCGTCAATGATTTTTCACAGTTAACCTGGTTGAAAAATAATCGTTTCTATACCTTGAGTTCCAGTTTGCCGACCAGCACAAACCTTGTGTTTACCGAGGTGGGTGCCAATGATGACAATTTTAACCTACGTAGAGAGCCTGCCGTCATTTATAGAACAGCGGGTAGCAACGACGTGAGTTATGTCTCCGTCATAGAACCTCATGGTGAATACAATCCTATCGTGGAGTTCACGCTTAACAGCCACAGCAAGATTGCGAGCGTCAAGCACTATGAGCAAAACAGTGTAAGTTACGTTTTAATCGAAACGAAGGATAATAAAAAAGTTGGATTGGGATTATCGAGTTCGCAAGATGCTTCAGCCACACATAGTATTGATGTTAATGGCACAACGATGAGCTGGCAGGGTCCTTACAAGCTTTTCCCGTCGCAATAACACTCGGAAATAGATATGCAAAGTGAACATTTTTTGTTTGGTGATCAGGTTGAGATTGAGGAAGTAGATAAAGGCATCACTCGACAAATTCTTGGTCATAATGATGAGCTTTTATTAGTCAAAGCAATATTTGAGAAGGGTGCAGAAGGTTATCAGCACCAGCACTATCATTCACAAGTTAGCTACGTTGAAAGCGGCATTTTTGATGTCACCATTGATGGTGTTACCAAGCGGCAGTCTGCAGGTGATAGCTACTTTATACCTCCCAATCTCATGCACGGAGCGATATGCATTGAGGCAGGTGTATTGTTGGACATGTTTTCTCCGATAAGAGAAGATTTTTTTGAAAATTATAAGAAGGGGGAGTAGGCATGAAAGGTAATTTGAGATGGTTCATCGTCACCCTGGTGGCCTTGGCAACCGTCATAAACTATATAGATCGTGGTGCACTGGGGTTTTTGTGGCCTGAGATTTCCAAGGATTTGAATTTATCAAAAACTGACTACGCCATTATCTTGAATGTATTCACCTTTGCTTATGCATTTGGTCAGACCTTGTTCGGTAAAATATTTGACTGGATTGGTACCCGCATTGGTTTTGTCTTGTCGATTGTTGTGTGGTCTACAGCAACCATGTTACATGCAGTTGCAGGAGGCTTGGCTAGTTTTGCGGTCTTTCGAGCCATACTGGGTGTGTCAGAAGCGGGTAACTGGCCGGGTGCCACCAAGGCGAATGCTGAGTGGTTTCCCATCAAGGAGCGAGCGCTCGCGCAAGGTATCTTCAACTCCGGTGCTGCAATTGGCGGCATAGTTTCTCCGTTAATTATTGCTTACCTGTTCCTGTTTTTTGATAGCTGGAAAGCGACCTTTATTACGATTGGTGCGCTGGGTTTTTTATGGTTGATACCGTGGTTGATTCTATACAAGTCAGGGCCGGAATCGCATCCATGGCTGGATTCAGCCGAACGGGATTATATTCTCAAAGGACAGAAAAATACCGAAACAAATTCTGAAGCGACTTATGCTCCGGGCTCTGCTGAAATTCTTTCGCGCAAGGAAAGTTGGGGTGTCATCATGGCCTCATTCTTTCTGGACCCGATCTGGTGGTTATTTGTTGGCTGGTTGCCATTGTATCTTTCAGAGACCTATGGGTTCGGTGTTAAAGAAATTGGTTTATACGCCTGGGTACCCTATGTAGGTGCAATGTTTGGTGCGTGGTTCGGTGGTTTGTTGGCGAATAACCGAATTAGTGCAGGATGGACGGTTAACAAAACGCGTAAATTCGTGATTGGTCTGGGTGGATTGATCATGTTGGTCAGTTTGTTAATGACGATCAAAGCAGCTAGTCCTGTGGTAGCGGTATTGTTGATGGCGGCCATTCTGTTTGGTTTCCAGACTGCCGTTGGCAACATACAGACCTTACCGAGTGATTTTTATAACGGTAAGTCTGTAGCTTCCCTTGCCGGCTTTGCCGGTACGGCTGCAAAGCTCGCCGTGGTTGGTTTGAATTTCTTAATCCCTGTTATCACCGTCAATAGTTACGCTCCAGCTTTTGCTGTTGGTGCGGCGCTTGCGATTTTATCTGTACTCAGTGTCTGGATTCTATGTGGGCATATTCGTCCATTGGAAGCAAAGTCATAAACACGTTATTAATTTAGTAAACATTTGGAAACAATATGAAAAATCTAGAAGGAAAAGTTGCGATAGTCACCGGCGGATCACGCGATATTGGTCGTTCTTGCTCGGTGAAGTTAGCAGAACAAGGTGCGAAAGTTGTAGTTAACTATCTTGCTGACAAAGCGGCAGGAGAAGAAACTGTCACAACTATCGAGAAAGCAGGTGGCACTGCAATTCTGATTAAAGGAGATATGACTAAACAGTCAGAGGTACAGCAACTGGTTGAAGCTACTCAGAAATCGTTTGGTGATTCGATTGATATTCTGGTTAATAACGTTGGTGGCATGGTCGCACGAAAAACGATTGACGAAATGGACGAAGATTTCTTTTCAGGTGTTATTGCACTCAATCTTAATTCTACATTTCTCGCTACCAAGGCCGTTGTGCCACATATGCCGGCAGGAAGCGCAATCGTTAATTTCGCTTCATTAGCGGGGCGAGACGGTGGTGGGCCGGGCGCATCTGCTTATTCAGCTTCCAAAGGCGCAATAATGACGTTTACGCGATCTATGGCCAAAGAGTTAGGGCCGCAAGGAATTCGAGTGAACTCACTATGCCCGGGTATGATTGATACGACTTTCCATGATACGTTTACACCTGATGCGGCGCGAAAGAATGTTGAGGCTTCAGTGCCATTAAGGCGTCAGGGTCATCCTGACGATTGCGCGAATACAGTGGTCTATCTTGCATCCGATGCCGCTGCTTATATTACCGGAGCGAATCTCGATATTAATGGCGGCATGAACTTTTCGTAGATCAAAGTGCGATTCAGAGACAATTCCATCAATGGGTGGTGATTTCAATAATGTGACCGAATTATGCGTGTCGCAATAATCGGCGAGTGCATGCTTGAGTTGAGTGCACCACATCACTCTGGCGGAGCTTCGAGCAGAGAATCAACACTATCGTACGGGGGCGATACGCTAAATACTGCAGTGTATTTGACGCGATTAGGAGTCGAGGTTGAATACATCACAGCGCTTGGAGACGATAGTATGAGTGACTGGTTGCAAGCTCAGTGGCAAAGCGAGGGCGTCTGTACCAGCTATGTCCAGCGCTATGAGAACAGTGTGCCAGGCCTGTATATGATTGAGCTTGACGAACAAGGCGAGCGATCATTTCTCTATTGGCGAAAAGATTCGCCGGCAACGCGATTATTTAATCACGCTGAATCCACAGATCATTTGTTTGCAAAAATTCAGGATTGCGCATGGATCTATCTATCCGGGATTACGCTTGCTTTATATCCAGATCAGGCAAGAGAGAGATTGTTTGATGGTTTGCGTAACTATCGTAAGCTGGGTGGCAAAATAATTTTTGATAATAACTACAGACCGGCACAATGGTCAGACAGATCAAAGGCGCAAACAGTCTATGAAAAAATGTATAGTCTGACTGATCTGGCATTGCCCTCTTTGGAAGATGAGCTATTGGTCTGCGGGCTGGAAAATCAGGATGATATCATCATGCGACTTGAGGAATTTGGTATCAGTGAAATAGTCCTGAAGATGGGAGAAAAGAGTTGCTTGGTGATAGCAGGCGATGTCAGAGAGTATGTGAATACTGAAAAAGTGAATGTAGTTGATACGACTTCAGCTGGCGACTCATTCAATGCTGGATACATTGCAGCACGATTAAATGAGTATTCTCCGGTCCAATCCTGTACCACGGGTCATCAATTGGCCAGTACAGTAATTCAGCACAAAGGTGCGATTATTCCAATGTCCGCGATGCCTGAGATTCATTTATAAATACCGGGTCTGGTGTAACAAGTTTTTCAAATAGTTGTATTGGTTTTCGTTGTTGTTGAGTGAATTTACAAGCACGCATCACTAGCATTTATAGCGTGGTAAAAAACACTTGTTAAGGCTCATTCTTATCTAGCTTTGAGTTTCAGTGTCGATCTGGTATTTGTTTTCTCATACTCAACTTGTGCTCGTAAGCAAAGCCTTTCTCAAAGTATCGCTAAATACCCGGCAGCCCTCGAGTATTGGCGCATGCAGCGCAAATTATTTCTGTAGTATTGTTTTACTGCAGATGAATCACTGCCGGAAGAGGGCACGTATTCAATATGCTTCAAAAAGCCTGTGAGTATGATTACCATGATAACGTTACTCATTAGCACTTTTTACTACACCTACCAGGGGCTATGTTAGTCTTGGTATAACGAGTATATGAAAGATTGCGCCATGATATAACTTGTGGCCACGTTTGGGGGGGGTAATGAATATCATAATATTTCTACAAAAAATACTTGCACTGCCGATTGGAGTGCTGCTGTTAGTGGCTTGTACCCATTCGCAAGTCGATAAAGGATCAGAGTTGGATCTGGTCAGTTTACAGAGCATGCTGGTTGGTGATTATGTTGGTACAGGTAGCAGAGGTGAGGTGTACCACAGTATCATTCAGCTGCAGGTGCCGGAGTTTGGTGGCAATGTCTTTTATCATCACGTCAGTACCGAGTCATTGCGTGGGCCTGCCTGGCAACGCAAAGTTTATCTGTTCGATGACACTGGAGAAAAGATGAAATCAACAGTATTACTTGGTACGAGTGAGGGCCTGGATGATGATCAAAGTATCGCCACAACGCTCAGTGCATTGACCGAAGAACAATTATTGCGCTTTCCTGACAGCTGTAAAATTCAATGGCGCAAAACAGCGGATGTGTTCATCGCTGAAGTGAGTCGTGACAGATGCAGTTATGAAAGCCCGGCTTTTGGTGGTCTGGTTAGCCCGGAAATGCAATATCAACTTACTCGCTGTGGATTGGCCATTAGTGAGGGGATTTACCGGCAGGACGCTAGCCCGGTATTTCCTCCATCGAGCCTGGATGCTCGCCGAATTAACCCTGAAGTAGAAGGCTGTGGCTGAACGTTGACATGAGAATTTTACTCAAATAAATACACGCGAATCATACAGCCAATAACTATGTCGACTCCGATTCCACAGCAGGCAGAATACAGAAAATTACCTACTATTTCTTTTTCTGAAAATAAATTTCATACGGCGTTAATAAATGGTTTGTTGAAATTTCAAAGATTTTTTTTCAGACCTAAAAAATCTCTGAAGGTCACAACTCATTCATTGGCGGTTAACAATGGCGGTCACCTTAAGTTGATGGAGTTTTCACCCCGAGAGAAAGTCAACTGCGATTCAGCGATTGTATATTTCCATGGTGGTGGTTTTTTTCTTGATTATGGTCTTGGGCATCTGCGTATGGTGCAAGACTATGCGCTCAAGGCAAACACCCGGGTTTTTATGGTGGATTATCGCTTATCTGGCAAGCATCCTTTTCCGGCTCCGTTCAATGATTGTTACCAGTCACTGGAGTGGGTGCATGAGCACTCTGAAAGTATGGGTATCGATCAAAATAAGATCATAGTGATGGGGGATAGTGCCGGAGGTGCTTTAGCTGCTTCCGTAGCACAGCGTGCAGTCGATGAAGGCAGGATATCTGTTGCGGCTCAATGTTTAATTTATCCGGTTACCGATTGCGAAACAAAAACAGACTCTGCAAAAGACTTCACTGATGCACGCGTGTGGAATACGGCCAATAATTTGTTGATGTGGCGCTTGTATTTACAGGGTTACACTGCTGATGAGATACCGCAATATGCGTCCCCGATACATAGAAACAGTTTTTCTGGTTTGCCTCCGGCCTATATCGAGGTCGCTGAGCTCGATCCGTTACGAGATGAAGGTTTGAATTACGCTGAAGCCTTGCGCAATGCTGGAGTTGAGGTTAACTGTCATCTGGTTGCAGATGCCGTGCATGCCTATGACTTTGCCCCGCGCTGTGAGCCTATCGATATCATGTTGCAGAAGAGAGTTAATCAGTTAAAGAAATATCTGGGTACTTAACCCAGCAATTCAAAATCTTCAAGGCGAGGTGTTTTCATTTGTTCGGCGAATTGTTGCCTTGACCAGGGCCAGGTTGCTGGTACGCCATTATTATCCAGATACCAGCTATCACAGCCGGTGCCAAAAATTGTCGTTTTAGCCTTTTCAATTCGTTCTTGATTAAAGCGTTTACTCGCCTCTTTAGAGGCTGAGACGGATTTGCATTTCTGATCAGTGACCAGTTGAATCAACTGGCTGATGTAATTCCATTGGTGTTCGGCGATCTCAATTAATGAAAAGTTACCGACCGGGCCATTCGGCCCATTAAGCATAAAGAAGTTAGGAAAATCAGGGATTGATACGGCAAGATAGGCGTTGGGAGTATTGGCCCAGACAGTATCGAGGCTCGTATTATGGATGCCTGTCACTTTCATGGGCCGCATAAATTTGTGAGCATCAAAGCCTGTGGCATAGATGATGACATCCAGTTGATGCAAGGTATTATCACTGGTTCGAATGCCTCTGGGTTCAATCTGTTGAATTGCTGAATCTGTCAACTTTGCATTGTCAGACTGAATGGCCTGATAGTAATCGGGTGAATAGATTAAACGCTTACATGCAGGTTCATAGTCTGGCCTCAAGCGCTCTTTCAGATCAGGGTCATGAATGCTGTTGTCGAGATTGGCTTCAACGACCGCTCTGAGTTGCTGCATTTCTTCCGACGTGGGATCGACAATTATTTTAGAAAACCATTCAATGTTGGCTTCGAGTTCTTCGTCTTGCTGAATGTTTTTAAGTAATACCGGATCATCTCTGAATGCCTGTTTTTGTTCCTCGGTATAGGCCGGGTTTTCGACCGGCATTATCCATTGCGCTGTGCGTTGAAAGTGATTGACCTCAGCTGCCATTGAAACCAGAGCAGACACGAGTTGCACACCGGTTGAGCCATTGCCAATCACACCAACCTTCTTGTCTTGCAGATCTATTGAGTGAT
>CALIRD010000024.1 GCA_938042355.1 uncultured Thiotrichales bacterium
TGTCCTTCTTTCAAAGTTTTGAATCCATCACCATTGATATTACTGTGATGAACGAAAACGTCTTTCTCTCCTTCTCTTTCGATGAAGCCAAAACCTTTTTCATCATTGAACCACTTAACGGTTCCTTCTACTTCTTCTGACATTGTTTTCTCGTATAGTGGCCAGCTAACTGGCGTAAATAAAAGTCAGCACAATGGGCTTACGACTGTTTCGACTAAACAGTCTATACCTAATTCCCTATATGTTCTAGGGATTTACAAGCTTAACAAGGTCGGTTTATTGGTTTTTATTCAGGCTTCATATGAGGAAATAACAGTACATCCCTGATAGATGCTGAATTTGTAAACAACATAACCAGTCGATCAATGCCGATTCCTTCACCTGCGGTAGGTGGCATTCCATACTCAAGCGCACGAATATAATCGGCATCGTAATGCATCGCTTCATCATCACCGGCGTCTTTATTAGCGACTTGTTCCTGAAATCTTGCCGCCTGATCTTCCGGGTCATTCAACTCGGAGAAGCCATTAGCTATTTCTTTGCCACCTATGAAGAATTCATAGCGATCGGTAATAAACGGGTTATCATCATTGCGCCTGGCCAGTGGTGAAACCTCAGCCGGATAGGCGGTAATGAAGGTTGGCTGCAGTAATTTTTCTTCAACTGTCTTTTCAAATATTTCGATCTGCACCTTACCAAGACCATAACTGTCTTTCACCGGTATGCCTAAGTCTTTGGCAATAGCACTTGCCTGTTCAAGATCATCCAGCTGCTCACTGTTGAGCTCGGGGTTAAAATGCAGAATAGAATCTTTAACCGACATTCTCTGGAACGGCTTGGAAAAGTCATATTCAACCTCCTGACTGACAAACTGTTCCGAGCCCATGACCTCTTTAGCGATTCCTCTGAAGAGCGCTTCAGTTAAATCCATATGATCTTCATAGGTAGCATAGGCCTCGTAAAACTCAATCATGGTGAATTCGGGGTTGTGGCGTGTAGATAGACCTTCGTTACGAAAATTGCGGTTGATCTCAAAGACTTTTTCCATTCCACCTACAATCAAACGCTTGAGATAAAGCTCAGGCGCTATGCGTAAATATAAATCCATATCCAGTGCATTGTGATGGGTGACAAAAGGTCTGGCTGCAGCGCCACCGGGAATCACCTGCATCATTGGCGTTTCCACTTCCATGAACCCTCGTGCTTCCATAAACTTACGGATGTAGCTAATGATGGCCGTCCGCACCCGAAAGGTTTCGCGCACGTCATCATTCATGATCAAATCCACATAGCGCTGCCGATAGCGTTGCTCGGTATTGGTTAAACCATGAAATTTTTCCGGCAAGGGTCGTATCGACTTGGTCAGTAGTTCGATCGATTCAACGTGAATCGAAAGCTCACCCTTCTGGGTTTTAAATACTCGCCCGCTTGCACCGAGCAAATCACCGGCGTCCCAACTTTTAAATCGGGTATACGCGCCATCTGCCAGCTCATCTCGTTTTACATAGACCTGCATCCGCGCAGATGCATCTTGCAAGGTGGCAAAACTGGCCTTACCCATGACCCGCTTAAGCATCATACGGCCAGCAATAGTCGCCTTGATGGTATTATCATCAAACCATTCACGATCTTTATCGCCATAAGCCGCATGTAAATCAGCCGCCATATCATCGCGTTTGAAATGATTGGGGAAGGCATTGCCGATTTCTCTGAGATCGGCCAGCTTCTCGCGACGCTCGGCAATTAGTTTGTTCTCATCCTGATGATTGTCATCACTCATAGTTATAGTCCTGATTTGAGGCTAGCCTCAATAAAATCATTTAAACCGCCATCCAGAACGGCCTGTGTGTTACCAGTCTCTACACCGGTACGTAAATCTTTAATCCGCGATTGATCCAGCACATAGGATCGAATCTGACTACCCCAGCCAATATCAGACTTACTCTCTTCCAATGCCTGCTGATCTTCCATGCGCTTTTTTAATTCCAGCTCATACAATTTGGCTTTTAACTGCTTCATAGCCATGTCTTTGTTCTTGTGCTGTGAACGACCATTTTGACACTGGGTGACGGTATTGGTCGGCAAGTGCGTAATACGTACCGCCGACTCGGTTTTATTCACATGCTGACCACCCGCACCCGAGGCACGATAAACATCAATACGTAAATCTGACGGGTCAATCTCGATATCAATGTCGTCATCTACTTCAGGTGATACGAACACAGCAGCGAAAGAGGTATGACGCCGATTACCGGAATCAAATGGCGACTTTCTTACGAGGCGATGCACACCGGTTTCGGTACGTAACCAGCCATAGGCATAAGCCCCTTCGATTTTAATCGTGGCACTTTTGATTCCCGCCACATCACCGGCAGACGCTTCCATTAACTCGGCTTTAAAGTCCTGACTTTCTGCCCAGCGTAAATACATACGCAGAATCATTTCAGCCCAGTCCTGGGCCTCGGTACCACCCGATCCGGATTGAATATCAAGAAAAGCGTTATTGCCATCCATCTCACCAGAAAACATGCGCTTGAATTCAAGATCTGCAACGTCGGCTTCAAAGCCTTCGAGATCCTGTGTCACGGAATCAACTGTTTCCTGATCTGACTCTTCCTGCGCCATCTCCAATAGATCTTTGGCATCCGATAAGCCGGAATCCAGATCCAGGATGGTTTTTACGATGGCTTCGAGTGAAGCACGTTGTTTGCCCATGGCCTGGGCTTTTTCAGGATCATTCCAGATATCCGGGTCTTCGAGTTCCCGACTTACTTCCTCGAGTGCTTCCGCTTTATTATCAAAGTCAAAGGTACCCCCTAAGCGCCAGAGCACGCTCTTGCAGGTCTTCGATTTTGCTAAATAGCGGATTCAGTTCCATGGTCTTGCTCGATGAAAAGAGCGCGTATTCTACCGGTTTTTAGGTTGAATTGAGAAGCTTCTATTGAATTTTACTAAATAGAGATTTAAGTAACCAAAGCCGCTTAATTCTGAATAGTTTTTTTAATGATACTGCGCAAAGGATATGTACAATAGCAACCTTATCGCGAGTCTCTCAGGCTGATATCAATCTCTTTCATTTTAGAAAACTATACACTTGAGATTGTGCAATATGCTCTCATTTGGTTGAAAACCAGTGATGATTTTTACCTGCGGTAGCTGACCCTGGTCAAAATTTATTACTTTATTGAATTATTGAATTGTTGCTAAGAGCTCTAGTGCCAAAGCCTGGAAGCGCCTGTTACAACCAATAAAACTTGGCCCTTAATCAGCTACAAATCTGCGTCTCACTCAGTAACTTCAAGGGAATTATTTATTGATTTATCTACCGCATTTCTAATTTCATCTGCAGACAGTCGGTCTGTATAGTCGGCATTCGCGTGACTGAAGGCTATTGTGCCGGATGTATCAACAACAAAGACAGCTGGTACTGGCAATACTCCCATCTGATCTATAGAGCCGTTTTTGGTAGCATCTTTAGTCATTTCCTTAAATTCCAATGAATCTGGAACTTTATAAGCAATACCGAGCGCACTCGCAGCCTCTGCTAGAGAGTCTGAATATATTATATAGTCTTCCTTAGCGACCACTGTTCCAGTGTTACGTGTCAGACTGGAATGCAAGGTATCCTTACTATCACCACTGAAAAAGTAAACATTTACACCTTCATTTCTAAGTTCAGGCACCACTTTGCTTAATTCTCTCAGGTGGGTATTGCAATAAGGACACCAACCACCACGCAATGATATCAATACTGATGGCTTGTCTTGTTTACCACCAAATTCAATTTTTTCTCCAGTCAGAGAAAACACATTAAAAGCTGGCAACTCGTCACCCGGCTGTAACGGCTGAATAAGATTAGCATCCGGATAAACGGTTAGATTATCTGTGGAGAAGTCAGTTACTTCCTGAGCGATGGCAATACTCACTCCGGTCAACAGTAAAATGCTGAATATGATGCGTCCAGTCATGTTAAATGACTCCTGTATTAGTGATTATCTTATATACGGTAGCTTGAGCAATTGAGATGTAAATCTGAACAATAAACTGCATCATATACTTAACTTTAAATATAGATGTCATCTAAATACAAATTATCATGGAAGTTACTTCAAAACCAACCAATGCCAATAAAACTTAAACCGATCAAACAGATAAATCTTCCCTAATCTATTTGATGACATGGTCAATTATCAGTTGTAAGCCGTCTCTACCCTGATAATGATTAACATCCAGTTTATAGACAATATGGATTGTTTGCCCCTGTTGCGGCAGCTTCTCAGGATCACAACGAAAGGCAATGGCATCAAGGAACTGCTCAGGCTTGACTAATGGCGTCACGACCAATTTAAAGTACTTGCCCTGTAACAACCTTGCACTGACCACTTTAAATTTACCATCAAATAACGGCTCCGGGAATTTTTGTCCCCACGGGCCGCCTGCGCGTAGTGTGGCTGCGGTATCCAGAGATAATTCATCTGACGACAGTTCACCGTCACTATGCACCACCGCCTGAAAAACATCCGGTGAGGTCATTTCATTTACCGCCTGCTCCAACGCAGCTTCAAAAGCGTCGAGGTTCTCGGGTAAGAGCGACAAACCCGCTGCCATGGCGTGACCTCCATACTTGACGATTAAATCAGGATGACTCGCATCGACCCGCTGTAACACATCCCGGATATGTATCCCTGGAATAGATCGCGCTGAGCCTTTAATGTACTCATCATTTTCATCGGCAAATACAAACACCGGTCGATTCACTTTATCCTTCAGGCGTGACGCCACAATGCCCACCACACCTTGATGCCATGCAGCGTCGTATAAACAAATACTCAACTTGTCTTCAGCCTTGATATCCTGTTGTTGCTTGAGAATTTCCTCGGCCTGTTCTTGCATGGTTGACTCAATCTCGCGTCGCTCAATATTCAACGCATTGAGCTCACTGGCAATTGACCTGGCTTTACTTTGATCATCGGTCAACAAACACTCAATCCCGATGGCCATATCTTCCAATCGACCCGCCGCATTCAAGCGTGGTCCCGCAGCAAAACCAAGATCCAGTGCCGTCACCCGTTCCACATCCTTCTTGGCGACTCTTAATAATTCCAGCAAACCTACTGCTGCTGAGCCTGATCTGATTCTACGTAAGCCCTGTTCGACCAAAATACGATTGTTTCGATCAAGTGGCACCACATCAGCCACCGTACCCAAGGCAACCAGATCGAGTAAGGAGGCAAGATTAGGTCTGGGTAAATTGTTCTGCTCAAACCAGCCTTGCTCCTGTAAGTGTTGGCGTAAGGCAATCATGACGTAAAACATTACCCCGACCCCTGCCAGGGCTTTACTCTCAAAGGGGTCATCATCCAGATTGGGGTTTACGATGGCATAGGCGTTGGGCAATGTTTCACCCGGCAAGTGATGATCAGTAATAATTACATCTGCACCGGCCTGTTTCATGGCATCAACGCCATCATGATTACTGATACCGTTATCGACAGTAATGACCAGATCAGCCTTGATACCTTGCGCTTGTGCAGCAGCAACCAACTCGGAGGTCAAGCCATAGCCGTACTCAAACCGGTTCGGCACCAGATAGGACACGTTATTATTACCACACATTTTAAACCCGCGAATGGCGACTACGGTACTGGTTGCTCCATCGGCATCATAATCGCCGACCATCAGTATGTGCTGCTGCTCGATAACAGCTGTAGCTATGCGCTCAACAGCTGGGGCAATGTTCGATAACGATTGATACGGTAGTAATTTGTCCAGAGTGTATTGCAATTGCTCTACATCATTGACGTCTCTTGCCGCATACACTCGCGCTAACAGTTTGGGTAACCCGGCCAAACCAGAATCTGACACCGTCACCTCACGACGTTTTACGCTTACACTCATAGTGTGCACCAGTCATTCAGAGTTCTTTTTTGAGAAAAATATTTGTACCAGGGTTTGGCGTTAAGATGAAAACAATGCCCGATATCATCAAACAGATTAACACTGACCTTCGGGTTGTTCATTATCCAAGCCAATAATGGCTGGAACCAGGATCTTTCATAATTGGCTAGCACTTGTTGCCATTCATAAAAATCATCATGATCGGATGCTGCCATGAATCCGGATAATTGAATAAGTACTTTGTCTTGTAACCCACTCTCTGCTAACGCCATAAAAGACTCGGGTTCGGGCATGAAATCTATTTCGGAGTACGTAGAAATATTTTGAAGAACCTTACCTCCAACCAGACTTGTGTAACCTGATAGCTGGTCGCTTTTCAGTTCGCCATTTCCCCAAAACCACAATCCGTTTACTGGCAGCTGACCTCGCATCGTCAGCTGCTCGGCAACCGGTGAATCAAATAACAGCATTTGAATTTCAGTTGCCAGCGTTTGAAGTTTTGCCGCATCTTCACCGCTTGGTAACTTATCCTGAACTGAACTGCCCGCCGCAAGCGACAGAGGCACAGTTTCCAGCTTTGACAAACCAGACCCGCTGAGCAAACCCTGCCCAGAATCAAGCAAGGTGAATTGTTGATCATTTTCAGTCACATGTTGGTTGATTAATTGCTCGAACTCTTCCCGCCCTGACTCACCCAAATCAACTCTATGTACGGCTACATCGTTCATTGATGCGCTGAAGTGAACAGGATCTGCACACACGGATTGTTTCGGCTTACCCCCTCGAATCACTGCATAGGGTGTTTGCCCAGACTCGTGCTTATAAACCAACCATAGAACAAGCGCTTCAAAGCTGTTTTGGCGATACGATGAAATCTCGGATTTATTCAGTAGCTGCTGCAGTGATAGTGCCTCAGCTTCCTGGCCATAATCCTGTGCCCATCGAGAAAAACGGCTAAATAAACCGGGTATGAGTAGATCAAGAGAGGGCTGTGACTGGCTGTTATTCATTAAAAAGCAGCGCTGACAACAACAAGTTTGAGGCAAATAAAAGCAGAGTGTGACTTACGCACGCGAAACGGCGATAAGCGGTCATTTCCATATGACCGGCACTGCTGACTAAATGGCCTGACTGACCTACTATACTTCTGTCCTTTCATAGGACGTGACTCCTCCTGAGATTAGACCGCTTTTTTAAAGCGGTCTTTTTTTATCTGCACGATCATATTATGTGACCTTGATCACAGTTGGAACAGCGTCACACTGGAATCTGGCGTTTTATTAAGTAATACAGCCAAGGAAAGGTGTATAAATAAATTATACCTTTAAAGGGTATACTCCTCCTGAGTTTTTAAGACCGCGCTTGCCGCGGTCTTTTTTTATGCCTCAGTAAAGAGTGGGGTCTTTGGGTTCCTGATGTTCGAACTCAATATTCAGATTTGGCTTGTCTTCTATGGTTTTACCCAGACTGATGATGCCATTGGCTGATAATGGAAATTCTTCATTCTTGATAAAGACTTCTTCACCATCACCGATTTTTACGTAAGTACCGTTGGTACTTTGATCACGTAATACGAACTTGCCATGACGATAATCAATCACCGCGTGTTTGCGCGAAACCATTTTGCCGATCACTTTTAAACCAACATTTTGATCACGTCCGATAAAGACTGAATTGGTTTCCGGTGGCACTAACAATTCTTGTTGTTGCACAGTGAGATGTAAACTCGATGTACCTTCCCACCCAAGAAATTCTATCAAGCCGGTTTCTTCGCCACTGGTATTCCAGACAAAGTCGTACATATCGACCTTTTCACTTTTGCCTTTGACCTTGACCGTGTCATAGCGTCGCGCCATGTTCTTGAGATCATTACCGAGTAATTGCACCGTGTATTCACTGGCTAACACTTGACCTGACTTGGCAGCATCGGTGAGTCGCGCCGCTATATTGACAGTATCTCCGTAAATATCATTGTCGGTCACAATGCCTTTACCGGTGTGCACACCAATATGGAAAGAGATCACGACCTCATCAAAGACCATTTTGTCGAGAAAGTTGTCCTGGATACTACAGGCTGCGTTCAAGGCGTCATTAGGGTCATCAAAGACACACATGACATCGTCACCAGACGACTTGATCACACGTCCTTTGTGTTGACTCACGAGATCAGAAGCAACATCCAGTGACTGCGAAATAACGAACCTCGCTTCAATGTCACCGAGACGATCATACAGCCGTGTGCTGCCTACAATGTCAGCAAACATAACGGTGAGCTCCTGCTCATCAATCTGTTGAACGTCTGAATCTTCCATTAAATCTCTGAGTGAGAGATTACTTAATCCATCCATAGGCGAGTGATTATGCTTACGGGATTAAGTAATTGTTAAATTACCCGACAAGAATACCATATTTGGCGATGACTGGTGTCAGGGCGCCAGATTCAATACACGATTTTACTTTTTCTGCCCTGACTCCAACTCATTGATAATCATATGCAATTATTACTTTAAGACATCATCAGGCGATTCATTCTGGCTACTGCACCCGCCGGGTCTTCCAGACGACCACCTTCACAAAGAATAGCCTGATCAAGTAACAATTGAGACCACTCACTCAGGTTTTCCTGATCTTTTTCATCCGCCATTTTCTTGAGAATGTCATGCCCTGGATTAATTTCCAGTACCGGTTTACTAACCGGTATATCTTGCCCTGCTTGCTGCATTAATTGCTGCATGTAGAGCGCCATGTCATGTTCGTTTAAAACGATACAGGAAGGTGAAGTGGTCAACCGCTCAGAGACTTTCACCTCTTCTACTTTGTCCTCAAGACTGGTTTTTATACTTTTTAGCAAATCGTCATCGAGTTTGACCTTTTTTTCCTTCTTGCCTTTTTTAGTGGCAATGTCATCAAGGTCCAACTCACCTTTGGCAACGGATTGGAATTGCTTGCCATCGTATTCATTGACCTGGCCCATTAGCCACTCGTCGACACGGTCACTCATGAGTAAGACTTCTATGCCTTTCTTTCTGAAAATCTCGAGATGCGGACTGTTCTTGGCAGCCGAAAAACTATCGGCTGTGATGTAAAATATTTTCTCCTGACCGGGCTGCATACGACCGATGTAATCATCCAGAGTTATTTTTTCATCCTGCACATCATCGTGACTGGAAGAGAAGCGCAGCAACTTCAGTATTTGCTCTCGGTTGGCAAAGTCTTCGACCGGGCCCTCTTTCAAGGTTGGGCCGAATGTTTTCCAGAAGGTTTCAAACTTGTCCACATCTTTCTTGGCCATATTTTCGAGCAAGCCAAGCACTTTTTTAATTGAAGCAGAACGGATACTTTGAATTAATCGGTTGTCTTGCAAAATTTCGCGCGAGACATTCAATGGCAAGTCACTGGAATCCACCAGACCTCGTACGAAACGCAAATATCGAGGCATCAACTTCTCTGTATCTTCCATCACAAAGACTCGTTGAATATAAAGCTTGATGCCCTGACGTTGTACCGGCTCGTTTAAATCGAATGGCGCTTTGGTGGGTATATAGAGTAACGAAATATATTGTTGCTTACCCTCAACATGATTGTGCGTCCAGCTCAAAGGCTCTTCAAAATCGCCACTGACATGCTTGTAAAAATCAATATATTGCTGTTTCTTCACATTGCGCTTGGGTTTAGTCCACAAAGCGGTAGCACTATTGATAGTTTCCCAGGTCGGCTCCGGGGCTTCTTCACCTTCTTCAGCGCTTGCTTGCTCCAACATTTTTATCGGCAAGGTGATGTGGTCAGAATACTTGTTGACAATACTGCGTAAGCGCCAGTCATTGAGAAACTCTTCTTCACCCTCACGCAAATGCAGAACGACTTCTGTACCACGACGATCGTAATCGATCTCGTTGATACTGAAGCTCTCTTCGCCTGCAGACTCCCAACGAATACCCGCGCCTTTTTTCGCACCGGCATGACGTGTAAAAATCTCAACTTTTTCAGCAATTATAAAACTGGAGTAAAAACCAACTCCGAATTGACCAATAAGATTCGCGTCTTTAGCTTTGTCTCCACTCAGTGATGATAAAAACTCGGCCGTACCTGATTTGGCAATCGTGCCAATATTGTTCTTGAGATCTTCTTCGGTCATACCAATACCGTTATCGCGTACGGTAATGGTTTTCGCTTCGGCATCAAAGGCCACTTCAATGCGTAATTCTGTGTCGTCTTTTAACAGGGACTTCTTGCTTAGAGCTTGAAAACGCAATTTGTCACACGCGTCTGACGCATTGGAAATCAGTTCGCGTAAAAATATTTCCTTATTGGAATATAAGGAGTGGATCATCAACTGTAATAGCTGACTGACTTCGGTTTTGAATTTTAGTGTTTTTTTGCGACTAGCTGCCATGTTATGACTCCATTTTTATCCTGATTCGATACTAGTTGGGGATTGAATACAGGCTTTCAAGGGGTAATTAATTAAAAATTTATATTCATTAACAGACATAAAAAAAGCGGCTTAAAGCCGCTTTTTTCAAGGCCTTGAGTTTACTCTTCTTCGCCTGATGACTCAGCCGGCTTGCCACCGTCGAGCTCATCCTGCCACTTTTTTAACTCTTCCCAGCGATCGTCACGTGCCATTTCGGCCTGTGCCGGCCAGGTGCCAGTGTCCATGGCAGAGAAATTGCCTTCAGCATTGTCCAGAATACCTTTAATCTGTTCCGGAGATTTCTCAGCCAGATCTCCAAAGGTAAGGATTTCAGCGGCCATCAAGGCTTCTGAAACTTTAGGCCCAATGCCTTCAATAGCAGTCAAATCATCACTGGTGACAGCAGCGGCTTCCGCAGCGGCGGCTTCAGCAGCGGCATTGAGTTGAGCGGCTGAAGCACCACTTAACTTCTCGGTGATACGAGCCGAACGTCCAGTGCGACCGCGTAGGTAGTAAAGTTTGGCGCGACGAACATTACCGCGACGCTTGACCTTGATGCTGGCAAGCATGGGGCTATGCGTCTGGAATACACGCTCTACACCCTCTCCATGAGATATTTTTCTAACCGTAAACGATGAATTCAAGCCACGCTTACGCACGGCAATGATCACACCTTCAAATGCCTGAAGACGTTCGCGCTCACCTTCTTTTACACGTACTTCAACCACAACAGTATCACCAGGCGCAAAGCTTGGTATGTTTGGCTTGAGTTGTTCAGCCTCTAATTGATCGATAATTGTCGACATAGTTCTTTTCCCGTTTCTCCAGTCAAACCTTCTGACTCTCTATTTATACTTCACTCTTCGAGCAAATCCGGACGCCGTTTACGCGTCCTATCCAGTGCCTGCTCAGCTCGCCACTCTGCGATTCTGGCATGGTCACCACTTAACAATACTTTCGGCACTTCTTGTCCAGCCACCGATTCCGGTCGAGTATAGTGAGGACAATCCAGCAAACCATCACTAAACGAGTCTTGTGCGGCCGAATCACTGTGCCCGAGTGCTCCCGGCAGTTGCCGGGTGGTGGCATCTATAACCGCCATCGCCGGTAACTCTCCTCCACTGATAACAAAATCACCGAAGGACCACTCTTCGTCTACACAATCATTGATAAAACGCTCATCAATGCCTTCATATCGTCCGCTGACTAAAATAACTTGCCCGATAGTCGCCAGCTGGTTAATCATCGCCTGCTTGACCGGCTTACCCTGAGGGCTCATGCAAATTACCTGCGTCTCACTCTCTGATGCTTGCTTGGCCGCTGCCAATGCTGCAGCTAACGGCTCATACATCATGACCATTCCTGGTCCACCTCCATACGGTCTATCATCTACCGTACGATGGCGATCGGTTGTGTAGTCCCGTGGATTCCACAATCCTAACTCTATTAATCCCGACTGGTGTGCTCGCTGCACCACCCCGAATTCTGTGACTGCCTGCACCATCTCTGGAAACAGTGTCAGTACATCAAATCTCATTGGCAAGACTCAACAAAACTCGGTGGTCCAATCCACCACAATTTCACCCTTGTCCAAATCAATCACTTTCACAATTTCGGGTTGGGCAAACGGGATTAAACAATCCTTTCCCACTACCAGCACATCATTAGCGCCCGTTTCCATGAGCTTGTCGACGGTTCCCAGTTGCTCACCTTCAATGGTGAGAACGGTACATCCAATCAACTCAGCCCAATAAAATTCATTGTTCGAGAGCCTTTCAAGCTGCTCTGATCTGATTGCCACTTCGGTATCAATCAAGGTTGCTGCCTGATCCCGATCGTCAACACCTTTTAATTTGGCAATGATGGTTTTCCCATGCAACTTGCCATCCAGAACTTCTGTGTTTTGCCAGTCACCGTTGTGACTGAGCAACCATGTTTTATAAGTGAGTATATTTTCTTTTGGCTGCGTGTATGAAAACACTTTTACCCAACCTTTAACTCCAAATACACCCGAAAGCTTGCCAACCAAAATTGGTATGGCTGCAGTGTCCACCGTTTTAAGCAGCGTCGGCTGCTTTTGCCTGTTTGACCAGATTGGAGACACGCTCACTGACCTGGGCACCTTTGGCAACCCATGCGTCTACCTTTTCGGTATCGAGCTTGAGGCCAACTTCCTGACCACGCGCTTTGGGGTTGTAATACCCTAAACGCTCGATGTAACCGCTATCACGACGCTTGCGTGAATCTGTCACTACGATGTTATAAAAGGGGCTCTTCTTGGCGCCGCCTCGTGCCATGCGTATTACTACCATGCGTAAATACCTGAAAACTGTTGTAAATTGCTGATTTTACGAGCGATACACGCCCCAAATAGCAGGCGCGTAATACTACCGGATTTTGCCTAAAAGTGAAGCTTTTTTGGCCTGATTTCGCCCCAAACAGGTTACATCGGGGGATTATTGAAGTTTTATGGCTTAAAACGGCCTGCCACCGCCTTTCGGGAGTTGCCCCTGCATGGCTCTCATCATCTTTTTCATGCCACCACCCTTCATTTTGCCCATCATCTTCTTCATCTGCAGGTGCTGCTTGAGTAAGCGGTTTACCTCCTGAATCTGGGTACCGGAACCGTTGGCGATACGGCGTTTTCTGGAACCTTTGATGATGGCGGGAAATTTACGCTCCTGCGGTGTCATTGAATTAATCATGGCAACCATACGATCGAATTTCTTGTCGTCCACCTGCTGCTTGAGATGCTCAGGCAAACCCATACCACCGGGTAATTTATCCAGCATGCCGGCCATACCACCCATGTTCTTCATTTGCTGCATCTGGTCACGTAGATCTTCCATATCAAACGCTTTGCCCTTCTTGAGCTTTTTAACCAGCTTGTCGGCCTTTTGCTGGTCGACTTTTTCGTGAGCTTCTTCGACCAGACTTACCACGTCACCCATACCCAGAATACGTGATGAAATTCGTTCAGGATGGAACAACTCAAGACCATCCATCTTTTCACCCACACCAATAAACTTGATGGGCTTACCGGTGATATGACGCACGGATAGTGCTGCACCACCACGGGCATCACCATCGGTTTTGGTTAGCACCACACCCGTTAAGGGCAGCGCCTGATTAAACGCTTGTGCCGTATTGGCAGCATCCTGACCGGTCATACTGTCGACCACAAACAACGTTTCTTGTGGTGACAATGCTTGATGAACGGCTTTGATCTCCGCCATCATTTCATCATCAATGGCTAAACGACCGGCCGTATCAACCAGCAATACATCCATCTGTTCTTTTTTGGCAGCGTTCAAGGCAGCCGAGACAATCTCAATCGGCTTGTCGTCCACAGACGACGGGAAAAAAGTTGCCTCAACTTCTGCGGCAACCGTTTTAAGTTGCTCAATAGCCGCAGGACGATAAACGTCTGCGCTGACTACCATCACTTTTTTATTGTCTTTTTGTTTTAGAAAACGGGCCAGTTTGGCAGTCGTTGTGGTTTTACCCGCACCCTGCAAACCCGCCATTAAAATAATGGCTGGCCTTTGATTACCCAGCTCAAGACCTTCGTTAGCAGTACCCATGACCGAAGTAAGTTCCTGGTCAACGACACGAATAAATTCCTGCCCCGGGCTAACACTACCAATCACTTCCTGACCGAGCGCGCGTTCTTTTACTTTTGTCGTAAAGTCTTTAACTACCGGTAAAGCGACATCGGCTTCGAGTAGCGCCATACGTACTTCTCGTACGGATTCAGCAATGTTCTCTTCGGTTAAACGGCTCTGGCCGCGGATTTTTTTAACCGTAGAAGTCAGGCGTTCACTAAGATTTTGAAACATAATACTCAGGCTGGTTCAGATTGAATGAAGATTATAACTCGAACTGCTGTCCATTGCGCAGGGCTTTAACGGAACGATCAGGCACCAGTTTTTGCACTTCCGTGACAATCTCCTCTTCCGCGCCCGGCTTTAAATGAGTCAGATAAATATCGGGCTTGTGCTCCAGCTTTTTCAGATCCTCAGCAAGACTGGAACTGCAATAATGTTTTGCTTTGGTACTTAATTCCTGCTCAGCGTCCGTATAGGAGCACTCAATGATTAAATGATCGAGATCAGGCTGCTGGTTGAGAGTTTCCCAGAGTTGGTCATTACTCGTGCTATCACCACTAAAGGCGAGACTACCGCCAGAGCCTGTTCGTACCAGATAACCTACTGCCGGCACAGAGTGATTGGCTGGCAACATTTGCAATTCGCACTGATCTGTTTTGATCTGCTCACCAACCGTAAAGATATTCGACTCTAGCACCGTAGGTTCTGTATCACCGAGATTAAAAAAATCAGGCCAGAGCTTCCAGTTGAATAAATGCTCACGAATAATCTGATCGCATTCCCGAGTGAGATAAAGTTGTAGCGGTTGCAGCTCGGCTTCCTCCTGTACGGTATCAAGCATCAGCGGCAAGCTAAGTAAATGATCAAGATGGGTATGGGTCAAAAATACACGCCGGATTTTAACCAGATCTTCAATTTCAAGATCTAGGACACCGGTACCACAGTCGATTAGAGTGTCATCTCCCAGTAATAGTGAGGTCGTTCTACGTGAACCACCAATACCACCCGAACATCCCAGTATTTTAATTTGCAATTTATGTCCCTTTATATCTGCCCCGTTTCGCGCATAAATAAGTGCCCGTATGCGCCGAAACAGGCTATCATTAGCCCCAATAATGAAACCGCGAACTGATCACACTCCTCTGGGTCGATGACCACTATACTCGCACTTATCAGCATTTTTGCGAACCTTGCAGGTACTCTTACCGTTTGGCAACAGCTGCAAAAAAGTGATGCCACCCACACTCCCGTTTTACGCATCATCTGGGGGCTGGCTCTGGTTGGGCATGCCGCACTACTCCTGCAACAGATATTCTCAGCTGACGGCGTCAACCTCTCATTTATTCTCGCACTGTCTGCCGCCTTGTGGCTGGTGAGTCTAATCCTGTTTATCAGCACACTGAAAAACCCCTTACTCAATACCTGCATAGTGGTTCTACCGTTGACGGCTTTGGTAATTTGCGCAAGCTGGGTATTTCCAAACCTGACTCGCCTGCCACTGCAAACGGGAACCGGGATTGGCGTACACATATTAAGCTCCCTGTTAGCCTACGCTATCTTGATGATTGCTGCGATCCAGGCAATTGTTTTGAAATTTCAACACCAACGACTGCATGGCCAACAGCCACTCGGGTTCTTCAAACATTTACCCGCCATGCAAGACATGGAACATTTGCTGTTTCAATTAATTGCCGCTGGCGTTGTGTTACTCAGCATTTCCCTACTCAGTGGGTATTTACACGTAGACAGTCTGTTTGATCGTTCACAGTTACACAAGACTGTGCTTTCGATCATCGCGTGGATAGTGTTTGCCTCCCTATTGATAGGCCGGCGCAGTATGGGCTGGCGCGGACCTACTGCTATTCGCTGGACATTGTGGGGCTTTAGCCTGCTCGCACTTGCCTACTTTGGCAGTAAACTGGTGCGTGAAATCATTTTGCAAAGAGCACTATAAGAAAGCACCCCCAGTGAACGATATTTCTCTTTCTATTCTGTTTTTCGTATTAGCGATTCTTTTTCTATTGTCTGCATTTTTTTCGGGCTCGGAAACAGCACTCATGTCGCTCAATCGTTTTCGCTTGAAGCATCTCGCTGAAAGCGGTAATCGTGGAGCACAGCTGGCGCAACAATTACTCGCTACACCTGACCGGCTAATTGGTGTGATCCTGCTCGGCAATAATATTGTCAATATCCTCCTGACCCAGCTTGCCACCTATATTGGCTATCGTGTGCACGGTGAAATTGGCGTTGCAATGGCTACCGGGCTGTTAATACTGGCTTTACTTATCTTTGCTGAAACCACCCCGAAGACGCTGGGCGCCATACATTCTGAAAAGGTTGCCTTTCCTGCTTCTTTTGTTTACAAACCATTACTGGTCATTACCTACCCCGCGGTCTGGTTAATTAATTTCTTTGCCAATGGTTTACTCAAACTATGTGGTGTTTCCACCAGTGATATCGATGAAGACTCCCTGAGTCATGATGAACTACGGTCTGTGGTTTCTGACAGTAGCGGTGATTTCGGGCGCAATAAAAAAACCATGCTCTTGAGTGTGCTGGATCTGGAAACTCGTAAAGTCGAAGACATCATGATTCCGCGTCGGGAAATTATCGGTATCGACATTACCGATGAGTGGGACGAGATCATGCAACAACTGATCAATACCAGTTACACCCGACTACTGGTCTTTGAGGAAAGCATTGATCAAATTATTGGCTTTTTCCATGTTCGCAATCTGGCACGTCATCACAATAACGACGATTTCGATATCCATGTATTGAAAGATTCCCTACGCATACCATACTTTATACCCGAGGGCACACCGCTAACAGAACAGTTGGTTAACTTCAGACGTGAACGACGTCGTCATGGTTTGGTAGTAGATGAATATGGCGACATTCAGGGTCTGGTAACGCTGGAAGACCTGCTTGAAGAAATTGTTGGTGAGTTCACCAACGACCCGGGTGACATGCATCAGGAAATTCACCTACAGGATGATGGCAGTTTTATTATTGATGCCGGAATACACGTACGTGAACTCAATCAAGCGGTTAATTGTGAGCTGCACACCGATGGCCCTAAAACACTCAACGGCTTGATACTAGAACATATGCAGTTAATACCGGATACCGGCACCTGTATGTTGATAGACAACTACCCGATAGAGATCATGAAAATACAGGACAATGCGGTCAAGGTCGCACGCCTGACACCGACACGCATCAAGTTCAAAACCGATTAAGTTATGGCTAAAGAAAAAAAACAGTATCGCTGCAATGAATGCGCCGCCCTCCACCCAAAATGGAGTGGCCAATGCGGAGACTGTAATGCCTGGAATTCATTAGTAGAGGAGATCAAGGAAGGTACGGGTGACAAGGCCAGTAGTCGCTTTGCCGGTTACGCCGGCGAAATTAGCATAGAAACCCTGGCAACCATCATTCCGGAAAATGC
>CALIRD010000025.1 GCA_938042355.1 uncultured Thiotrichales bacterium
CAGCATGCACGAGCAGTTACATATCGCTGCCTGGCCTTCATTTAGTACCTATCCCATGGCTTATTCACTAGGCGCTGAAATGAATGGTGCGGTATCGCAAGTTTATGCATTGGAAGGCTCATGTTTCTTGTTAGCGCCTTGTGGCATGGTATCTCAGGAAATGTACGATTTAATGGTACAGACGCCAGAGCAAGCTGAGCTGATTGGTGTTGGTGGTGGCTTTGCACAAATTTATGGTCCTGATGGTGCGCCAATGTGTAAACAGTTACCGCATGATGAGGAGGGCATCTTGTTTGCAGAAATCGACCTTGGTGCGATTACGGTTGCAAAATCATTTGCAGACCCGGTGGGGCATTACTCGAGACCAGATGTCACAAGATTGCGATTGAACCGGACTGCAATGCCAAAAGTCGAAGACTTTGTAACTGACATTGTTGATGCCGAGGTTGCTGAAAAAGCGACAGAGGAAGAAACCGCCTGAAGTAAACGCCGTCTAACTGAATGGAGTATCGCAATGCCTAGAAATAGTATGCCACCTGATTGGGAGCCGCCTGCGCCGGCGTGGGAATCAAAATGGAATGATACAACGGATCCATTATTAACCGGATTTTTTGGTATTCAGTCTGATGACTCTACACTCTTGGATGCTTGGGCTAGTAAGGCATTCACCTCACAGCACGGACCGACTTCAGTCGAACGTGGTAGTTTTATTGATAAGTCGGGTGTAAAAAATTTCATTTATATCGCCTACTGGCGTTCAGCTGACTATCATAGTTGGTGGCAACAGGATGTTGTCAGCAGTTGGTGGTCTGACACGCAGCGGGAAGTGGATAATGCAGGTTTCTGGCGCGAGATTATCAGTATGCCGTTTGATCGCTTTGAAACTCTGCACTCTACTGAACAACCGCATGGCATAGGTGTGTCAGCTGATGGTAATAGTGGTCCTATTGCAGAGCATGGCTACCCGGGTGGTATGCGTGATCGCATACTGTTGTCTGACAGTGAAGACTTGCGAAGTAAACATGGCTTTGAGACCAGCCTGAAATCTACAGTCAGTGAGTCAGGTAAGCGCGTTGTCGTTATTCCACCTGAAAATATGTGTGTCATACGTTCGGGTCAAAACTGGACCTACTGTGAGCCGGAAGAGAAAGAATACTACCAAGCCAAAATGCATGCAGTGTTGCTCAAAGGCATGGCGTATCTCCGTGATAATCCTGAGGAGAGTGGTGTCTATTCGCTACGATTTATCGATACTAAAGATAAAGAGTGGGGTGATATGACCCAGAGTTTCGGCTTGGGCTATTCTACTGACCTATATGCCTTTGAGGACTGGGCTAAGAGTCATCCAACTCATCTCGCAATTTTTGAGACTTTTTTCACTATGGTGGATACCTTTGGTGAAAATATGAAGTTGCGGCTTTGGCACGAAGTAACGTCAATACCCGGTAGTGGTTGCGAATTTGAATATATTTCCTGTAATAAAGACACCGGTTTATTGAGCTATATTTAATAGCAGCGTAGTATGAGAATATGTTATCGGATACGTGGGGCCAGTAGATGGGTTTTTTAATATCAGATGGCTATGCGAGGCGAACCTCGGACTTCGCTAAGAATGAGCGTTTCGATTACTGGCGAGACGTTGTCTGTGATGAGTTTGTGCAGCTGGATTGCGACCAGTTCGAAAAAGTAGCATTTGATGGCGAGGTGCGAGGTGGGATCGGGGTTTCCAGGTTGAGCTTCTCCGAAGTACTTTCGGATCCCCAATTAGTGACCCGTTCGCGTCAACAAATAGCCAAGTCAACCAACGAAGATTTCCTGATTAGTTTTCAGCTAGCTAAAAACGGTATTGTTAGACAGAGCGGGCGAGAAGCCTTGTTAACACCTGGAAGTTTTGCTTTATACGATAGTACCGAACCATACACCCTGGCTTTTAAAGAGCGCTTTCATCAATTTGTAATTCAGATGCCTAAAGATGTGTTGTCCAGACATCTTATGAACCCGGAGCAATACACGGCTATTGCCATTTCTGGAAAAACCGGCCTGGGTTCTGTATTAACGAACTTTATTTTATCGTTAGTTAAAGAGTTGCATAACATTAATCAGGCACCTGAAGAACTTTCTGATAATCTCGTTAACATGATTGCCATGGCATTTAGCTCGTCGGTAATGTTGGAACAAGTCGGTGACCAGAGCTATGTAAGAGAATCGTTGAAAACGAGAATTCGACACTTTATTGACAATAATTTTTGCGATGCAGAATTATCGAATACGGCAATTGCTGATTCGCAGGGTATATCAGTTCGTTATCTACACAAATTATTTCAAGATGAAGAAGAGACAATTCATGCGGTGATCTTGTCAAAACGTCTGGAAAAAGCCTATGCCTTATTATCTGATTCTGCCTATTCGGGTTACAACATAGAGAGGATTGCATTTAGCACTGGCTTCTCAAGTTCGGCGCATTTTTCCAGATCATTCAAGAAACATTACGGTTGTAACCCTAGCGAAATCAGAGCCTAGCGTTGATTACTTTTTCCAGGGCGGGGCAGTGGTTCTGCGTTTGCCATCAGCTGTTTTGCTGACTCCTTTCTGATCCAGCTCAGTACGATCCCACAACTGACAGGTGACGACTTTATGTTTACTGTCCAGTCCTTCACAGTAATTCGTGTACTCGCATAAATTCACCTGATTGCCATGACCGCCTTTGATTTTTCTAAACCAGTCCGGGTCAGCCATTGCTTGTCGAGCCAGCCCTATGATATCTGCTTGTTCGTTACGGAGAATTCCTTCAGCTTGATCGAACGAGTGTATGCCTCCCGCTGTAACGACTGGTGTCCCGAGTCCAGATGACCTGATGGCACTAAAGATTTTTTCTCCAGGTGCGATGTTTCTGCCAAATGGCCCAAACTTGTCAGAAAAGTGCCCAGGCATACATTCATAGCCACTTTTTCCTGTGTAGGGGTAGATGGCTTGGCCGACTTTGGGTACTTTCGCGTCTTCAAATTTTCCACCGCGCGAGAGAGAAATAAAGTCCATGCCGGCTTTTGCAAATTCAGTAGCGAAAAAACTGGAGTCATCCAGTTCACTGCCGCCGTCGATACAGTCTTCGGTGAGCATTCTGCAGCCAACCAGGAAATCTTTGCTAACTTCGTTACGCACTTGTTGAAAAACTTTCAAGGGCAGTTTTACTCTGTTCTGTGCTGATCCACCATAGCCGTCTGTACGGGTATTAAGACGAGACAAGAATGAAGCCATTGTGTAGGCATGTGCATAGTGAAGTTCTACACCATCAAATCCGGCTTGCTCGGCGCGCATGGCTGCAGCGGAAAATAGATCCGGGAGTGTCTGAGGAAGTTCATTGATGTGTGCGTATTCTGTATCGGTAACGCGCTCTCGAAAGCCGCGAGTCAGGCTCTCATACTGTCTTTCATCGAGTACTTTCACGAGATTATCATCGTCAAGTGTGCATAAATGCGCTCGAATTTGATCTTCACTCCAATCGGGTTGTGCCAGTTTTTCTTTTATTTCATCGGTAACTTTGAGAAAACGAGTTAGAAACTTGTCTTTATCGGGACGTCGTTTGATTGAGAGAAAGTCAATAATTTGTATGAAGAGTTTGGTTTCACCATCACTGGCAGCACGTACAGTCTCAACGATTTTTTTCAGACCGGGTAAGTATCGATCATGACCGATACGAAGCAGGGGGCCTGAAGGTACGTCTCTGATACCTGTTGCCTCCACTACGATTGCTCCAGGTTTTCCTTGCGCAAAGCGTTGATACCATTCAATGACATCTTTGGTGACTTCGCCTTCCTCTGTGGCTCGCCACGGCACCATAGCAGGAACCCAGGTTCTTTGGTTGAGTGAGAGGCGACCTTGTTGAAAAGGTGTAAACAGCAATGAACTCTCTGCTTCTTGAACAGTAGGCCACTTGCCGGGTATGGGTTTGTACTTGATGCGTTCTATTGGCTTCCACATGTCGAGGACCTAATTCGCAGCGTGTTTATAGTGGCGGCGATTCGGTCGAGCGCGCAACGCAACCTCGAGTGCTTTTTGGTTGGTTTTCTCGGCTTCCTTGTAAAGTTGATAATGCCCGGAAGCATATTGATCGGGCCAATGTTGATTCTTTACATTGTAATGACTGGCAGCCTTACGCGTGAAGTAGGCATCATTGAGATGAGGACGACCCAGAGCACACAGGTCAGCACGTTGATCAGCAACAATGGTGTTGATTTGTGCAGGCAAGGTAATGTCCCCAACAGCGATGGTCGGGATATCCACGCGTTGTTTAATGTATTCAGCGAACGGGGTTTGCCACATACGCCCCCATTTTGGTTTTTGCCACTTCACGGTTTCACCAGATGAAGCATGAATGATATCCACACCAGCAGCTTTGAATGCACTGGCGATCTGTTCCAGGTCCTCCAGCGTAAGTCCATCTTTCGCCCAGTCACTGCATGAAAGCCTCACTGACATGGGTTTTTCTTCAGGCCACACGGCCCTAACTGCCTTGAATACCTCGAGAGGATAACGAATTCTGTTTTCAACATCGCCTCCATATTCATCAGTTCGGTGATTAGTTAATGGTGATAAAAAGCTGGCGAGTAAATATCCATGTGCGCAGTGTAATTCAAGCAGGTCGAACCCTGCGTTGTTGGCACGAGTTGTAGCATTGACGAAATCGGTTTTAATTTCGTTCATTTTTTCTTGGTCAAGCTCGATCGGACTGTCAGAAATGTTTTCAAGGTAGGGTATTGGTGAAGCCGAGTAGATCGGCCAGTTATCAGAATCCTTGGGTTGGTCCATACCTTGATCGGGTGTTTTAGTCGATCCTTTGCGACCGGCATGTCCGATTTGGATGCCAATTTTCGAGTCAGTATTAGTGTGAATAAAGCTGGTCAGGTTTTTCCAGATATCGACCTGCTCATCATTCCATATACCAGTACATCCATCAGTGATGCGCGCATCAGGAGTGGGGCAGGTCATTTCAGTCATGATTAAACCCGTACCTCCCATAGCGCGACTACTGTAGTGAGAAAAGTGCCATCCGGTCGGATTACCATTAGTCGCGCAGTATTGGGCCATGGGCGCCATGACAACTCGGTTGGGAAGCTTCATATTTCTTAAAGCAAAGGGTGTAAACATTGGGGTTGGACGATCAGCAGAAACGTCGATGCCGGTTTCTAGTTTATACCGTGAGTAATAATCCTGCTCTGCTACTTCCAGAAAGTCGGGATCTCTGAGTTTAATGTTGTCCCAGTCAATTGATTTTGCACGAGACATACAGGAAAAGGCAAAAGCGGTATTGGTTTTACTCCAGTGCATGGGCATGTTTTCAAACCATTTTAACGATACTTGAGCATTGTGTTGAGTGATCTCAATGGGTGTGCGTCGTTCGTTTTCATACTTTTCAAAAGCGGCGTTAATATTAGTTCCATGTTCAACTATTGAGTCTGACAAACTTATAGCGCACTCCATGGCGAGCTTGGTGCCAGAGCCAATAGACCAATGTGCAGTGGCCTTACAGTCTCCTAATAAAACAATGTTGTTATGGTGCCAGCGTTCACAGGTAATGGTGGGAAAGTTACGCCACAAAGAACGATTAGTAATAAATTGATGGCCCTTGAGTTCTTCGGCAAAAATTTTGCTTAATGCTGCTGCGTTGTCAGCTTCACTGAGCTGGTCGAATCCACTTGCTTGCCAGCAATCGGGCGTGGTCTCCAGCACCCAGGTTGAGTGTCCTTCTTCATATTGATAGGTATGCGCACATAATTCACCATGCTCGGTTTTCTTGAAGAAGAAGGTAAATGCATCCAGTGGGGTAGCTGCACCCAACCAGGTGAATTTGTTTCTGGTTTCTACAATATTTACACCAAACTCTTGCTTGTATTTATCGCGAATCGGACTATTAATACCTCCTGCATCCACGATTAAGTCTGACTCTGAAAAATTATTCTCGAGATGATCTATGTCAATTCTGGTTTCATAGTTAAGTTTAACGTCTACACTCTTACATCGCTCTTGTAGCATCAGTAATAAGGTCATGCGGCTACAGCCTGCAAAGCCATTGCCGCCAATGACACTGCGGTGCTGTTCTCGATCAACCACCATGTCAGTCCAGTAGGCAAAGTTGTCTCTAATCAGATCATAGGACTCCGGGTCTGCGCTGAGGAACTCATCCAGGGTTTCATCTGAAAACACGACACCAAATCCAAATGTGTCATCGGCACGATTTTGCTCAAAGACTTCGACTTCAAATTCCGGTCGGCGTTTTTTGGTGAGCAGGGCAAAGTACAAGCCTCCAGGACCACCACCAATGATTGAAATTTTCATAAACTTACCTTTTGCTTAGCCAAATGCCTGGATACCTGTAATTGCTCTGCCCATAATCAGTGCATGGATATCGTGTGTCCCTTCATAAGTGTTGACCGCTTCGAGATTCATGACATGACGAATAACATGATATTCATCCGCAACACCGTTTCCTCCATGCATGTCTCTTGCAGTTCGAGCGATGTCCAGTGCTTTACCACAATTGTTGCGCTTGATTAGTGAGATAGAGGGCAGGCCTAATTTACCTTGGTCTTTTAACCGACCAGCTTGTAAAGCGGCAAAGAGACCGAGGGTTATCTCGGCCTGCATGTCAGCAAGTTTTTTCTGTACCAGCTGGGTTGCCGCCAAAGGCTTGTTAAATTGTTCCCGATCCAGTGTGTACTGGCGAGCGGCATGCCAACAAAACTCAGCTGCCCCCATGCTGCCCCAGGCAATGCCATAACGTGCGTTATTAAGGCAGCCAAACGGGCCAGCCAGTCCTTTGATGTCAGGAAATTTGTTTTCTTCAGGGACGAAAACATTGTCCATGACGATTTCTCCAGTAATGGAGGCGCGCAGAGAAAACTTCCCCTCGATTTTCGGTGCGCTTAATCCTTCCATCTCTTTTTCCAGGACAAATCCTCTGATATCACCCTCATCATCCTTGGCCCAAACCACAAAGACGTCAGCAATAGGTGAGTTGGTTATCCACATTTTTGCGCCGGAAAGACGGTAGCCTCCATCAACACTTTTTGCTCTGGTTTGCATGCCAGCCGGGTCCGATCCGGCATTGGGCTCGGTTAAACCAAAGCATCCGACCCATTCACCAGTGGCAAGTTTGGGCAGATATTTTTCTTTTTGTGCTTCGGTGCCATAGGCATTGATCGGATGCATGACCAGTGACGACTGAACTGACATAGCTGAACGATAACCTGAATCAACCCGTTCTACTTCACGGGCAATCAAACCATATGAAACATAATTGGTGCCAGCGCAGCCATAACCTTTTATGGTAGATCCCAGCAGTCCTTGTTCGCCCAGTTCGGTCATGATTTCTCGATGAAAAACTTCATGACGATTGGCTTCGAGCACACGAGGCATAAGTTCACCCTGACAATACGCTCGTGCACTGTCCATGATTAAACGTTCTTCTTCGCTAAGGGTATCTTCAAGGCAGAGTGGGTCATCCCACTTGTAAGGAGGTGTTGGCATTATTCAGATTCCTCGTCAGGTATTACTGCGGTTGTTTCAATTTCTATTTTTGCGTCATCTTCTACCAGTGCGATGACTTGTACACACGCCATGCAGGGGAAGACCTTGCCTAGTGTTTCACGCCAGATCGCACCCACTTCTTCAAGATGTTTTACGTATTCATCTTTATCAGTGATATACCAGGTCATACGTACGATATCTTCAGGTGTCGCATTAGCTTCATGCAGAATAGCAATAGTGTTCAATAAAGCCTGTCGTAATTGGCCCAACATGTCTTTGGCTACAAAGTTTTCTTCTTCATTCCAGCCTACAACACCAGCGGTGTACACCGTGGTTCCAGTTGCGGCGATGCCATTGGCATAGCCTTTTGGGCGAGGCCAGCCATCAGGTTGTAATAGTTGTCGCATAGTATTGTTAATTTCTCGTATGGTTTTCTAAATGTTGTCTGGCGATGACCAGTTTTTGTACTTCTGAAGCGCCTTCGTATATTCGTAAAGCGCGAATTTCCCGGTAGAGTTCTTCCACCTTGATGCCTTTGGTCACACCCAGACCGCCAAACAGCTGGACCGCTTTATCAATAACTTGTTGTGAATGGTCGGTAGCATAGAGTTTTGCCATTGCTGCTTCTCTGGTGACACGAACACCCATGACATCCTTGGTCCAGGCAGACCGGTAGATGAGTAATGCTGATGCATCGACGTCCAGAGCCATTTCAGCCAGACTCATTTGTGCAACAGGTTGATCAGCTAGCGTGGCACCAAACATTTTTCTATCTAGCGCCCGGTTACTTGCATCATCTAGTGCGCGTCGAGCAAAACCCAGTGCTGCAGCGCCTACTGTAGTTCTAAAAATATCCAGCGTACCCAAAGCAATGCCCATGCCTTTACCTGCTTCACCGATCATATTTTCAGCTGGTACTTCACAATTATCAAAGGTCAGGGTGGCCAACGGGTGTGGTGCGATGACCTCAATTCTGTCTTTAACGCTAAAGCCTTCTGCATCGGCATCAATCACTGCAGCGGAAAGTTTCTTGCTATTTGCCGCTTCTTTTCCGAACACCGTATAGAAGTCAGCAATGCCACCATTGGATATCCATGTCTTTTCACCGCTATAGATATGTGATGCATTTGTGTTAGTGAATTGACTTTGCATAGCTGCAACATCTGAACCTGCATCGACTTCGGATAAGGCAAACGCGGCAATTTTCTCGCCGCTAGCAACTGCAGGAAGGTAACGCTGTTTTAAATCATCGGAGCCAAAGGTGCTAATTGCGCCAGAGCCGAGTCCTTGCATGGCAAAGACAAAATCAGCCAGGCCGGAGTGTTTGGCAAGTATTTCGCGAATCAGGCATAGAGAGCGAACATCAAGCTTTTTATGAGTGCCACCATAAGCAGCCGGTACGGTAAATTTCAACCAGCCTGCATCACCCAGCGCTTTAACCAGATTACGACAGGTAGTGTCGACATTGCTATGTGCATCATCTGTTTCTGTTATGGCGGGCAGGGTAGTGGCAGCCCATACATCAAGGTCGGTAGCAAGTTGACGGTGGTGGTCTTCAAAAAAAGGCCATTCGAGGTAGCTTTTATCTGACATATTAATCGCCTTGGAACACAGGCCTCTCTTTTTTGATGAACGCTTGATAAGCGCGTTCAAAGTCATTGGTTTGCATACAGATAGCTTGTGCTTGCGCTTCAGCTTCTATTGCTGTGTCCAGACTCATATCCCATTCCATATTCAATTGGTTCTTGGTAATGCCATTGGCAAAGGTTGGCCCACTGGCGATGCGTAGCGCGAGTTTCATTGACTCGGCTTCCAATTCATCAGCAGCAACGATACGGTTGATATAGCCCCAACGTTCACCTTCTTCTGCGCCTAAGGAGCGACCGGTAAATAGCAGGTCACTGGCGCGACCTTGACCGATGATTCTGGGCAAGATCGCACAAGCACCCATGTCACAGCCTGCCAGGCCAACCCTGTTAAACAGAAATGCAGTTTTGGCTTCTGGTGTGGAGTAACGGAAGTCGGAAGCCATAGAGATGATGGCGCCGGCTCCCGCACTAATACCATCGATCGCTGCAATGATGGGTTGCGGGCAGGTGCGCATGGCTTTGACCAGATCTCCGGTCATACGGGTGAATTGCAGCAGTTCAGGCATATCCATTTTTGTCAGAGGCCCGATAATATCGTGTACGTTTCCACCTGAGCAGAAATTACCATCGTTACTAGCAAAGACAACAACTTTTACGTTATTGGCATACACCAGCGTCCGAAATAAATCACGTAGCTCGGCATAGGAGTCAAAAGTCAGCGGGTTTTTTTGCTCTGGTGCATTGAGTCGAATCTGTCCAACCCCATCTTCAAATGACCAAAGAAAATGTTCGGGATTAAAGTGGCTTGCTTCAAAGGTCATGCGACTGCCTCAAGTATTGATTTAGAAGGTAGTTGATCGAGTAACTCTCGAAGTTCAGAGAGATGCTCTAATGAAAGGTTTTCGAAGACTTCAGATATCCATTTGGCATGTGCGGTTGCCATCTTGTTGAAGAGTAGCGAGCCTTCGTCCGAGAGGGAATAGATGACTACTCGCGCATCGTTTTCATCATTGCGTCTGAGCACTAGTCCATCGCGCAAGAGTTTGCTCATCAATTGTGTAATATTGCCTTCGCTGACAACCATCATGCGTGACAGGTCACCCGCACGTACACCATTACGCTGTCCGCGTTCCAGAGTTGAAAGCACATCGAAGCGAGAAATTGATTGACCAAATTCAGCGCGGAGTTTGGCGTCGATAGTTTTCTTAATGTAGTTGGATGTTCTGAGTAATTCCAGCCAAGCTAACAATGCTTCACGTGTCTTGTTGGTCATGATGCGAGTTCGCCACCGTCAATTACGATGGATTGACCATTGGTTGAGTTGGCATCGGCACTACATAACCAGGAGACTGATGCTGCCACTTCTTCTGGTTGTATGGCTCTGCCCATTGGATTGTCTTTGAGTAACGCCTTCAGCGCTTGTTCTTCATTCATACTGGTTGTTTTGACGATATTTTCAATCGAACGAGAGAGTAGATCGGTTTCTGTGAAGCCGGGGCAAACAGCATTCGCGGTAACACCAGTTTTGGCCAATTCAATTGCTAATGTTTTCACCAGCCCCATGGTGCCGTGTTTGGATGCCGTGTAAGCGCCGGTATACGGGTAGCCTTTCAGCGCTGAAGTAGAAGCAATGACTATAAAGCGACCCCAGCCTTTTTCTACCATATTCGGAATGCCAGCTTTGGCGCATAAGAAAGCCCCGGTCAGGTTTACGCTTAGCATTGCTTCCCACATTGCGAGAGGGGTTTTCAATACTGGAGCTGTTTGTGCTGCGCCAGCATTGCTAATTAGAATATCGACAGGTTCAATACTGGATATGCCTGCGTCAACACTTTTTTCTTCTGTCACATCCATGACTATATAATTAAAGCCGGAGTCTTTAAGTGGCTCTTCACTTCTGCCAGCAATTGTCACGGTATGGCCATCATCTTGCAAACGCTTGGCTATAGCCAAGCCTATACCGCTACCACCTCCTGTAATGAATGCATGTTTACTGTCCATGTAATTACTTTAGTTATAAAGTAAAACGCTGTCAACACATAGAACCTTTACTTTATGCGAATTATGGAATTTATCTCATTTACAACGTCCAATCAGGTTAATTATATTAGTTATAAAGTAAATGCTGGCTTAATTAGTATTTTTGTTATCCCGCTTTGATGTCTACACGGGCATAATGACGTTTTATGAAATTTGATACAGATTAAATGCAGCCGTTATTAATTCTCACTACTGGTGGTACTTTTGACAAAGTACATGATTCTTTGACTGAAGCTCTGGTTTTTTCAGACCAGGAATATACTCAAATACCTGAAGTTCTTCGATTGGGTAAATGTTTTTTTCCGTCACATCAAAGCGTTCTGCAAAAAGACAGTCTGGACATGACGAATGAAGATAGAAAGATAATTCTTGATGCCATAATTGCAGCTGATGAATCGCGAATTGTCGTGACCCATGGAACCGGGACAATGCAACAAACAGCTGAGTTCCTTGATGGAGTCGTAGGAGAGAAGACGGTAATTTTAACCGGTGCGATGCGGCCCCACTCACTCGGAAAATCAGATGCTGGTTTCAATCTTGGTGGGGCAATTATTGCAGCACAAACGCTACAATCAGGTGTGTATGCGGTCATGAATGGGAGAGTGTTTCCAGCGAAATTGATTAGGAAAACTATCAGTGAGGGCAGGTTTGATTTGTGAAATTACATCACACAAGTATTGACCTCTAATACTAAAGTACTAGTCCACGTGTTTCGGTTCACAAAATAATTGTCGATTACATAATTAACACATTTTAATCATGGTAGAGTTTAAACTGGATTTGCAGGCAGTCATTCACATATCCTGAAAATGCGAGTGTGCGATAACAACATAAAATAAAAACGCTCTGGTCAACGTACATACACAATGTTTTCATTTTGGGTTAGCGCCCAAAAGCTTATGACTGATTCTTGTTACGAATATAATTACAAACGTGAGTCATGTTCAATGAAAAGAGCGGTCGTAACTGGAGGCTCAGGATTTTTAGGGTCACATCTGTGTGAAGCGTTACTGGCGAGAGGTTATCACGTTACTTGCATGGACGATCTTTCCAGTGGCAGGTTATCAAATGTAGCCAGATTGAGAGATAACCCGAACTTCAATTTCATCAACCACAACATCATCAATCCCATACCAGAGATTGTGGTTGATTATGTTTTTAATCTCGCCTGTCCGGCATCGCCCAAGTGGTATCAAGCTGATCCCGTACGTACTGCAAAAACAGCAGGTATTGGAACGCTTAATGCGATTGAGTTAGCTCGTAGCGCAGGAGCCCAATATTTTCAGGCATCCACATCCGAGATTTATGGTGACCCGGAAGTACATCCTCAAACTGAGGATTACCAGGGCAATGTGTCGACGATAGGTCCTCGAGCCTGTTACGACGAAGGTAAGCGCTTTGGTGAGAGTTTGTGTTTTGACTTCCATCGTATGTATGGAGTTGAGATCAAGGTAGTTAGAATATTCAATACCTATGGCCCCAGAATGCGGGCTGATGATGGGCGAGTAGTATCGAATTTTATCGTGAAGGCATTGAAGGGGGAGCCGATCACAATACACGGTGATGGATCGCAAACACGTTCGTTTTGTTTTGTTAGTGATCTAATCAATGCTTTTCTTGCCGTTAACGAAACTGAGAAAGGCATAACAGGACCGTTTAATATTGGTAATCCTCAGGAAGTGTCTATTCTTGAATTAGCAACACAGGTTCAAGAGGCGGTCGGTATAGATGAAAACATTGTCTATGTTGATAAAGCAGAGGATGACCCTAAAAGGCGTAAACCTGACATTACTTTGGTTAAAAAGACTACCGGCTGGAAGCCTGAAGTGTCTTTGGCTGAAGGGCTGTCCAGCACTATCGAACATTTCCGTGAGACTTTAAAAGAAGAGGCTGCTCAAACGGTGGTCATAGGTGGTGGGCCGGCTGGTCTGACAGCTGCCTATGAGCTTAAGAAGTTAAAACCCGAAGCAAGTGTGACGGTGTTTGAGGCATCTTCACATTTCGGTGGTATCGCAAGAACTGAAAACTATAAGGGTTTCAGGTTTGATATTGGAGGTCATCGGTTTTTTACCAAGGTACCAGAAGTAGAAGCGATGTGGCGTGAGGTTTTGGGTACCGAGTTTTTGCGTCGCCCCAGATCCAGCCGAATTTTCTACCGCAATAAGTTCTTTGATTATCCGCTAAAACCATTTAATGCAATGATGACGATTGGTCTATACGAATCGATGCGTATTGGTTTGAGTTATTTGAAATGGAAGGTGTTTCCTTCAAAAAAAGAAGACACGTTTGAAGAGTGGGTCACTAACCGTTTTGGTGGACGTTTGTATATGCACTTTTTTGCCAGTTATACCGAGAAGGTTTGGGGAATTTCTCCTAAGGAAATCCAGGCGGACTGGGCGGCGCAAAGAATACAATCGCTCTCGTTGTCCAAGGCAGTCTTAACTGCGCTGTTTGGCAAGAATGATACGGCATCACTGATTGAGGAATTCGACTATCCGCGCCGCGGCCCTGGAATGATGTGGGATCTAACGGCCGAGCGGATACGCTCAAAGAGCGGCTCTGTCGAGATTAATTCTAAAGTTGTCGAGTTGCACCGTGTGAAAAATCGTATTGTTGCCGTTTCAGTTGATACTCCCGAAGGTCGGAAAAAAGTAGTCACAGATAATGTAATCAATTCCATGGATCTGCGTACCTTGATTGCCAGTATTACGCCCGCACCACCGGCTGAGGTGGTTGACGCCGCTAAAACATTACGATTCCGTGATTTTATACTAGTTGCCTTGGTTCTTGATAAACCTGACCCATTCCCTGATAACTGGATTTATATCCATGCACCTGACGTACAGGTTGGTCGCATTCAAAACTTCCGTACCTGGTCGAGAGATATGGTTCCAAATGACAGACAAGCCTCCATTGGTATGGAATATTTTTGTTGGGCGGAAGATGAACTGTGGAACTCGTCTAATGAAGATCTTATCGCGCTTGCCAGTGAAGAGTTGGTCAAGCTTGGCCTGGCAGAAGAAGGTGATTTTGTTGATGGTACGGTCGTACGACAGCCGAAAGCCTATCCAATATATGACGGAGACTATCGAGCCGGGCTTGATGTTATTGTAGAGTGGTTGAGCACGCTGGAGAATTTCCAGACAGTTGGTCGCAATGGTCAGCACCGTTATAATAATCAGGATCACTCAATGCTAACGGCAATGTTAGCCGCTCGTAATGTGCTTGGTGAAGATCATGATGTCTGGTCAGTGAACGTTGATCGCGCCTATCACGAACAAATTGAGCGCAGACCTGACAAACATGGTGAAAAGAGTAAAATCCCAGATTAGGCCGAGGAACAATCTCATCGGAGAATTGCTTTAATGAGAATATATAAGTTACCCGATGGAGAGGCCCCGCTATTTTCATTGGCAGGTCTGCCAATTGCGTTACTAATGACCTTGGTATTACTTTGGCCCATGGCGGCGACCGGTAATCTTGTTGGTTTTATGGATAGCAACAGC
>CALIRD010000026.1 GCA_938042355.1 uncultured Thiotrichales bacterium
GTAATCAATGAATCACCGGAGCGAGGTGTACAGGTCGCCTGTGGTGAGGGTTCGGTATGGCTTGAAGAGGTTCAGCTGCCGGGTAAGCGCCCGATGCGCATTCGAGATTTTCTCAACGGCCGATCCTTGCTGGGACAAACACTGGGATGAGTAGTCGTACCGCTGCGGCGACCGTTCTAAAACGTGTACTCGAAGGTGAGTCCTTGAATCGGGCTTTGCCAGAAGTTCAGGCCACATTGCCGGATGGGCAGCGCGCCAAAGTTCAGGCCTTGAGTTATGGCGCATTGCGGCAGCATGAGAAAATCACTGCCTTGTTGGGTCTTTTGTTACACAAAAAAATTCGCAAGCGGGACTTTTTTCTTGAGTGTCTGTTGCGCGTTGCTTTGTATGAAGCTTTGGATTGTAAGACGCCGAGCCATGCTTTAGTCAAAGAAACCGTCTCAAATATCAAACGTCATTTTCGTTGGGCATCCGGTATGGCTAACGCCACCTTGCGTCGTTATTACCGCGAGCAAGAGGAGTTACTCGCAGAGTTGGAACAAGACTGGGTTGCTCGTTTTAATTTACCTGAGGCCTGGTTAGTGAAACTGAAAGACCTTTGGCCAGATGATTGGCAAGAGATCGCCAGTAATACACAAACACCGCCGCCAATGACCTTGCGCGTGGCAAAAAATATTTTCTCCCGAGCAGACTATTTGACCCGCTTACAAGCGGTAGACATAGACGCGGCTGAACATCCATTGGTTGAAACTGCCTTGGTGTTAGATAGACCAGTAGCGGTTGATGAGTTGCCGGGTTTTGATGAAGGTCATTGCAGTGTGCAAGACGCTGCCGCACAACTTGCTGCCGGATACCTTCAAATCAGCGACGGCGAGCGAGTGCTGGATGCGTGTGCCGCCCCTGGTGGGAAAACCATGCACCTGTTGGAAAATTCTGCTCTGGATTTAACCGCCATCGATATCGATGGCGAAAGATTGTTGTTGGTGGCTGATAATCTAGGTCGAGGCGGTTTTTCAGCACAGTTGAAGCAAGCTGATGTGGCCGATCTCGAGCAATGGTGGGATGGAGCACATTTTAATAGCATTCTGCTGGATGCACCCTGTAGTGCCTCGGGTGTGTTGCGGCGTCATCCGGATATCAAACTGCATCGCACCGCTACTGATATTGAGCAATTGGTAAAATTACAGGCTGAACTACTCGACAGTGTCTGGGAGACCCTGTCTCCCGGTGGGCGCTTGATATATGCTACTTGCTCGATCTGGCCAGAAGAGAATCAGGAGCAGATGAGTCATTTTCTGCAAAGACATCAAGATGCACAACTGGATGAGCTTGAGTTACCGGGTTGTAGTTCGACCGATGCTGGTTTGCAGATCTTGCCTGGCTATCAAGGCATGGACGGTTTTTATTATGCGGCAATCAACAAACGGGTTTGAATGAAGTATTGGTTCGTCATGTTGCTGTTCGTCTCGCCCTTGTATGCCGAGAACGAGGCTACGGATGCCAGTGCCTACATCCGAATGGGAGACATTACTGGCAGTAGTAATGCTGGGGAGTATCGACTCAATACCCGATTGGATATTTCCTTGAGTGAAGAAATGCAGGACGCCTTGCGCAATGGTGTGCGACAGGTGTATTTACTGGAAGTGCAGGTCAGAGTGCCGCGTTTTCAGCTCTACTATAAAGAGGTGGCCTCCGAAAAACATCGCTATGAACTGCGCTTTCATACCTTGAGTCGAAAATATCTGGTTAATTATCTCAGAACCCAAACGCAGCGATCTTTTTACACCCTTTCTGCGGCACTGGAGTATATGGGGAATATCGAAAACTTGAGGGTTTTAACGAACAAGTCATTGAGAGACTTTGATGATTTTCAGGTGCGTGCCAAATTTATGCTGGATATCGATGAATTGCCATTGCCCTTACAGATACATTCTTTGTTGAATCGGGGTTGGCGTATTTCCAGTAAATGGAAAACGATAGAGTTATGAATTCACGACTCTTGTCGCTAGTACCGATGGTGATGTTGTTTATCCTCACCACAGCATCGCTGTATTTCATGGCGGGTGCCGCACAAAACCAGGATAGATTTGAAGAGCGCTATCTCTACCTGATTTATTTTAACGGTGTCTTGCTGGCCTTGTTGCTGATCATTGTTACCTGGCGCGTATTTGTGTTGGTCAGGGATTTACTCAGACGTAAAACAGGCTCACGTTTGACCTGGCGCATGGTAATCAGTTTTATTACCGTGGCCCTGATCCCGGTGTTAATGGTGTTCTGGTTTTCAACCCGATTTTTAGGTGGTGGGATTGATAACTGGTTTGAAATGGATCTGGGGCAGTCACTCGAAGACGCGATGGAGTTAACCCGGCTCTCGATAGATTTTCAAATGCGTGAACAGCAGCTACAGGTAGAAGACGTTGCGCTTGCTATTAATGAGCTCGGCGATGCCGCCAGCGACGTGTTGCTCTCGTTTAATCTCGAAAATTACCGGCGGGCTATTGGTGCCGAAGAATTAACCTTGCTTGGTAGAAACAACCGCATCATTGCCACCAGTAGTGAATACGGCGATCTGGATATCGCTACTTTTCCCAGCGAAGACGTGGTGTTGAATCTGGCACAGGAAAACAACTATCGCGGCCTGGAGCCGCAGGGTGACGGTAGTATGAAGACCAGAGTACTAGTGAGGTTGCCTGCCTATGGTCGGCTCTCTGAACCGCGTGTGCTGGTCGGTATGTTCCCGGTATCAAATCGTATCACCATGCTGGGTAATCAGGTGCAGGAGTCACACGCACAACTCAATACACTGGTGTATTCGCGCGCGCAATTGATGCAGATTTTCATTTTGACGTTATCGCTGGTCTTATTAATGAGTACCTTGTTTGCGGTCTGGGCAGCTTTTGCTGTGTCGCGACAAATGCTCTCGCCTGTAGCCGAGCTGGCGGATGCAACTCGCGCGGTAGCCGCTGGTGATTACCAGCAACGTATCCCGGTACTGCAGCACGATGAGCTGGGTTTTCTGGTGCAGTCATTTAATGAGATGACTTCACGGGTGGAGCAGGCTCAGAATTCAGCGGAACTTAGTCAACGTGTGATTGAAGACCAGCGTAGTTATCTACAGGCAGTATTAAGTCATTTGTCATCAGGTGTGTTGACCATCGATGCGGCGCAAAATCTGCGTACTGCTAATGATGCCGCCAACCGTATTCTTGAAAGTAAATCGCCGCTGCAAAAAATGGTCGGCCGTCCTTTTGTCAGTTTGCGCAGTAATTCGCTGGTGCTCGAATCATTCATCGACCAGATTAAGGAGCGTTTGCAGGAGCGTGACTGGCAAGTTGAAATCCCGTTGTTTGGTGAAAGTGGGCGAAAGGTTTTGCTCTGTCGCGCCATAGAGATTCCGGAACTGGAAGATCAGGGCAGTGGTACCATCATCGTGTTTGATGACATTACCAATATGCTGACCGCCCAGCGTGATGCAGCCTGGGGTGAGGTAGCACGACGACTGGCACATGAAATCAAAAACCCGTTAACCCCGATCCAGCTTTCGGCAGAACGAATGACACACAAACTGGGTGGCGAATTACAACCTACCCAGGCAAAAATCCTGGAACAATCGACCGCTGTGATCGTGCAACAGGTCGAAGCCATGAAACAAATGGTGAATGAGTTCAGGGAATATGCCAGTCCGCAGCAACCGGTACTGGAGCTGCAGGATTTTAATCTGTTGGTGAAATCGGTGGCGGATCTCTATCAGGATTATGATTCGGGTAGCATCCAGTTCAGTCCAGGCAAAAACGTACCAATGATTTTTGTTGATCCGGGCAGAATCAGACAGGTCTTGCATAATCTGATCAAAAACGCGTTTGAAGCATTGTCTGAAACCAGCGATGGCAGTGTCAGGGTGACCACTCGATACGTAGAAAATGACCAGGGTCGTTATGTTGAATTGGCGGTGCTGGATAATGGCACAGGAATTGATGACGAAATGCAGGAAAAGCTGTTTGATCCCTATGTAACCAGTAAACACAAGGGTACTGGTCTGGGTCTGGCTATCGTGAAGAAGATCGCAGAAGAGCACAGTGGTATCGTGGTTGCTAAAAACAGAGCCACTCGCGGCGCAGAAATTCTGGTACGCTTGCCCTATAGAAAAGCGTTCAATCGAGAAGATGGAGTGAAAAATACATGAGTAGCCTGCATATTCTGGTCGTTGATGACGAGCCGGAAATTCGTAATACCGTAAAAGATATTCTCGAAGACGAGGGTTACAGTGTGAGTGTTGCCGAAAATGCGCAGTCTGCTCGTGAGTGCCGCATTGAGCAAACCCCGGATCTGGTCTTTCTGGATATCTGGATGCCAAAGGAAGATGGCGTCAGTCTACTCAAGGACTGGAAAGAAAATGAGGGCATGAGTACTCCGGTGGTGATGATGTCCGGTCATGGCTCGGTAGAAACGGCGGTAGAGGCTACCCGTATTGGTGCTTTTGATTTCATTGAAAAACCGTTGTCCTTATCCAAACTGGTGCGAGTTACCACTCAGGCATTGGCTTCCTATAAAAGTGGTCGTGGACAAGCCGAGTCAGAGCAGATCATTCAACCAGTTGGTAGCAGCCCCCAGCTAAAACAATTACGAGAACAGTGCGAGCGTGCGGCGCAGACCGAAACAGAAATTCTTATCTCCGGTGAGCCGGGTAGTGGCAAAACCATGCTGGCGCGTTATATCCATGCCAATAGTAATCGAAGTGACCAGCCGTTTATCGAGGTTTCGGGCGCAGCGCTGACCAGTGAGAATTCTGCCGAGCAACTGTTTGGCGGGTCGGGTGATGAGCCCGGACTACTGGATCAAGCCAACGGAGGCACTTTCTTCATCAGTGAGGTTTCCGAGCTGGATCTGCAAACCCAGGCCTTGTTGCAGTCCGTACTGGAAAAGAAGAGTTTTGTGCGTGGCGGCAGTGGCGAAAGTGTCGCTTTGGATGTACGTATCATTTCCTCTACCCAGCATGATCTG
>CALIRD010000027.1 GCA_938042355.1 uncultured Thiotrichales bacterium
ACGGGTCTCGAGCTGAAAATATCGTAGCGACCCATTGCCTGCTTGTCGGTGCAGCTGTCCAGCCAGATTGACCACGGCTCATCTGCAAACACTGAAAATAAATCGGTGGTGTTTGATTCGTAATTAAGTTCAATCAGGCGCATTCGGAGTTATTGGGTCGAAGTGACTGCGCATACGGCGCAGGGTAAATCGAGGATTGGTTGAATGACGATCATATCAGGATCAAGTCATCAGGAGAATTTAGTTAGTTGCCGTAGAATACTTATCTGTTATTTTCAGTTTGATATTATTGGCGTCACCCATCACAGTATTGTCTGAAAATTGTATGCCAATACTATCCAGTTCCGAGTCGACTGTGCCATAACGCCCCTTACTCTTAAGATGCACCCTCACTTTATCCATGATGGTTTTAAGTGTTTGTGAGTTGATAAATTCATTGGCGCTGGAGGTATCGTAAAACATTTGTGTACCTGCGAGCTGTTTGTTTACTCCGTTGACGGTAGAGTTTGCAGAACTCGCCAGGTCTTTAAGCACATCTTCATTGTTGGCTTCGAGCAATCCCATGCTTTCATACCATGCGCCACTTAGAGCCCGTTTCAATGACTCAGGCGCATCAGCTTGTACTACTAACATGGAAAATATTTCACCGGGTAGTTGTGAAGAATCGAACACAACTCTGGAGCCCGGCGCATCCAGCGCCTGCATCAGGATCGGGTGCCAGGTAACAGCGGCCCCCTGACCTTGCGATAACAGCAGTTGGGCAATATCACTATCTTTGGTATTGATTAAGTTGACATCTTCTTCAGTCAGCTCATTCATTTCTAATGCGCGGCTGAGTAGATAGTGCGAAACGGAGTCTTCTACCAGATTAATCGTTCGATTTTTCAGGGCTGTTACTGCATTACCATTCCGCATAACAATGGCGTCATTACCATTGGATATAGAATCTATAATGATGACTTCTGCAGTAACGCTTGAATTGGCTGCTGTAGAAAGCGCCTCAATGTTTCTCATGGTGACTGCGGATAGTTCACCCGTCTTGAACAAGTCTATCGCCTCTAAGTAATTATCGATGAGGCTCAATTCAATCGATATGCCTTCCATATCAGCCCACTTTTTTAAAATGCCTGAGCGCTCTGCATAGCCCCAGAGTTCCCAGGAAATATAGTGAGACCAGCCTACGTTGAAAGACTGTGTATTATTACGGGTATCGGTTTGTTGTGTGACACCTTCAGCTCCTTCTTCTTCAGATGAGCAAGCGACAATGAACAGCAATAGTCCAAAAATCAATACAAGTCTTTTCAACACAGGCATAAATTCCTAATCCAGAATCTCTAGTGGAAAGTCATCAGTGGCATCGTCAGCTTGTCGAATGTCCTTAATGCGTTTTTCAGCTTCTTCAGCCATACGATCCATTTCAATAATATTCTCGGCCATTTCGGGTAAAGCTTTCTGGCGATACGTGCTGATGTCATTCATGGCTATTTCAACATCGGCAAAGGCTTTGCGTAATACCTCAAGGTCAAGCTGAGTACTTGAAGCTTGCTTTTGTATTTCTGCGCCCTGAGTTTTCAGACGTTCAGCCGTGCCAGAAATCAGACTTTCTGTGGTTTTGTTTATCGCCTGGACTTTCTCAAGTACAACCTTCTGGTTTGCTAGCGCCAAGGCCAACGTTACACCAACAGACAAAGCCTGTACCGTAGTAGTCAAGGCTCGATTGACACCGCGTATCAGTTCTTTATTGTTTCGGATGATCATTTCTGTGGTCAGGTAACCCTGCTGATTCACAATCAATTGTTGTTGCAAGTCCTGTATACGTTGTCGTAACGGGAACAAAAGCTCTTCGGAAATAAATTTGTGCTTTGGGTCATCTGCCAACAATTCGTTATCCAGTTTGTCCTGAAGTTTGGTGTCGATCAAACGCGCCAGCTCAATGGTCTTTTCCAGTTTACGGGTAAGCGAGAACATAGCTGCCTGATCATCCGTTAAAGTAATGTTGTCACGTTTGAGTTGTTCGCGACCTGACTCAAGAGAATTGATGATGGCATCAATGGAGGTTGAAGCACTTTCGTAGCGTGAGAAATAACGCTTTAACGGCGTACCGACACCGGGTATGTAGCCAAGTATTCTGGTGAGAAACCCTGCGTTCAAATTTACTTTGGCAGGATCAAGGTCTTCCACTTGCAACTTGAGGTCAACCAGTGACTTGGCAACTTTGCCGCCGTCTTCCGAGTCTTTCATTAGCTTGGCAATGGGTTGCTTGAGCATGGCCGAACGGCGTGCAGATTCTTTCTGCAGTTGAGAACCCATACTTTCCATGGCTGCTTTAGCCTTTTCCTGCTCTTCGTTTGAATTCATGTCGGTACGTAAAATACGCGCAACAACGTCTTCGGCCTGGTCATTTAAACCGGGATCAGAAATTGCTTTTGCCTCTGTACCAATTGATAACGGGTCAGCGAGGTCCAGTTCTTTTTTGATTTTTTCTTTGGTTTCGAATACGAGTGCGTTTTCTTGTTCAGCCATGGGTTTACCTCTGTCTTAAGATGACGAATAACTGCTTGCTCTGAGCGCAAGCGTTTCCAATTCTTTCATAGCGTCCTCCATGTCCATAGAGGCCTGCGATTGTCCGGGGTTAATGACAGAAATTGCAGCCATAACCTCATCCATCTTGGTCATAGCGGATTCATTCTGTGCCAGCCTTTCTTGCACTTTATCACGTTGATTCTGTAAAAGCCTGTAGCGGCCGATCAGCGCATCCAGTTCTTCCTGGCCCGTGCGTGTTTGTGGTCTGGATTGTAAATCGTTTATACGTTTTGTGATATGACCTTCATCGATGACATTGATGGCTTGTCGCATATTTGTGATTTGTTTCAGGTTATCCAGTACAGCCAGGAACACTTGCTCAACCATGGCGTGATATCGGGTGAACGTGATCTCGCCCTTATTGAATTTGTTTGCCAGGATATCGTTGAATGCGTTGTACTTGTTTTGTAGTAAATCGATTTGTTTTAAGCCCTGCTCTTCTCGAACACGTTGAAGCTCCCGGCGTAAATCAATGATAGATTGTTTGGTTTGACCAGCAAGTAGCGTGTTCATCTCTGAGAGGTAATCACTGACGTGTTTTTGGCGGCGTAACGTGTTATTGAAAATCCAGCTGCCGGTACCAACAAATACACCAGTGGCAGCAGCCGCTATCAGCAAAGGGCTTCCAAACAGTAATGCTGCAACACCGGCAACTGCTCCAAACCCGAATGGGTACACTACGCTTTTGTCTCTGATGGTTTCGCGTGCAACCTGTTTTTTGATTGCCTTCGGTGAAAAATCAATCTTTCGTGTATCTATCTTTTTTTGTTGTGATTTTGAGTAGCTACGTTTTTTACGTGATGAACGTTGTTCACGTCTCTGATCTCGTTCATCGTAGTCTCTATCGCGCCGCCGGTATCGTCGTCTACGGCGAGATTTCTCATACTTATATCTGCCGCTCATAGTGTCACCGTCAGGCTTTTCGCCTCTCTGAACAGACTCTTCAGGGCTGCATTTAGTGATGAAAGGCACACGCTTTGTAACGCAAACGCTACTGGGCGTAGATTTATTGCAATGCCTGAATGCATAATTTAACCTTCGTTTGGGCTTAGGTACTGATCGGCTAACCAGAATCAGGTTCTGATTATATTTGAGGTCAGCATAAGAGTCATCCCAAGCACACTGATAAGATACGATAAACAACGACATACGGCACAATAATGAGAGAATTAAAAGACCTAGAGCTGATCATTGATTCAGGCATCCCGTTAATTTGTGTAGAGACCGATGATGAGCCAAGAGTTGAGGCTGTCTTCATACGAATATCTACACGCTTTGATAAACCGTTGTACACGTGGTC
>CALIRD010000028.1 GCA_938042355.1 uncultured Thiotrichales bacterium
CGCTGCAATCCGTTTTTGTACAAATCATCTGGCGGCACGTTGGATGTGGTTATCAACACCACCCCACGCTCGAACAAACACTCAAGAAGGCGACCCATAATCATCGCATCGGTAATGTCGTTGATATGCATTTCATCCAGACACAACAAATCAGCCTGGTCAGCTAACTGATCGGCTACTTTGGCGATAGGATCGGATACTTGTTTCAACTCGGCTCTTTGTCGGTGTACCAGTTGCATAAATCGGTGAAAATGAAGCCGCTGCTTTTTCTTGATATCAAGCTGTGAATAAAAGCGATCCATAATCATGGTTTTGCCACGCCCAACCCCACCCCACAAGTACAAACCTTTCTGCGAGTTGGCTGATTCAGCCCTTTTCCACCATCTTTTTTTGCTACCAGCCGGCTTTTTCAGCAGCGCTTGCTCGATCAACTCAAGCTTCTCGATCGCCTCAATTTGGGCAGGATCAAAGACAATAGAATCATTCATGAAAGGTATTTTATTTGGTATTTATCGAACACATCACGATAACCGTGACATTTGTAGCTTCATTGTACAAGAATTCACCGATTGACTAGTATGATGACCGTGACAAGTGCAGCATTTTACCCTACTATTCGACTCGACTTTGAGCGACATAATACGACCGGAAGCATGTCAGAAAAGAAGAAACCAACAACACGCTTTGTTTCAATGGAACCACCAGCAATCAAGGTACGTAAACCCTCTTCACAAAAAGAGATTGGCGGACGTAAAAAGGGTCTGGAACCCACCCGCTACGGTGACTGGGAATTCAAAGGTCGCTGCATAGATTTCTAAATACCACTCTGGATTCAAACAACAAAACCATGGCTAAACACAACAGACCGCTTTCACCGCATTTGCAGGTGTACCGACCGCAAATGACCTCGGTAATGTCAATCCTGCATCGTGCTACCGGTGCCGCTCTTGCGATCGGCTCCATTCTTTTTGTTTACTGGCTGTGGTCACTGGCAGGCGGCGAGCAACGCTACACTAGCGTGGCGCATTTTTTCGATTTCTGGCTGATTAAATTTCTGATGTTCCTTTGGACGCTGGCATTTTTCTATCACCTGCTTAATGGTATACGTCACCTAATGTGGGACTTTGGTGCCGGCTTTGAGCTTAAAGAAGTGTATCTCTCCGGCAAGATCGTCTTGGTAGCCGCCGTGATACTGACCTTGTTTACCTGGGTGGTGGTGTAATGGATATTAAAAACATGCTCGGCTTTCTTACCATTGACCAGGACAAAGTTGCCAAAGGCTCGCGTCATTGGAAACTACAACGAGTTTCTGCACTGGTGGTGTTAGTCACCGCGCTGTATCTGTTCTTCAACGTCGCCAATATTTTCAGGGTTTCGTACGCCGATGCCATTGCATGGATCAGCAGCCCCTTTAATGCCACAGCAATGCTGGTATTTGTCTGGGCCAGCTTTTACCACTTGAGTAAGGGTGTAGAAATGATCATTGAAGATTATGTTAACCATGATCTGGCGAAAAAAATTATTCCGGTAATTAACTGGGCAGCTGCGATTCTGGCCTTAATTGGCATGACCAGTGTCATTCGTAGCTGTGGAGCTTAAAAAATGAAAGGCGATTATGAAATTGTAGACCATCATTATGACGTTGTAGTAGTGGGTGCCGGTGGCGCTGGACTACGTGCAACATTTGGTCTGGCAGAAAAACGGCTTAAAACAGCCTGCATCACAAAAGTATTCCCCACCCGTTCACACACGGTAGCGGCTCAAGGCGGTGTATCTGCCTCACTGGGTAACATGGGTGAAGACGATTGGCGCTGGCACATGTATGACACCGTCAAGGGTGCCGACTGGCTGGGCGACCAGGATGCAATTGAATACATGGTGAAAGAAGCCGTACCAGCCATCTATGAACTGGAACATTACGGCATGCCATTCTCGCGTACCGAAGAAGGCAAAATTTATCAGCGTCCCTTTGGCGGCATGACCACCAACTTTGGTGAAGGCACTGCGCAGCGCACCTGTGCAGCAGCAGACCGCACCGGTCACGCCATGCTCCACACCCTATATCAGCAATCACTCAAGCATGACGCCGAATTCTTTATCGAATATTTCACCATCGACCTGATTATGGAAGACGGTGAATGTCGTGGAGTGGTGGCATGGGATCTGGCCGAAGGCACCCTGCACCGCTTCTACGGCAACATGACCATCCTGGCTACGGGTGGCTATGGTCGTTCGTACTTCTCTTGCACCTCGGCACATACATGTACCGGTGATGGCAACGGCATGGTGCTGCGCGCCGGCTTGCCGCTGCAAGATATGGAATTTGTGCAATTTCATCCGACCGGTATCTACGGTGCGGGCTGCTTGATCACGGAAGGTGTGCGTGGTGAAGGTGGCTACCTGACCAACTCGGATAACGAACGCTTTATGGAACGCTATGCCCCGAATGCCAAAGATCTGGCATCACGCGACGTGGTTTCAAGGGCAATGACGATCGAGATCAATGAAGGTCGCGGTGTCGGCCCAGACAAAGATCACATCCATCTACATCTTGAGCATCTTGGACCCGAGGTAATCGAAAAACGCTTACCGGGCATTGCTGAAAGCGCCAGCATCTTTGCGGGAGTCGATGTAACTAAAGATCCTATTCCGGTTCTGCCTACGGTGCATTACAACATGGGCGGCATTCCAACCAATTACAATGCCGAAGTCTTGACCCTGAAAGATGGAGATCCGGACACAGTCGTACCCGGACTCATGGCAATCGGTGAAGCGGCCTGTGTCTCGGTACACGGCGCTAATCGTCTTGGGTCAAACTCGCTACTTGATCTGGTTGTCTTTGGTCGCTCCGCGGCCAACCGCTGCGCCGAGATCATGACACCGGGCGCCGAACACAAGAAAACCTCGGATTCTGTGACCGACGAAATCCTGACCCGCTTCGATAATATTCGTTATGCCGAAGGCGATGTCTCCACAGCCGAACTTCGCCAGGAAATGCAGCGCCTGATGCAAAATCATGCGGCCGTTTTCCGTACTGAAGAAACTCTGGCGTCAGGCAGTAAATTGATTGATGAATGCGCCAACAAATTCAGCAACATCAAAGTCAGTGACCGTAGTTTGATCTGGAACTCGGATCTGGTTGAAACTCTTGAGCTACAAAACCTGCTTGGTAATGCCATTACCACTATGAAAAGCGCGCACAACCGCAAAGAATCACGTGGCGCACATGCCCGCGAAGATTTCCCTGATCGTCTGGATGATGAGTGGATGAAACACACTCTGACCTGGCTGGACGAAAGCAATACCATCAGCTTCGATTATCGACCAGTGCACAACTACACACTGACCGATGAAGTAGAATACGTTCCACCAAAAGCGCGCGTTTACTAAGGAATCAGCATGGCCGAATTCAGACTTCCACTTAACTCACGTATTAAAACCGGTAAAAGCTGGCCTTTACCCGAAGGCTCAAGCAGCAACAGCCGTGAATTCAAGATCTATCGCTGGGATCCTGATAGTGGTGACAACCCGCGTTGGGATACGTATCTGGTAGACATGGATAGTTGCGGAGCCATGGTGCTTGACGCCCT
>CALIRD010000029.1 GCA_938042355.1 uncultured Thiotrichales bacterium
CTGCTTGATGGGAAATTCGCGCCAGCTTGATGGTGACCAGGCCATGATAGTCCTTTGACAGATGTAAATAGTGAAGCGAGTGTAGCAAAAGTTGCTGAATAGTGTTGTTTGTCGTAGCCTTCAGGTTACACTTTTGTGATCCAGCTACCGGACAAAATAATGAGCGATAAAAACGTCCTACTCATCAACGGACCTAACCTGAACCTGTTAGGCACGCGCCAACCAGAAATTTATGGCAGTGAGACGCTGGAAGATGTTGAACAAGCCTGTCAAGCCATCGCCACTGACCTTGGTATGCATCTGGATTATGAACAAAATAATTCGGAAGGTGAATTGATTGATATCGTCCACGCCGCGCGCGACAAGTATCAAGCGATCATTATCAATCCCGGCGCCTACACACACACCTCAGTCGCATTAAGAGATGCTTTGGCGGGGGTTGAAATTCCTGTGTTTGAAGTTCACATCAGTAATATTCATGCGCGTGAAGAATTTCGACATCAATCGTATATTAGCGGTATAGCGGTCGGCGTCATTTGCGGTCTGGGTACGGCGGGTTATGCAATGGCGCTTGAAGGAGTGGCCGGGTTGTTGAGCGAATAAAATTACGAGCATAAAAAAGCCCGCTTTAAGCGGGCTTTTTTATGCTTGAAAGAATCACATATCCAGTAAAATTCTTGCCGGCTCTTCGATCGCGTTTTTAATGGCCACCAGGAATCCAACCGCTTGTGCACCATCAATAATACGATGATCGTAAGAAAGCGCCAGATACATCATGGGTCGAACCACGACTTCGTCATCTACAACCACAGCACGCTTTTCAATTTTGTGCATGCCGAGAATACCGCTTTGTGGTGGATTGATAATCGGGGTAGATAACAACGAACCAAATACACCACCATTTGAAAGTGTAAAGGTACCACCCGTTAATTCATCCATCGTCAGTGCCGAGCGCTGAGCTCGCTCACCATAGTCAGCAATCTGCTTTTCAATATCAGCCATGCTTAAACCATCTACATCACGCAGAATGGGTACTACCAGGCCGCGCTTGGATGAAACAGCCACACCTATATCATAGTAACCATGATAAATAATATCGTCGCCTTCAATTGAGGCATTCACTTCAGGATATTGTTTGAGTGCTTCAGCCGCCGCTCTGGCAAAGAACGACATAAAGCCCAGCTTGACACCATGTGTCTTTTGAAACTGTTCCTTGTACTTGCTACGCAATGCCATTACCGCACTCATATCGACTTCATTGAAAGTGGTTAAAATGGCTGATTGTTGTTGTGATTCCAGCAAACGTTCGGCAATACGCGCGCGCAATCGCGTCATAGGCACGCGCCGTTCTTCACGCATTCCCTGTGTAATCGGCAATGCCGGAATTCCAGCAGAGGTCATGGAGGCACGATCAACATCATCATGGGTAATACGACCCTTCTCCCCACTCGCACTGACCTTGTTCTGATCGATACCTTTCTCATACATAGCCTGACGCACTGAAGGACTGGCAGCAGCTGCAGCACCAGAAGTAGAAGTAGATGGTGCTTCTGTAGTTTCTGCTGGCGCAGCACTCTCCAGCTCTTCAGCGGTTGGTGCCTTGATCTGCTGAGTCGGCGTATCACCCTCTACCAACTTACCTAACAGTTGACCCGAGGTGACGACCGCACCAACATCCTCGACGATTTCATCGAGTACACCACTGATGGGTGCCGGGACTTCCAACACAACCTTGTCTGTTTCTAGATCAACCAGGTTTTCATCCTGCATGACGTGCTCGCCTGCTTTTTTATGCCAAACCACGATGGTGGCATCTGCAACTGATTCAGGGAGTAACGGGGTTTTGAGTTCTATGGCCATAATAATTATCCGTGTTTATGTGCATGCAACGGCTTATTTGAGCTGCAATGCTTCCTCAATGAGGTCCTGCTGTTGTTGGTTGTGAACTTTTAACATGCCAACCGCAGGTGATGCTGCTGCCGGCCTTGATACTGAATAAAACTTTCTCAAACGTCTTAAACGATGGCGGGTAGTATCCCACGCACCCTGATTAAGTGGCTCTTCCTGACACCAGACAAAGTCGGTAGCATTTTTATAGCTATCCAGCTCTTTTGCCAATTCTTTTTCCGGGAATGGGTAGAGCTGCTCGAGTCTGATCAGTGCAACAGTTTCCTGCTGCTTACTGTCACGTCTGGCTTTAAGTAAATCGTAATATACTTTTCCGGAACAGACGACAACACGCTCGATATCCTTTTTTACCTGCTTATCGATCTCTGGTATGACATTCATGAAAACGCCTTCAGAAAGATCAGACAATTCATTGACTGCAAGAGGGTGTCTGAGCAAACTCTTGGGTGTCATCACAATCAATGGCTTGAGATAATTTCTGCGCATATGACGGCGAATCATATGAAACATTTGAGCTGGCGTTGACGGTACAACCACCTGCATATTGAGCTCGGCACACAACTGCAGATAACGCTCCAATCTAGCCGATGAATGCTCTGGCCCCTGTCCCTCAAAACCGTGTGGCAGATACATCACCAACCCGGACAAACGTTCCCACTTTTGCTCACCCGATGAAATAAACTGGTCCATTACGACTTGTGCACCATTGGCAAAATCACCAAATTGCGCTTCCCAAATATCCAGCGTTGCCGGCGAAGTGGTGGAATAACCATATTCAAATGCCAGAACAGCTTCTTCAGAGAGTAAGGA
>CALIRD010000030.1 GCA_938042355.1 uncultured Thiotrichales bacterium
GCTACGATCAGACGCCTGATATCATCCAGATCAACACAGGGTCTGGCTGCATCGTGAACCAGTATCCAGTCGTCTTCATCCATTTCTTTTTCAATTTCAATGGCGGCGTTATAAACAGAATGTAATCGCTCTTCCCCGCCGACATAGGTTTGAACCGGAGTTTTGGTATCAATCTCCAGGGTTTCCCAGTGCTGATCATCCGGCGCAATGGCAACGGCTATCTTCTGGAATTCACCAAAATCATTCAGCTTGGCAATCGTTTGTTCAATGACAGTCTTGCCTGATAAAGGATGGTATTGCTTGGGAAGCGGGTCACCAAAACGGCTACCCTTGCCTGCAGCTGGAACTATCGCCCAGTATTTTCCTGCCATGTGATATTACTCGTCTGAATCCGAAGAGCCCGGGATAATCTGATAAAAAGTTTCACCCTCTTTAATCATTCCCAGATCACTTCTGGCACGCTCTTCAATCGCGGTTAAACCACTTCTCAGGTCATCTATCTCGGCTACCAATACTGAATTTCTTTCACGAGCCTGTTTGTTTACAAGCATTTGCTCGGCAACAGCCTGTTCAAGTTGAGCCACTTCAGCACGTCCTCCCGCGCCTTGCCACAATTTGAATTGCAGCACGATCAACAGAAAAACAAAAATGGTGGCGAGTATTTTCAAAACTTACAAATATTTGCTAAAGGCTGCTTTTCCAGCATACGCAGCAGACATACCCAAATGCTCCTCAATACGAAGTAGTTGATTGTATTTTGCGACACGATCAGAACGTGACATTGAGCCAGTCTTGATTTGACCCACACCAGTAGCAACCGCAAGATCAGCAATAGTGACATCTTCTGTTTCACCTGAACGATGTGACATAACGGCGGTGTAATCCGCTTTCTTACCCATTTCGATCGCATCCAGAGTTTCTGTCAACGTACCGATTTGATTCACTTTAATCAAGATTGAGTTGGCAATATTCTTATCAATACCTTCTTTAAAGATCGATGTATTGGTAACAAATAAATCGTCACCAACCAATTGCACTTTTTTACCCAGTTTATCCGTAAGCGTTTTCCAGCCATCCCAGTCATCTTCAGCCAGGCCGTCTTCGATGGTAATTATTGGATACTGATCAACCCAGTTCGCCAGATACTCTGAAAACTCTTCCGAGTTAAACTTCTTACCCTCGGACTCAAGGTGATAGAGACCATCTTTATAAAACTCGGTGCTGGCAACATCAAGCCCAAGCCAGATATCCTTGCCCGTCTTTAAACCAACTTTATCTATAGCTTCCAGGATGACATCGATAGCGGCCACATTTGAAGGCAAGTCCGGAGCAAATCCGCCTTCGTCACCTACTGCCGTATTCATGCCCTTACTGTGTAAAACTGACTTCAAAGCGTGAAAGACTTCAGCACCTTGCTGTATGGCCTCAGCAATATTTTTTGCGCCAATCGGAAGAATCATAAACTCCTGCATGTCGACACTATTGTCAGCATGCTCACCACCGTTGATGATATTCATCATGGGTACGGGCAATAAATTGGCGTCTCTGCCACCAACAGACTGATACAAAGGAAGATCAGCATCGGCAGCGGCAGCATGAGCGGTAGCCAAAGAAACGGCCAACAAGGCATTGGCACCAAGATTCGCTTTATTATGCGTGCCATCCAACTCAAGCATAGCCTGATCAATATCACGCTGATTAGCCACTGACATTCCGGAGACTAACTCAGCCAATGGTCCGTTGATATTTGCTACCGCCTTGGTAACACCTTTACCAAGATAGGCTTTACCCCCATCACGCAGTTCGATTGCCTCTCTCGAACCAGTTGACGCTCCTGAAGGAACCGTTGCTCTGCCTTTAGCTCCTGAATGAAGAATTACGTCTGCCTCAACAGTAGGGTTTCCACGCGAGTCAATTACTTGCCGACCTACAACCTGTTTAATAGTGCTCATATCATCCTCAAAGATGTGTTTACTTAAATGCGTTTTCTGCGAAACCCTGTGCTTTTACACACTGATCAATTTCCAGCAATGTTTTTAGCAGATCTTCCATCATATCCATCGGCCAGGCATTGGGGCCGTCACTCAGTGCTTTTTCTGGCTCAGGATGTGATTCCATAAACAAACCGGAAACACCTGCCGCTACAGCTGCACGTGCAAGTACCGGTACGTGTTCTCGTTGGCCACCTGATGAGGTACCTTTTCCACCCGGGAGTTGGACTGAATGCGTGGCGTCAAAAACCACAGGACAATCGGTATCTCGCATTACCGCGACACTGCGCATATCGGAAACCAGATTGTTATAACCAAAAGAAGCGCCACGCTCACAGACCATAATCTGTTGGTTGCCCGTCTCTTTGGCTTTATCAACCACATTACCCATATCCCAGGGCGCCAGAAACTGCCCCTTCTTTAAATTTACCGGTATCCCGGCTTTGGCAACCCGTTGTATAAAATTGGTTTGTCGACACAGGAACGCAGGTGTTTGCATGACATCAACAATCTCGGCCACCTCTTCGATGGGTGTGTCTTCGTGTACATCGGTTAGCACCGGCACTCCCACGTCGGCCTTGACCTTAGCCAGTATGCGCAAACCCTCTGCCATACCCGGTCCTCGAAAACTCGCCGAAGATGAACGATTGGCTTTATCAAAAGAGGACTTGTAGATAAAGGAGATCCCGACTTTGTCGGTAATCTCTTTAAGTGTGGTCGCCGTTTTCATCGCCATTGCTTCACTCTCGATGACGCAAGGGCCGGCTATCAAAAATATCGGCTGGTCGAGACCAGCCTTAAAATCACAAAGCTGCATCAAGCGACCTCTTCTTTAAGTGTAGCTTCCTCATGCTGCAGTCTGGCAGCGCGAATGAAGCCTGAAAACAGTGGGTGCCCACCGCGAGGGCTGGAAGTAAATTCGGGATGGAACTGACAAGCCACAAACCACGGATGATCCTGTAACTCAATGGCCTCGACTAACTCATCATCCATAGAAACAGCGGAAATAGTCATACCCGCCTTTTCAATCGCGTCGCGATAATTATTATTAAACTCATAGCGGTGACGATGACGTTCAACAATAGTTTCCTTGCCATACAGTTCACGGGTCAAGGTACCATCAATCAATCGACAATCCTGACCACCCAGTCGCATCGTGCCGCCCAGATCGGTTTGCTCATCTCGTTGTTCAACAACGCCACTGGCGTCCTGCCATTCGGTAATCAATGCGATAACCGGGTGCTGTGTATCGGCAACAAACTCGGTGCTGTTAGCTGAATCGAGGTGCGCCATATTGCGAGCGTATTCAATAACGGCTACTTGCATGCCCAGACAGATACCCAAATACGGAATACGATTTTCTCGCGCATATTTGACGGCAGCAATTTTTCCTTCAACACCACGTATGCCAAAACCACCCGGTACCAGAATGGCATCTACCCCGTTAAGAGCATCCAGGTTGCCTGCATCCAATGATTCTGAATCTATATATTTAATCTTAACTCTGGTGCGAGTATGTATACCGCCATGAGTCAAAGCTTCATTCAATGACTTGTATGACTCGGTCAAGTCGATGTACTTACCTACCATGGCAATCGTGACCTCGATCTCTGGATATTCCATGGCATTAATCACTTGTTGCCAATCACCCAGATCTGCCTGAGGCAAGTCCAGACTCATTTTACTGACCACAATATCGTCCAGTTTTTGAGCGTGTAACCACAGCGGGATTTTATAAATGTTGTCTACATCTATACAGGAAATGACCGCTTTCTCAGAGACATTGGTGAAAAGTGCGATTTTACGTCTTTCATCATCCGGCAGTGCCTCGGTGCTTCTACAAATGAGAATGTCAGGCTGAATACCGATTGAGCGCAATTCCTTGACCGAGTGTTGAGTCGGTTTGGTCTTGAGCTCACCCGCCGCCGCAATATACGGCACCAGAGTGAGATGCATGAACAGGACTTTTTCCGGCCCCTCTTCCACACCCATTTGACGGATAGCCTCCATAAATGGCAAAGACTCGATATCACCGACCGTACCACCAATCTCAATCAAGGCAATATCAACACCGTCAGCACCCTCTCGTACGCGGCGTTTGATTTCATCGGTAATATGAGGAATGACCTGGACGGTGCCGCCTAGATAATCACCACGGCGTTCTTTACGAATGACTTCTTCGTAGACCTGACCGGTAGTGAAGTTGTTGGAGCGTCCCGTTTTACAGTGGACAAAGCGTTCGTAATGACCTAAATCAAGATCGGTCTCGGTACCATCCTCGGTGACAAACACCTCACCGTGCTGAAACGGACTCATGGTGCCAGGGTCTACGTTGATGTAGGGATCAAGTTTCATCATGGTCACATTAAGACCACGAGCCTGAAGAATGGCGCCTAAGGAGGCTGAAGCAATACCCTTGCCTAGCGACGAGACAACGCCGCCGGTGATGAAGATATATCTGGTCATGAATACAGTACTTTCCGGAAATTTGAACACATGTGCACTGTCGTAGGAGGATAGCAGATGCCAATTTTGACTACAATGAAAGTCAGTCTTTTAACGGCAATTAAACGAGAAACTAATGTTTGCTGTGGCTATTCTCCCAGACAGCAATTAATTCATCATTCTTGTAGAACAACGGGATCCGGTCACGCTCCCATGGTGGCACACCAGTCTCCTGAAAATAGTGCTTCAAAGACTTTCTCAAGCCTTGTTTATCAGCCTTGAATTTCTCACCACCTTGTCTGAAGCGAATCTGCACCTGATCCAGATCTGACAACTCAGCATGACGAGAAAGCAACCAGTCTGGCTCCAATAACAAACCCAACTCAGACAACTCCAAATTTTCTTTCAAATCCCAGTCACAAGGTTGGAGAGGTGTCGATTCTTCCTGCAACAGCAAGTACAAGCGATCTCGATAGCGACGAATGACATACTCTCCCAGTTTAACAGCAGGCGTTGCATCTTCCGCCGCACCGATACATTGATTGAGTACCGTATCTAATTGTGCTGAGGATGGAATCAACTGCTGTTGACCGAGCCAGTACCTGAGCAGATTATGCTGCCTGGCGAGTGATAATTCACTGAAAGTATCCAGCTTCAACCCGTGCTGGTTATCGGTAGTATTAGCGAGATCCAGAACCGCCAAATCCTCGAGCAATTCTCCAGCCTGCCCCATATTCTGCGCAGTACGTGATAGAACCTTATCTGCTTCCGACCAGCGTTGGCGCAGATTCGGAAGTAATGACTCACGGATATAGTTTCTGGTGTAAGCAGTATCTTTATTAGACGGGTCGGTAACCCAGGTCAATTGATGATGGACGGCGTAAGACTCGATCTCGGCTTTACTGATATTTAGCAATGGGCGTACATGTACGCTTTGCTTAAGCTCCTTCACGATCGGCATGCCAGCTAGCCCATCAACACCTGCACCTCGAAATAAATTCAATAAAACTGTTTCTGCCTGATCTTGTTGATGATGAGCGGTAAACAAGGCATCGTCAGAATTCAGGTGTTTACTCAAAGCAGCGTAACGCAAGTCACGCGCAGCAGCCTCAATTCCTTTTCCCGTGTTAGCCACCTGAACGGCTTCGGCGATAAAACTCACACCGAGATCCTGACAAAATGCCGCGCAATGTGTTTGCCAGTTATCGGCATCCGGGTGTAAGCCATGGTTGACGTGTATTGCTACGAGAGGTTTTATGTATTGAGTGGGTAAACTGCCCAGCATATGAGTTAAGGCGACAGAATCAACGCCACCGCTCAAGGCTACGACATAACGGTTGATATTGGTTAAGGCATCAAGGCTGCGGTAAAGCTGTTTAGTGACGTCTGACTTATCCTTCGAAGCGACCATAGGACATCAAGCGCTGATATCGCTTCTCTTTTACCGTTTCAATATCCATTGTTGTTAGACGGTCCAGTGCTACCTGAATAGATTTATCGAGTGTTTTAAATAACTCTTCTGGATTTCGATGACTACCACCAAGAGGCTCTGGAACCACCTCATCCACCAGCTCGAGTTCCAACAAGGTTTGCGAGGTAATACCTAATGCCTCGGCAGCCGTAGAGGCCTTGTCAGAACTTTTCCAGAGTATGGTGGCGCAACCTTCTGGAGAGATAACGGAATAGGTGCTGTATTGCAGCATCATAGTATGATCGCCCACACCGAGTGCCAGTGCACCACCCGAGCCACCTTCGCCGACCACAATAGCAATAATGGGTACACCAAGACCGGACATCACCTGTAGATTTCTCGCAATGGCCTCACTTTGCCCACGCTCCTCGGCGCCAACACCAGGATAGGCACCTGCGGTATCGATAAATGTGATCACCGGCATATTAAATTGTTCGGCAAGGCGCATCAGGCGTAAAGCTTTACGATAACCCTCAGGGCGTGGCATGCCATAGTTACGTCTGACACGCTCTTTCACATCGCGTCCCTTTTGATGACCAATAACCATCACAGGCTGCTCATGATATCTGGCAATTCCACCGATGATTGCGGCATCATCAGCATAGGCTCGGTCACCATGCAGTTCGTGAAAGTCCGTCATCAGGTATTCAATATAATCCTGAGTGTATGGACGAGACGGGTGTCTGGCTAATTGTGAAATTTGCCACGCATTTAATTTACTGAAAATATTTTCGGTCTGCTTTACCAATTTTTGTTCCAGCGATCCTATCTCCTCCGCGATATGCACACTGTCAGCATCACCCACGTATCGAAGCTCGTTAATCTTCGCTTCTATCTCGGCTATGGGTTGTTCAAAATCCAGATAATCGGGGTTCATGACACTATCTATTCCTGTCTCAGATCAAAATGATAGCGCAATAACACGGCAGCGTCACGATTCGCGCATTCTTGGGACGATATCCAGTAGTTCACTGGTCATCATGGCGGTCGCGCCCCACAACACATGGCCAAAAAGATCGTAGTAAGGGACATTATCAATCGTCAGATCTTCGCGCACCTGAATACTGGTTTCACCAATCGTTTTATGTTGCTGCAAATGAGGCAAAGGTACTTCGAGAATTTCTGCTACCTCACTTTCCTCCGGTGTTAAATCCGGCTTGTGATCAAGCCAGCCAACATAGGGATGTACCAAAAAATTACTCACTGGTATATATAAGGATGACAAACGCCCGAGTACCTTGACTTCAGCTGAATCGATACCAACCTCTTCCTGTGCTTCACGTAGAGCGGTCTGTTCGAGACTGTCATCCTCAGCTTCGGCACGACCACCAGGGAAACTTAACTGTCCTCCATGAGGCACTCCAAAATCACCCGTACGTTTGATATAAACCAGATGAGGTATATCTTCCACCGGGTAAAACAACACCAGTACCGCCGCCTGTGTACGCTCGGTATGCTGCTTTTTGACAGCGATTTTACGTCGTACTGGAGACACCATTTTCACATGAGATGCCAATCCGGGAAGATCACCCTGCAAGGTTTTTTGAAGTCGCTGCTGAAAGCTCATCATTGTCACTAGTTGCTCGCTGCTTCCGGGTAATAGACAACAACTTTGTTTTTACCGACCAACTTTCGCAGACGACTCAGACATTGGTCACTCGGTAACACCGACCATTCACGACCCAGTTTTAATTCAGCCAATGCATCACCGTTTCGATATCGAATTACAACTGGGCATTCGCCGTTTTTATAAGGTTCGATGGTAGTCGCCAGATCCTGAACAAAACCATTTTGGACCTGGTTGCGATGCAGAGCGAGCTCTATAAAACGGGCGTAACGCGAGCGCGCCTGTTCAATGTCAAATACTTCAGTTGCACGCAGTGAATTCCTGCCACTGTAATTATCTTGTTTGATCGAGCCATTAATCACGAGTATCTGGTCTTTGATCACCAGGCTACCAAATTCTTCCCACATCTTACCAAACAAACCGACTTCAACCCGACCTGAACGATCATCCAGCGTCATGATGCAAAACTTGCCATTTCTACCGTTACGAATGTTCAAAGCCACCACCAGGCCGGCAATCACTACCTGACGTTCTGCCCCTGGCCCCTGACTCGCAACTTTTTCAGAAATCGCCTGAACCGAGCTGATTGAACAACTAGTGAATGATTTCAACTCATGTAAATATTCCTGAATCGGATGACCGGTTAAATACAATCCCAGGGTGTCGCGCTCTGCCTGCAAGCGCTGACGCTCATTCCATTCTTGAATCTGTTCAATCGGCTCATCCTCAATCACCGCCGCCGCACCACCGAACATATCATCCTGCCCCGCTTCAGCGTCACGCGCATGTTGGTCAGCGCGCTGCATCGCTTGCGGTAACCAGGCAAAAGAACTGGCACGATTGGCGCCGAGTGAATCCAGAGCGCCAGCTTGAATCATTGCCTCAAGCACTCGCTTACTGGTCTTGTGACCATCGGCACGCCGACAAATATCATCCAGTGACTTAAACGGCCCATTGAGTTCACGCTCTTCGATCAAATTAAATATCGCACCTTCGCCAACCCCTTTAATCGCTCCCAGACCATAACGAATCTGATTATCGCTGACCCGGGTAAAGGGCAGCATGGATTGATTCACATCGGGCGGTAAAACCTCAATTTTGAGTTGTCGACACTCGTCAATCAGGGTCACGATTTTATCGGTATTATCAAGATCTGAAGATAAGACCGAGGCCATGAATGCCGCGGTGTGATGGGTCTTTAACCAGGCGGTTTGATACGAAAGCAGCGCATAGGCAGCAGAGTGTGACTTATTAAAACCGTATTTGGCGAAGTTTTGAATCAGGTCGAAAATGTAGCCGGAGGTAAGTTCATCAATGTCGTTTTTAGCGCAACCTTGAATAAACACTTCACGCTGCTTAAGCATCTCCGCTTCTTTTTTCTTACCCATTGCCCGGCGCAAAATGTCTGCCGCACCCAGCGTAAATCCGCCGAGCACCTGAGCAATCTGCATAACCTGCTCTTGATACAGTATTATTCCGTAAGTCGGTTTGAGGATTTCTTCGAGACTCGGATGGGGATAATTTACAGGCTGTCTACCATGTCGTCTGGCTACGTAATCATCCACCATGCCTGACTGCAACGGTCCGGGGCGATATAGCGCCACCAACGCAATAATATCTTCAAACTGATCCGGCTTGAGTTTGCCGATCAACTCCTTCATTCCACCTGATTCAAGCTGGAATATCGCCGTAGTTTGTTTATTCGACAATAACTCATAGGATGGCTCATCATCCAACGGGATCTGATTAATATCCAGCCGTTCTTCACCATCTGCTCTGGCGGCATTAATGGCTTTGACCGCCCAGTCTATGATCGTCAGGGTCCGCAGACCCAGAAAATCAAACTTGACCAAGCCAATAGCCTCGACATCATCTTTATCAAATTGCGTGACCAGATTACGACCACCGGGTTCACAGTAGAGAGCTGAAAAATCGGTCAGCTTGGTGGGCGCGATGACCACACCACCCGCGTGCTTGCCAGCATTACGAGACAAACCTTCCAGCTTCATTGCGAGATCAAGTAAGGCGGTCACCTCTTCATCCGTTTCGTATAGTGTGCGTAGCTCTTCTTCCTGTTCCATCGCTTTGGTCAAGGTCATCTTGACTTCAAACGGAATCAACTTGGCAATGCGATCAACGAAACCATAGGGATGACCGAGCACCCTGCCGACATCTCGCACCACCGCCTTGGCTGCCATGGTGCCGTAAGTGATGATTTGCGAGACCTTCTCGCGACCATACTTTTCTGCCACGTAATCAATAACCAAATCACGTTTGTCCATACAAAAATCGACATCGAAATCCGGCATCGATACCCGCTC
>CALIRD010000031.1 GCA_938042355.1 uncultured Thiotrichales bacterium
CTGTACGGCATAGACACTGATACCACGGCAGATGGCAGCGTCAACATGTATAAACATGCCGGTGAATTAAGTGTCAATGAAAGACTAAGAGTTGTCACCGTGATGCTGTCGTTAACGCTTGAGGCCACCATCGTGGGTGACACCATGAAAAAAACCTTTACCAGTGAAATTTATTTGAGGAACCGAAGTTCATGAACCATTACAAACAACAAGGTGCAGTACTCGCCATCGGCCTCATTTTACTATTGCTCATGACGTTACTTGGCACCATGTCAATGAGTCGCGTGAGCACCTCGGAACGCCTGGCTGGTACTGAGCGTGATATGAATAATGCCTTTCAGGCTGCTGAAGCCGCACTACTTGAAGGTGAACGCTGGATTGAATCACTTACCGCAGGCATTCCAGCAACCGTAGCAAGTTGCGAAGCCGAAGCATGTAAAACGGCAGTATTCGCCGGCGACAACGGTGATGGTGTTCGCGGTAATTCATCTTGGCAGGATCTGAATTGGGAGGCCATAGGTCGAACCCTGGCTGTTGAGAATGAAGACGCCGAGTTGCAACAAATCATCGAACAACCCAAATATGTGATTGAGTATATTGGTGCGGTCGCTGCTGCTGCCGGTGGCGAAGATTTTCAGTACTATCGAATTACCAGTCGCGCCAAAGGGACGACGGCTGCGTCCGAGATTATTCTTCAATCAGTGTTTCGCCGTACATTTTAACGAGTCATAGTTATGATCAAGAAAAAACTAGTTAGCTGTTTTTCAGCCACTGTCGCGACCGTTGTGATTACATCGAACGCCTATGCGGCCGAAATAACATTTCCTGACGTACCGCTATTTCTTAAAGAAGAGCTGGCACCGAATGTTATTTTGACCTTGGATAACTCGACCAGTATGCAACGCGCTGACATATTTGATGCCAGTGTGTACTGTCCGGATGTTAACCCTCCTGATGGTGGACCAAAAACCGTATTACGAACCTGCTGGACTGACCCTAATCTTAACAAGATCTACTACAATCCAGACATTGTCTATGAGTTACCTATAAAAGCTGATGGCAGCACTTATCCTAACGCAATTTTTTCTGAAGCCAGCGTCGATGGCTTTGATGAGAATGCAGCAAAAATCAATCTCGGCGAGGAATATGTTCCTACCTATAATTACCTCAGAAGAGAAGGCGAAGTTCCTTTACATGAGTTTGTCGACTTTGAACTCAATAACAAACGCGCCTACTACGCCACTTTTGATGGAAGTATCGATCCAGACACAGACACCGCTTACAATGAATGCAACGACGTAGCTGGTAACAATTACAACTCTGAGTTAGCAGACAGCTGTTTTGTGATAAATAACATAGAGCAAGATGAAGAACAAAACTTTGCCAACTGGTATAGCTACTATCGAAATCGCCTGCTGGTGACAAAATCTGCTGCATCAATTGCGTTTGATCTGGTTGGCGGCGATATCAGGGTCGGTTGGAACGATATTAATATTCTTAAAGAATTCAATCTCGATAACGCAAACTATGTTTCACCCTTTACCAGCCAACATAAAGTTAATTTTTATGACTGGCTGGCAGATATGGAACAGGATTTTGGCACCCCTCTGATTGCTGCACTCCGAACCGTTGGAACGTATGTTAGTTCAACCGATCACATTAATCCCTTTGCGGTCTCACCAGGCACACCCATTGAAGAGTATGATCCAGCGACCGATTTAAGTTGTCGTCAAAACTATAATGTTATGTTTACCGATGGTGCGTGGACTTACAACTCTGGAATTGAGGTGGCAGATAATGACTTTGACAACATCTCAAGAACTCTTCCAGATGGCACTGTGTTCTCAGCAGGAACACCACCTTACTCTGCACCGTCACCAGCGGCTGGATATCTTTCAGACTGGGCATTCTACTACTGGGCTACAGATTTACGGCCCGATCTTGATGACACTCTGACACCATTTTTTTCTTCAACTTCTAATATGAACGCTTCAGCGGCTGAACAGTTTTTTAACCCTGCCAATGATCCAGCCACCTGGCAGCATCTGGTGAACTACACGGTTTCACTTGGTGTAGACGGAAAATTAGCTCATCCCGAAAGTCTCGAAGGACTTATAGATGGCAGTATCGAATGGTTTACTGATGGTGGTAATGAAGGTACCAGAATTGACGACACCTGGCACACCGCAATCAACTCACGAGGAGACTACTTCAGCGCGTCAAATACTACAGAGTTGACACTCGCATTTAAAGAAATTCTGGGTCGTATCATTAGCAGTAATGCCTCTGCATCTGCTATCAGTACTGATAGTACTCAGGCAGCTGACACAGAATTCCTCTACCGCGCCGGCTTTTCCAGTGGTGACTGGAGTGGCACGCTACAAGGATATACTTTCAACAACCTGAATATCGGATCAATTCAATTTGACGCCGGCTGCTTATTAACTGGTGGTGACTGTGAGAGTACCGGGCAGGAAGATCTGGATGCAGTGGATCCAACAGCACGCCGAATTTTTACCTCTAGCGGAATTAGCATTGATGAAAATGGGGTTAACACGACTACCGCCATTCCATTTCAGGCCAACTCACTGACACAGGAGCAGGTTAAGAAGCTCGACCCAACTTATAACCCTCCGGAGAATAACTCCCTAGCAATTGCCACTGCCATTGGCGATTTCATCAGAGGCGCAAGAACAAACGAAGAGCAAAATGGCGGCACATTCAGAGATCGAGAAAATATACTCGGTGACATCATCAACTCATCTCCAGCACTAGTGGTTAACCCTCAAAAAATATACCCGGGTGACAATTGGAAAGATCGCTGGAACAATCTTACTGAATTACGTGAAAATGCAGAAGATGCTGGTAGCTTTAATGACTTTTACACAACAGCGATAAGCGAAAGAGAGGGCATGGTCTACATTGGTGCTAATGATGGTATGTTGCATGCATTCAATGGCGTTACAGGTATTGAAGAATTTGCCTATATTCCTTCACCACTTATAGCCAATTTAACTCAGTTAACCGATCCAGACTACACTCATAAATTTTACGTAGATGGCAGTCCCAATGCTGGCGAGGCGTTTTTCTTTTCTGACAAATCCTGGCATACCGTATTGACCGGTCATCTACGAAGCGGAGGGCGCATGGTTTATGCCCTCGATGTGACAGTAGAACCTGATGCAGGTCTAGCCCAAGATGAAACTGAAAATAAAATAAGTGAACGCTTGTTATGGGAGTTTAGCCACGAAAACCTTGGATATGGTTATGGTAAACCGCAAATAGTACGTTTGCATAATCTACCTATAGACGTGAATTCTCATACTCAAGCCAATGGTCAGTGGGCCGCAATTTTTGGTAATGGCTATAACAGTCATGAAATAAATGCTAATGGTGAAACTGGCTCAGGAACCGCCAGCATCTTTATCGTGAATATTGAAACAGGAGATTTGATTAAACAGATCGATACCGGTAACGGTGGTAGCACCACAAACACTTCAAATGGGATTGGCAGTATCACAACAGTGGATGCCGACGGAGATTACATTACTGACTTTGTATATGGTGGCGATCTGAATGGCAATATGTGGAAATTTGATCTAACCAGTACTAATGTAGATGACTGGGGCGTTGCCTACACCAATGGTGGCGAGCCGGAGCCATTCTTTACTGCAGACTCACCGACAGGAGAAGCGCAAGCCATTACTGAAAAACCAACAGTAATAAATATTGTCGCAGACGGTAAGGATGTAGGTGTAATGGTGATTTTCGGAACAGGCAAGTATCTGGAAGAGGCCGATAACTTTGATAATAATGTAATCAATAGTTATTACGGCATTTGGGATCGCGACGTAAAAAATATCGATGAGGTTCAGCCAAACTTGATTGTACCAGCCATCACTCGTCAGAACTTGTCTCTGCGTACCTTGAGTGCAAATCTAACAAATGCCGGAGGTGACACTACAATCAGAACTATTGAAGGTAATAATGTTGTATACAACCTGGCTGAAAATCAAGCTCCATTAACCCACGGTTGGTACTTTGATTTCTTTGCAGGTGAATTACAGTTCACAGAGTCGTTGATCTTCGATAATAGCCTGGTTGCTTTCACCACCTTTGAGCCCCAAGTCGATGAATGTACTCGCGGTGGCAAGAGTTTCCTTTATGTTATCGACGCCTTTCAAGGCAAAGACCCGGGGTTTACACCCATTGATGTCAATGGTGATAACTTTTTTACTGAAGATGATGACGCTGGTGCTAACTCTTTTGCCAGTGCAGTAGAACTGGAAGGTAGTGGTGTTATCGCCCCCATAACCATACTCAACAATGGCTCTGAAACCACCGATAGCGGTGTAGAAAATTTTGCTAGTGTAGAATATATGACTACTGAAAACGTTCAGTTAGGCACGGGTGTGAAAAACAAAATAGTCGGTAATGGCGGTCGCGTGCAATGGAGGCAAATTAAATGATGAACAACGTGAAACAACAGGGTATTACATTAATCGAATTGCTGATTGTGATTGTGATTGTCAGTGTCCTGGCAGCCATCATCTACCCGAATTTCAGTAACGCTGCGCGCAAGGCAAAACGTAGCGACGCACTTAAATCGATACAGGAAGTGGCACATAAACTTGAAAAACATATGTCATTTTGTAATCAATACACCACCCAGTTTGGTGGAAAAATTGGCGAAAATGCAAGCGGTGATTCATGTACGGGTCTAGGCCTGGATACTGCAACTACTAACACACTATCCTCAGAATTAGGCGTTTACGACCTGAGTATCGCTTGTTTACCTGCGGCTGATAATTGTATGACATATGAAATTACAGCCGCTGCAAAAGGCTCACAAACAAATGACGATGCCTGCCAAAGCTTTACTCTGTCATCCACAGGCGCAAGAACTGCCAAAGACAGCAGTAACAATGACTCCACCAGCCAATGCTGGTCCTGATCGGGTAATTTATAACTCCAATTAAATCATAGTCTGCTATAGGCTATACTTCACCCTATGGAAGTTACCCTGGCAAACCCGCGCGGTTTCTGCGCCGGTGTTGATCGCGCTATCGAGATAGTTGAACGGGCGCTGGAAATATTCGGCGCCCCGATCTATGTACGTCATGAAGTCGTGCATAACCAGTTTGTGGTCAATAATCTAAAAGAAAAAGGCACCGTCTTTGTCGATGAGCTTGATGAAGTACCTGATAATGCCACAGTTATATTCAGCGCCCATGGTGTCTCAAAAAAAGTTGAAGAAGAGGCAGCCAGACGAGGTTTGCAAGTGTTTGATGCCACCTGCCCTTTGGTGACTAAAGTACATCTGGAGGTTAAACAATTCAGCCGGCAAGCACGTGAAGCCATTCTGATCGGTCATGCTGGACATCCGGAGGTAGAAGGTACCATGGGGCGCTATGATGACAGTGACGGTGGCAAGATTTATTTAATTGAAGCTATTGAGGACGTCGAAGCTCTGCAGGTAGACAACCCGGAACAGCTTTCCTATGTAACCCAGACTACCCTCTCGGTAGATGATACCGCCGCGATAATCGATGCATTACGCGAGCGCTTCCCCCACATTCAGGGACCGCGCAAAGATGATATTTGCTATGCCACACAGAACCGTCAGGATGCCGTCAAAGCTCTGTGTGCCAGGTGCGATGTGTTATTGGTCGTTGGTGCGCCCAACAGCTCAAACTCAAACCGGTTACGCGAACTGGGAGAACGCGCAGGCATTCCTTCCTATCTGATCACCGGT
>CALIRD010000032.1 GCA_938042355.1 uncultured Thiotrichales bacterium
TCTCCAAGGTTCGGAAAACCGCTGTCTAATTTAACAACCAGCATCGCACCATCGGACATCGAGTTGATTTGCATATCAAATACAATTTCGCCAATGGGTATGCCGCCATTACTTGAGGAAGAAAAATCGAAACCTGAGTCGAGGATTGGATCTTCAGTCAAATCTTGAGTTGATAGAAATACGTTCGCAACTCCACCAGCGACCGCCACGTGCCACAGTGTATTACTGGCATCATCCGGGTCTGTAAAGGCGGGGTCGTTCGTGACTGTTGCACCATCTCCTGTGAAACCGTCAACACCCAGAGCATTACTGGCAGAATCCTCACCAATTGTTACCGAAATAACTTCTGGACCATCAATGTACAAATCCAGCGCCTCAATAAATGGCTGGGCAGTATTGGCGTTTGCCAACGGCCCACCATCAAGGTCTTCAAGAGGTACGACCGATGCATCAGCTGTACCACAACCACGGCCAGTGTCTGGATTAGCATTGACACATTCATACACGCGTACGTAGTCAACTTCGAGAGACTGTGGGAAAAGCGTACTAGCATCTGGGTTACCAACAGGATCACCGCCAATGGCGAAGTTAAGTAGTAAGTGAAATGCCTGATCAAAAGGAGCGTCTTCCAATCCTAATGTATACGGACCAAAGGGGTCATAGAAACCTTCTTCATTTGCTGGGTAATAAGTAAACCAGTTGTCAGAGTTTTGTGTTTGAAAATGCTGTCCGTCTACATAGAAACGAATTTTATCTTTTTCCCATTCCATCGCGTACTCATGAAAAGCCTGGTCCGCATCGGGTGCAAGGTCAGTAGACGATGTGGTGCCATTAAATGGAGGCACTGGTAAACCGTAATGAGTAGTGCTGGCGATACGATTATTGCCATCAACACCGTAGTTAAAGGCTTCCATAATGTCGATCTCACCAGAAAGTGGCCATGGACCGTAAATGCTCGGATCACTGTGCAACATCCAGATGGCAGGCCATGTTCCTTTTCCACTTGGGATACGCGCACTTACTTCGATACGACCATATTGGAAATCAAATTTGCCTTTAGAGTTAATACGGCCTGAAGTATAACTGCCGTCTGCTTCCTGCCGGCCTTCAATTGACATCACGCCATTTGCTACTGTTATGTTGTCGGGGGAATAGATTTGCAATTCATTATTTCCCCAACCACAAAGATCAGGACAACCATCACCAGAGGCAATGTTCCACATGCTCTCATCCAGGGCATCACCATCAAACTCGTCAGCAAAGACAGTTTGAAATTCAACAACCGGCGCTACAAACTCACCAGCTGGCACACCATCATCGGTACCACCACATGCAGTAAGAGCAATAACTGCTAAAGCTGTGATGATTCGTGAAATATTAAATTGACTTCGAATACCCATAACAAAACCCTCTTGATTACTACTTCTCAAAACAATTACAAAATAAAGCGTCTAGCCGCAGAATCATGCGTAACAACAATTACACGAAAGATGTGGAATTACTGATATTGCCTGAACGGCGTAGACCCCTCCGATTAGAATCCTAGTATTATTATCTATATGACAGCGCTGTCACTTTTTTCTATTTGTATCAGTATTTGACAGCGCTGTCAATTTAAAGGACGATTCATCGCCTAAGAAATTTCGAGACCATAATGTCTGTCAATTCAGAAACCAGTCAATACACTACAGCCGCAGAAGATCGTATTCCATTTCATTTAAAGGTTGTTTATGGCATGGGTGCTTTAGTCAATAACTTATTGGCTGCTGCCATAGGCGGAATGGTCATTGTTCTTAATCTAGGTCTGGGAATGAATCCTGCCCTAGTAGGTCTATTAGGCGCACTACCCCGCCTGACCGATGCAATCACTGATCCATTGATGGGCTACATTTCAGACAACACCAGATCTCGCTGGGGCAGAAGACGCCCCTACATTTTTATAGGTGCAATAGCTGTCGGTATTATTTTTGCGCTCTTATGGCAGTTACCGGAGGGTAAAAGTGAATCATTTTACTTCTGGTTTTTCCTGATCGGCTCATTTTTCTTCTATCTTGCCTACACAATGTTTGCCACACCCTGGGTTGCACTCGGTTATGAACTTACGCCCGACTATAATGAACGTACCAGGCTCATGGGGACTCAAAATTTTATTGGCCAACTAGCCTACGTTATTGCCCCATGGTTCTTGTTAATCATGCAAAGCGAGCGGTGGTTTGACAATATGGTCGATGGAGCAGCTGGACTCGCAATCATTCTTTCAATTTTTATAATCTCGCTGGGAGTTCTACCTGCCATATTTTTACGCGAGCGAATGTCTTCAACTAAAGAGAAAAGTAGTAACAGCAAACTATCTCTAAAAGAAAACCTTGTAAGCTTTTTTCAAGGCTTTGCCATCACTTTAAAATCCAAACCCTTCCTGAAGCTCTGCATAGCGACATTTCTTGTCTTTAACGGTTTTATGCTGGTTGCATCATTCGGCTTTTATGTCATCATTTATTATGTCTTTAGCGGTGACACTGTTGAGGGAGCACGGCTTGCCGGTTATGCAGGAACTCTTGGTGCCGTTTCAACATTTTGCGTCATTGTTATCGTAACCTGGCTGGGCACGAAGATTGGTAAACGCAAAACATTTTTTATTGCCATCTCGTTATCTATGGTTGGTTATGCATTAAAGTGGTTTTGTTATACACCATCTCAACCTTGGTTGATTTTAGTACCTGCACCATTTCTCGCCTTCGGATTAGGAAGCTTGTTCACATTAATGCCCTCCATGATTGCTGACGTCGTTGACCTTGACGAACTGGAAACACATGAGCGACGAGAGGGTATGTTTGGCTCAATATATTGGTGGGTGGTAAAACTGGGCATGGCAGCTGCTCTCGCAGCGGGTGGTTTTTTACTCAACGCAACTGGCTTTGATGTCGCGCTCGAAGGCAATCAATCAGAACAAACAATTTACTTACTCAGAATATTTGATGCATTCGTACCATTTATAGCCTCAGCAATTGCAATCTGGGCTGTTGCAACATTTTCAATCACAGAGCAAAAGGCGAATGAAGTCAGACAGCTTCTTGAGAAACGTCGCGGCAAATTAAAATGAAGCATCCTGATTGGGAAAATAAATGACGACTCTCATCGGTGATATTGGAGGCACTAACGCTCGCTTTGCTTTAGCACGTCAAGAAGACTCCATTTTTACTAATGAACAGACATTACAATGTTCAGACTTCTCTAACGTAATTGAGGCGATAAAACATTATCTCAATACCACTAAATCGGAATCACCCAATATTATCTGTCTTGCAGTTGCAGGGCCTGTTATCAACCAAGCTATACAATTTAGTAACAATCCATGGACATTCACAGCTACAGAATTACGTGAAGAATTTTCGAGCACTACAACACATTTGCTTAATGATTTTGAAGCCATCGCCTACTCTATACCCTTTCTACAATCAGATGACCTATTAAACATAGGCCAACCATTCACAAGCCACGATAAAAATTCGTATACGGCTGGGGTCGTAGGCCCTGGAACCGGACTGGGCGCAGTTGGTTTACAAAAAAACGATACTGAAGTAAGCGCCTTGATGACTGAAGCTGGGCATACCGGTTTTTCCCCAACCTCACCTTTACAAATAGAACTACTACAAGTACTTGAAAAAATATATCAACGTGTATCAAATGAAAGACTGATATCCGGGCCCGGTATTATCAATTTATACAATGCAATTTGCCTGATCTATGATTCACAATGCGAGCCACTATCAACTGCTGAGATTTATTCTGAACACATTTCATCAAAAAATACGATCGCCACTAAAACGATCAATCTTTTTTATGAATTACTTGGGCAATTCGCTGGTGACTTTGCGCTTTCCATAGGCGCATTTGATGGCATTTATATCGCTGGTGGTGTGGCACAAAGATATCCTGAGATTTTAGCTGATAGTAATTTTAGAAAAGGCTTTGAAAACAAAGGGCGACACCAGAATATTATGATGGATATTCCTACAAATTTGATATTACATGAGCAACCAGGGTTATTAGGAGCGTATTCATTTGCCAAGAATAAATTAAACTAAAGATATGTTAAAGAAGACGGCATTAACTCAAACACAATTGCTATGTATCTAGATACGTTCGGAATCAGAATATTTTTTTGAGATAATTATGGGGCATTTCGTTTGAAACGATTATGTTCATTTTATATAACAATACCTTAAGTACCAATTCGATTCCCGCCACCTCTACCACCAGGGAAAATCAAGGTCGCCTTATGATGGTCTTTTTTGATATTTTAAAATTACTTACCGAACCCTTGCTAATTGAACGTAGAGTATTCTTTGCTAAAGCTGAGCATGTCTCAATACTTTTACGGGAAAACACCAGTAATTAAAACTCAAGAATGTAATGACCTCACTCTAGTAAAAAATCAGATCCCTCGACTTCTCTGATAAACGATCGACTGACTGGAACTTCAAGGCCGTTGTGTAACGTCAACAACAAACGTCCCCCCTCTCGCTTGTGTTCACGCACGGATTTTTCTGCTATCCAGAAGGATCGGTGAACTTGCATACCCGCAGTATCTGTGAGCTCCCTTAGAGCATCCCCGAATCGGTACAAAATCAGTTCGGAACTCTCTTTAGAATGAATTTTTATGTAATGTTCCTGAGCTTGAACAGCAAGTAAACCATCGCGTAATGAGTTCGGGACGTGATGTAGAAACCCAGCAGTATGTGCGGAGACCTTTGGCTTCGCTTCATAGAGGGTATAGCCAAACATGAACCGCGACGATACGTTTACGGCCTGCCAGATTAATACATGTCCCAACGTCCCGAATAACAATTCTTGCGTGAACAAATTTAGCCAGTGAGGGGGTGAAACATCAAATGGTGCAACAAAAACCCCTAACCATCGATTAAATAAAAACTCTAGTAAATAATAATACCCAAGCAGATTTATAGTTATAAAAACCAAGGCGCTCGCTAGTGCAATACCCAGCCACATCCATCTTTCATGAATTCTGGAGAGCAACCATTTGCTTGCGAAATGGCTGAGCCACCATAACGGAAAAATGGCGAGTACCCAGTAAAGAAAACCCGAGACAACATTAACTACTGTTGCTGGTAGAGGACTAGCAACACCGAGTACAAGACACTGAAACAGCGGTAATACGCCCAGTATCCAAATCGCCGGAGGATTGTTGAAAACAGGTGTCATTTCAGTATTACTCAAAACTGATGCCATAAACTCTCATCAAAATAGTGTTTTTTTTGATTGTAACTCACGATGCATGAGTGGCATACAAGAATTTTAGACTGAATTTAAGTAAAAAAATCAAGGAGGACTTATTTGTTAAGCGAATGAATGAGATATTGGTGTTGTAAGCTGTCGACATGTCGTAATAACAACAACGTAGCCTACTTCACACACATCATTCTCGGAGAATTTTAGTATGTATAAAGCATTAATTGTCGGGTTGACGACCATCACCCTGACCGCAGGTTGCAATTTCGCATTTGCAGAAGAATCGGGCGCATTGGAAGAGATCTACGTGACCGCACGTAAAACCGAAGAAACTTTACAAAGCGTACCACTGTCAATCACCGCATTGACTTCAGACACCATAGAACGAGCAAGCATTCAGGCCATAGCAGACGTGTCGAATCTAACACCAGGTCTGGTTTTTTCGGATTTCAACGTTGGCGCACTCTCCTCTCCAGTGATACGAGGTCTGGCACAGTCCAATATTTCGGGACGCGAAAATAATGTCGGCGTGTTTCTAGATGGCATCTACATTCCTAGCCGTAACAACCTTGATCTGGAACTGCTGGATCTGGAAAGAGTCGAGATCGTCAAGGGTCCGCAGAGCGCACTGTACGGCCGCAGTACTTTTGCTGGCGCAATTAACTACGTAACGAATGACCCTTCAGAGGAATGTGAAGTCAACGCATCGCTATCACTTGGTTCTGACGAGTATCTTGACGGAAATTTGAAATTTACCGGACCAATCTCGGAAACTTTATCCGGGTCAGCGGCAATCGGCTACCGAGAGTATGACGGTACAATTGATAATGCTGCTTCAGACAATAATCTGGGTGGATATGAAAATACCTCGGCGCTGGTATCTCTACAGTGGCAACCTAACGATCAACTAACAACAAAATTGATGGCTTACTATCAGGACAAAACAACTGAGTCTTCTGGTGTACATAGCGTTGATCCTAATTGTGGCAGCAGTCCACCAAGCTTCTTTCCAGTACCAGGACCTGGCGGCAACCCTACTTATACCTGTGGCTCACTACCCTTTAACGACAACATCAGCGAGAACCCGTTGGCACGCGGTGGTCAATCTGAAAACAAGCTGGCCGCACTGGAAATTGCCTATGATGTTGGCGCGTTTACTTTTACCAGTCTGACCTCAGTTAGTGAATCAGAATGGGATGCCATCACGGACTATGACGCCAACGCGAACGGCGTGGCATACTTTACCACCGATACGGTAGGTCCTCCCAGCTTCACATTCTTGAACAACTTGTTCTTTAACGCTGCCAGCGACGAGACACTTAGTCAGGAATTCCGACTTGAGGGTGGAAATGATTCCTTCAACTGGTTAGCAGGCCTCTATTTTACAACTGAAGAATCTGATAGTAGTAGTGCCTTGACACTGGACTCAGCGCCGCTGTCAGCAACACAAAGCATAGTGCCCGGTTTCCTGAATCCCTGGCTAACAGCAACGCCGTTAGTTCCGAACCAGCAAGCGAATATCGCCACGGCGGGTGTTGATATTATGGCCTTATTCCTCCGAGGTGAGTGGAACATTGGCGATCGCAGTCGTCTTTCTTTTGAAGGCCGCTACACCGAAGAAGACAAAGAAATCAATGGTATTGCCAGTTTTTTTGGCGCGCCATCTGGACAACAGTCAAACACCTGGGAATATTTTGCCCCACGAGTTACTTTTGACTACCGACTGAGCGATGAGACCATGCTCTATACCTCTGCCGCTATGGGAATCAAATCGGGCGGTTTCAACACCAGCTTCTCAACATCATTTCCGAATGAACAATTCTTTGACACGGAAACCAACACTACAATCGAAGTTGGCGCGAAAGGTACTTTCGCAAACAACCGTGTCCGCTACGACCTGGCTGTGTTTTACGTAGATTGGGAAGACCTGCAAATTAACGGCGCTTCTGAAGATCCGGCATTTATCAATGCCATTGTTCGAAATAGTGGATCTGCCACATCACAAGGCCTTGAGTTGCAAGTGGATAGCGCTATTACTGATTCATTTGATATCGGCTTTGGCTTTGCTTATGCCGATCCCAAGTATGACGATGGTGTAATAGATCGAGCCATTACCACGTTATGCGGAGACGTAACACTTTGTACCAACAGCGTAGGTGGCCAACAAGTGGGCCGAACGGTTAAAACCCAATTTAATCTGTACGCCAACTATAATTATGAAATGGCAAATAATTCACGTTGGTATGCACGTGCTGACTATATTTATAGAGATAAGAGTCCAACGCGTTCGGCTAACTTACAATTTATTGATGAGTGGAATATCGTTAATGCACGTGTTGGCTGGGCCAACGAAAACTGGGATGTTGCACTATGGGCGAAAAATTTACTGGATGAAGAATACGTCACTTCACAGATCACCCAACCCAGATTGAACGATTTTGTTAGCCCCACTACAGTGATTCAGGCAAATACACAACAAATCGCGTTGACCCTGTCTTACCGTCGATAATTCTATAAAAACGTTTTGTGGCAAGCCCTGGAATGAATAAAAATTCAGGTCTTGCCACAAAACCATTTATATTTGCGGTATTGGTCGCACTCATATTTCAGTTATTTATTGGCTGGCCCAAGTAACCGCTGAACTGCTAAATTAGAAGCGGGCAAGTTAGAAAGACGTCATGACACTAGCGATTTGAAATTCGCTGATCTCAATGGAACGTGCGTGCGCTCCATGAACCAAGCATGAGGGCCCTACATGGTATATCTGCACGCCCATATCAACAAACACAGGTAAATCGAACGTGAAGCCAACCTTGATCAAATTTCTCCATTGGGCATTTTTCGCAAGTATTTTAGTTTTGATAGTCAATTGCCACTCAACCAATGAGCAAGGTGAACCCCAAAACTCATCACCCGCTATACCGCCCACATTCGCCACCGTACTCGAGACTCGCTCACCACTTGGTAGAGTAACTGGAAAGCTTAGTTCACTCGGCAAGCCTGCCGCATGTGTACCAGATGGCTCTCATACGGCTTCCATTACCTACGCTGAGAGTATGGATTCTTACGCGTTACTAATCTGGCGCGACGGAGTAATTGAGCAAGAGTGCTACTTTAAAGAGCATGGTAGTTCGTTACGCCCCGAATCGGCATCAATGCATAAATCTGTTCTTGGTCTTTTGATTGTTGCTGCCATTAGCGATGGTTATATCAAGAGCGTCGATGACTTCGCCAGCAAATACCTTCCAGAGTGGAAGGATGATGAACGTAGTGATATTCGAATTCGAGATTTGCTTACGATGTCTAGTGGATTGCGCAGCTTATCCAGTGAAGGTGGCTTGAATTCCGAGTCTTCTCAATTTTTTATGAATGGGCCTGCTGCAAGAGCTAAGATTTTGAGCCTAAGACTCGTCGATAAACCAGGAACTGTTTTTCGCTATGCAAATACTGACAGTCAATTGCTAGGCCTAATTCTGGAACGGGCGGTTGATAAAAGTTACGAGCAGTATTTATCTGAGCGCTTGTGGCAACCGCTTGGTGCCGATGATGCATTTGTTTGGCACAATGAACCTCAAGGGTTTGCTCGAACATATAGCGCCTTGCATGCGCGTGCGCGTGACTGGCTTCGATTGGGGTTATTGGTAAAAGATTATGGACTTCATAATCAACAACAAATTATTCCCAAGGCGCTCGTTAGTCAAATGACATCTTCTTCAGCGACCAATGCTGGATATGGATGGCAGATATGGCTAGGCAAAGACGCGCAAGAAAAACGCTATTACAATGCAGAACGCGTAGGACTAGCTGTAACACAAAGCGCGCCATACTCTATCAAAGACCTGGTGTTTTTTGATGGGTTTGGTGGGCAACGCGTCTACATAAGTCGAGACGAAAATTTGGTGATTGTCCGGTTAGGAGACGTAAGGATGGACTGGGATGATGCGATCCTCCCTAACCTGGCAATTCGGGCACCCTAGAAAAACCAAACACTCAAGAGCCGTGTAAAATAGGCAACAGCCGAGAATCAATCTTACTACAACGGCGTGTTAGTCTTTAAAGTACGTGTCAAACGCGTTGTCGATTAATAAACAATAACTTATTGGGCAGCCCGGATCCCGCCTCCTTAATCAATACAATGACGTCCTGTGTCGTTTATTACGGTCCGGGAAAGAATCGTTTTTACATTCATGCTGCTAAAATCTCACTGAAATTCCAAGCTCTGATTTTCAAGGTAGTCATTACTTAGCATTCCAAATTGCAGGTTGACCAATCTTCTCAATAACAAAATCAATAAATACTCTTACCTTTGCTGTAAGTGCATTCGATTTTGGATAGACCAACCAAATAGCTGAATTATCCTCCACCTCATAATCCGGGAGTACGTGAGTAAGTGACCCAGATTTAAGCTCCTGATAGACGCTCCAAAGAGAGTTCATGGAAATACCAACACCAGCCTCTGTAGCTAAACGCATAGTAGTTCCATCATCACAAGATACTCGCTGTCGAGCGTCTGGATGAGGAAATTTACAAGGGCGCCCCCCTTGATTAGATACTAGTTCTTTCTGGGCGCCATCCATGAAAACAAGCAAATGATGCTCTGCAAGGTCATCAGGTTCAACAGGCATCCCATGGCGTTTGAGATACTTGGGAGATGCGCACAATATACGTTTGTCATTCGCAATTTTACGCCCCATCAAACTGCTGTCTTCGACTGCATAATTTCGAAGGGCCAAATCAAACCCTCCTTCGATAAGGTTCATCTGTGTATCTGTAAGGTTCAATTGAATATTAATATGTGGATAGCGCTCTAAAAACTCTGGCAATATCGGGGCAATATATAGTTGCGAAAATGTACTGGAAGCTGCAAAACGCAGCGTGCCACTGACTTCGGCGCTCGTATGCCCCAGTGCAGCCATCGCGGCATTTTCCTGAGCAAGAATCTCTCTTGCATAGGGAAGAAATTCCTCACCGACTTGGGAAATCGATATCTTGCGTGTGGAGCGATGCAGTAGATCTGCTCCAAGCTGTTTTTCTAATTTTGATAGACGGCTACTTGCAACCGCTGGTGCTAATCCAAGGGAACGACCAGCTGCACTAATATTGAGCAAATCTGCTGCTTTGACAAAGAGTCTGATGCCTTCGATATCCATTAGCATTCTATAGCACACCTGAAGAGAAAGCGCACGATCGCATTTACTGAATCAATTATATTTGAATTACGAATTCTGTAGTCGGGTTCAGGCACGTATATCTTTGCCCTCCTCTTTCATAAAATACTTTTCTTATGGAGGTTGAAAATGAATAACAAGGCCATTGTAAATTACCATATCAAAAGTGATGAACCTCAAGCTTTTCTATTTGACGTGGATGGCATCATTGGTAATCTTGTATCGCCAGAACTTGTACCCACCAGTGTGTCTTTAAAAGACCTTCGGAGCGACTCGCTTGATCTGGATTTTAAAACAGATGGAATAGCTTTTGAGAGTCACGCTTCAAAAGTAGCTGACTTTACAAAAACTACAGAATGGAAGGCGATTTATGAGGCAGAACTTGAAGCACTTTTGATAGACAGGATAGGTGCTCGAGTAGTTATTTCATTTGATCACACGATTCGGATCGACGACCCACAAGCCGAGAGAAAGCCAGCTCGTAATGTTCATAATGACTACACCCGAAACAGTGCCGAGCAACGCCTCATTGACTTAGTAGGTATAGAAAAAGCAAAGACTTTTAGAGATGGGCACTATGGCTTCGTGAATATCTGGCGTCCGATTGAAAATGTAATACGATCATCACCGCTCGGATTCATTCACCCTGATTCAATGCAACCTTCGGACTGGATGAACATAGAACTCATCTACCCAGACAGAAAAGGACAAATTCTGGGAGTTTCTGAAAATAAAGCTCACCAGTGGTTTTATAAATCCTACATGGATCAGAACGAAGTCGTGATTTTCAATATTTACGATAATCGAGGACGCCCCCATCTGGCGCATAGTGCACTGGATTTAGAGCTACCCGACGAAACTGTTACTCCGCGTAAAAGTATCGAAAGCCGGACACTCGTTCGTTATGCGTGAATATAGCGAAAAAACTTTAGCGGCGACGAGCTTCTGTACCGAAAGATGGGCGGTTTAAATGAAATATTATCAGAAACAGGAGAAGTCTAAATGACCATGACGCTTACTTCTTTAGAGCGCGCTCGCAAGGTTGAGCGGCCAACTCGGAACGCTATGCTTGAACGGGCTCCATCTGTAGAGCATTTCTGGAATGAGAACAAAAACCTCTTCGCAAGCGCCTGGAAAGAGTGGGAAAAACATACTCAGGATGAGAGCTTAATTCTTGATAGCGCGTTGTACGACCCATTACTCCGTGAGGCAGTTGAAAACGCCTGGGCCAAACCTGAAACGGAACATCAAGTACAAGCGTTGTGGAAAGAAGTGTTTCCTAATGTTTATAAAGCCCAGTTCTTTGATACGGATCAACTCCACATATTGCGCAAATACTTAGAGAACGTGGAAAATGCGGATATACCATTACGTCCTCCCTATGGTATTTCGCTTAATCGTGGCGGCGCAATGCTAGACGAACGTTCGGTTGGTTATCTAGCCGCTCCGAAATTCCAAAAATTCTATCGTGATCTCATGGGCGTATACATGCGACCAATTTCTCGTCTCTTATTCCCAGACATAGTCGGATATGATTCGCAGACTTTCGGGTTCTCAATCCAGTGGCAAGAAAATAAAGACACGAAACTTCGCCCGCATACGGACGCTTCTGCAGTCACACTAAACATCAACTTAAACTTACCCGGTGAGGATTTTTCAGGATCAACCGTTAGCTTTATTGACCCCATAACACGGAATCTAAAAAAGCTGAGCTTTGAACCCGGTACCGCATTGATTCACCATGGCAGTGTTCCGCATGCATCTGACCCAATCATACAAGGACAACGACATAATTTTGTTCTGTGGCTTTATGGTGAGAACGGCCAATTACCCCCACATGGCGTGACTCCGATACAAGCAAAACCAGAGGAACGTTGGGCAGCACCGTTAGCGAAGCCAGATCGGTTTGCACCATTTTGATCCGCACAACTTCAAGACCTTAATAACTAAAACAGGAATATTCATGACTAAAACTATATTACTAACTGGTGCGACGGATGGCATTGGATTCGAGACAGCCAAGCTTTTGGTGAAATCTGGTCATAATGTGCTCGTTCATGGCCGGACAAAATCCAAACTGGAGACAACGGCAACGACCTTGTCAAAACTTGCCGGTGGCAAAGACATTGAGACCTATCAGGCAGACTTATCAGTGATGGCTGAGGTCGAGAGTTTGGCAAATGAGGTGTCCAAGAATCACAAATCTCTGGATGCTTTAATTAACAACGCTGGTGTATTCAAAGTCGGCAACCCAATTACAACTGATGGATTTGATCTGCGCTTTATAGTCAATGTCATTGCACCATACTTACTAACTAAACGATTGCTACCGCACTTATCAGCAAACAGTCGAGTCGTTAACTTGTCATCTGCCGCTCAATCCCCGGTTAATCTAGACGCCTTGGCTGGTAAAATTCGGCTTTCTGATAATGAAGCCTATGCTCAAAGTAAATTAGCATTGACTATGTGGACATTTCATATTGCTCAAAAGTTAGGAAAAAGTGGTCCAATGTTCCTTGCTGTTAATCCAGCATCTTTACTGGGCAGTAAAATGGTCAAAGATGCCTATGGAACAAATGGAAAAGACTTGAGTATAGGTGCCGACATACTATCGAGAACGGTGTTAAGTGAGGAATTCAGCGATGCATCTGGCAAATATTTTGACAATGATATTGGACAATTTTCTCGACCTCACCCTGAGGCATTGGATAATCAGAAAAACGAGCTCGTCGTGAAGGTCGTCGAAGACGTGCTTATGAAACTCACTACATAACAATACTCATTATCGTTAAAACCCGAATACTGAAACCGTAATTACACAGGTTTTGTTTTCATATTTTTGAGATACGATATTTTTATGCCTCTGGAAAGTCTGCGTTCACACAACGCTAGAACACTGGGCTAATTATTGAACTTAAAAAGGAAAAGAATATGAAATATGAAGGGTTTACTACTTTTACAACGAAAAAAAATGATGGCGTTTTGACAGTTACATTCGACTTTGGCCCGGTTAATGTGCAAGGTCAGGAAATGCTAGCCGACCTAAACAGTTTAGCAATGCGCCTTGAGCGCGACCGAGAAACGAAAGTTGTTGTGTTTGAATCTGCCAATCCTGAGATTTGGGTGTGTCATTATGATACTGAGCTTCTCAAAGACATGTCTGACGAAGCCGTGTCTCGCGACGAAGCTCAACTGCTCGACCTGCAATCGATTTGCGAACGAATTAGTAAAGTTCCACAAGCTACGATTGCAAAGTTGGAAGGATTTGCACGCGGTGGCGGTCATGAATTAGCTCTTGCTCTTGATATGCGTTTTGCGGCGCGTGGAAAGTTTAAGTTCATGCAGATGGAAGTTGGTATGGGCATTCTCCCATGTGGAGGTGGGGCATCTCGCATGGCGCGTCAAACAGGATTGGGCAAGGCGCTTGAAATCATCTTGGGTGCTCGTGATTATGGAGCAGACGAAGCTGTAGCTTTTGGCACAATCAATAAAGCGCTGGACCCTGAAGAAATCGACGAATATGTTGACGCACTCGCAAAGCGTATTGCCTTATTTCCTGCTGAGTCAATAAATGCCTGCAAGCAAATGGTTTATGAGTCAATCGACAAACCGATTGATGAAGCTTTGAAAGCAGAAGCTTATTGGCTCTACCAAGCTACGAGCAAAACGCCTGCGCTGAAGCGCTTCCAGTGGGCAGACGATCAAGGTGCTCAGTTCGACCTGGAAAACCAGAGAATTTGGCCTGACATGCTCGTTTCTATTCAAGATGTGAACTAAATAAGAAGTAAGGTCGAGCGCGCGGAGACCTGCTTCTGCGCGCTCGATACAATCACAACTAACATAGAGTTGGCTAACTTAATTAGATGAGATACTTCAACTTACCCGCGACAAAGTAATTATATTTATATACCAATGATAAACGGCTAGAGTGGTACAAGGATAAATTGGATTAGATATTTGGCACATAATGTTTCAATCCCCGGCTAACACTATTTATTAGGGGAATGTCTGTGGCACCACTTAATGAATTAATTGACTCAGAAATAATCTGTTACTTACAGCCGACGCAAAGACAGCGTCGTGAGTTTATGGAGTTGCGATCGTCTAACTTACAGTTAGGCGATGAGTGGAATATCGTCAATACATGTGTAGGCTGAACTAAACGAAATCCGGAATGTTGCAGTATGATAAACCGACTCTGATTGCTCACGGGAATTTCTTTATTTGTAGAATCTCTATGTATGCAAATAAATCCTGTCCTGGAGACACCACATCAAAGAAGTGTGTAAAATCTTGAGCTTTAAAGTTATCCTAATAAGAGAGCCATTTCTGAAATGACAACCTACTTCAAGAACGCGACTTTTGCGAAACCAAATGTCTATTCTTAACGGCGTTAAAATAATTGAAATCGAAGGCATAGGCCCTGCCCCATTTTGCGGTATGCATCTGGCAGATTTAGGAGCAGATGTGGTTCTGATAGAGCGGCCGCGTAGTAACGATGTTCAATTAGGCGACAGTGGTGACCTTACCATCCTCAAGCGCGGTAAACGTGTCATCAATCTCGATTTGAAAGATGAACGCGATCGAAAAAAGGTGCTCGAACTGGTTAAACATGCCGATGGTTTGATCGAAGGAATGCGCCCAGGAGTGATGGAGCGTCTGGGGCTGGGCCCAGAGATTTGCCATTCCATCAATCCTGCGCTGGCGTATGGTCGTGTCACTGGCTGGGGACAAGATGGTCCATTAGCGCATACTGCCGGGCATGACATTAATTACATATCACTATCCAGCGCACTCTGGTACTCAGGTAAGCCGGGTGACCCGCCCTTTGCCACGCCGACTCTGCTCGGTGATATTGGCGGCGGTGCACTTTATTTAACGATTGGCATGCTCGCTGGAATTCTAAATGCCAGAAGCACTGGAAAAGGTGATGTGATTGACGCCGCGATTGTTGATGGTACCGGGCATATGATGAACCTCATCTTGTCACTAAAGGCATTGGGTCAAATGCAAAATACACGTGGCGCAAGCATTCTGGACGGCCCGCATTGGTTTGACAGCTATATCTGTAAAGATGGTAAATTTATTAGTGTTGGCTCACTGGAAGTAAAGTTTTATAAAATTCTGCTGCAAAAGCTTGGCTTACAAGATGATGCCAACTTTGCAGACCAATACGATCACACTAAATGGCCACTGCAAAAGGACATGCTAACCGAGATATTCAAAACCAAAACACAACAACATTGGTGCAATGAAATAGAAGGGAGTGACGCCTGTTTTGCACCGGTACTCAATCCAGATGAAGCAGCAGAACACCCGCACATGAAAGCACGAGAAATTTTTTCTAGACGAAATGGTGACCTACAAGCTAACCCGGCACCTCGCTTCAGTGATAATCCTGCTAGACCGTTAATAAACCCGGAGCCTGTTACAATTTCCGAAGTGATGAAGACGTGGAAGCACTAAATAAATAAGACCCGTTCTCAAATACTTATTCAGCGCCAAAGATCCTGACAAGGTCTTACCACTATTGATGGAGAATACCCTCAATCTTTGCACTTAAATGTTATTATTGACTCAATTACGTAGTGCAACGTCTTAAAACCAATAACAATAATGATTACCTATGCTTAAGCAACAAAAATTAGTACCACTAATCGCTACATTCATTATTACACTTAGCGCTTGTGGCGCCAACAACAGTCCTGACACCGAGACTTCAATGAAGGCTGCAGCAACTTATGCAGATATTCTTTTTGTTGGTAACAACATTGTCACCATGGACATCGAAACGGAAGGTGCAACCGCAGTTGCTGTTCAGGGAAGGACGATTATAGCGACTGGTGAACAGCAAGAGTTACTTAAGTATAAAGGTGCCAATACCAGAATCATTGAACTTGGTGATCAACTTCTCACACCCGGATTTATCGATACACATGGACATCTCGGGGCAAGCGCCCGTTTTATTGATTTTGTAAACCTGTCATCTCCACCTGTAGGTAAAGTTACCAACTTCAACGGTCTGGTTGAGACGCTACAAGCACGTCTCAAATCTAACCCGCCTGGTGAAAATGAATGGCTGATTGGGTTTGGTTACGATGACTCGTTACTCGAGGAAGCCAAACACCCTACCCGTGATGAACTAGACAAGGTGTCCGAAGATATCCCAATCGTCATAGTTCATGTATCAGGACATCTCGGTGTGATTAATTCTGCCGCGATGAAGCTTAGCGGACTGACTGCTGACACACCCGATCCGGATGGCGGTATTTTTCGCCGTTATGAGAATAGCAATGAACCAAACGGGGTCTTGGAAGAAAAGGCAATGATGACAATCTTGTATGCGCGCCTGGGTGAAATAGATTCTGAAGCCTTTAAAAACATGCTTGGTAACACTCTCGAGTACTATGCCAGTCATGGCATCACCACCATACAAGACGGTGCAGTGAGGCCAAATGACATAACGTTATTTTCCGAGATTGCCAGCGGCAATGAGCTTCCTATTGATGTTGCGGCATATCGCTATTTTGCCCCTGAAGAAACGGAGACAATCGCCAACTTCAAACATCAAAAAAAGTATACCAATGGCTATCGCGTTGCCGGCGTCAAATTTAGTACTGACGGTTCACCACAAGGTAGAACGGCGTGGCTGACCGAGCCTTACCATGAGTTACCATCTGGCGCTGATGACTCCTATGTAGCCTACCCAACAGTGGATAGTGAAAAATTTATCAATGCAGCGACTCAATTAATACGCAATGACGTCCCGATCATTGTGCATACCAATGGTGATGCCGCAATTGATCTTTTAAACGAGGCTGTAACCAACGCACTCTCAGATGATATTAAAAGAGACCACAGAACCGTTGCTATTCATGCCCAGCTGATGCGCGCAGACCAGCTTGATCTGGCTGCTCAATTAGAGATCGTGCCATCCTTTTTCTCTGCACATGCTTTTTTCTGGGGTGACTGGCATCTGCGAAGCTTTGGAAAGGAGCGTGGCGAAAATATTAGCCCGACCCGCTGGGCTAAAGATCGAGGTGTCACATTTACTATACATAATGATTCGCCAGTCGTACCAGCAGACATGCTTAGACTATTATGGGCCACTGTCAATAGAGAAACCCGTAGTGGCAAAATTATTGGCCCACAACAACGCATAACACCCATAGAAGCTCTCGCCGCTATTACCAGCGACGCAGCATTTCAGTATTTTGAAGAAGATAAAAAAGGTTCAATCAGCGTTGGCAAGCAAGCTGATCTGGTAATCATCAGCGAAGATATAAGAAGGATAGACCCAAAAAGAATTAAAGATCTGGAAATTATTGAAACCTTTTCACGTGGCACTTCTGTTTATAAAAACAAGAACCACTAGTTCGAGTTCGCGTCTAAGCTTCAAGCACAGCACCCGGATTGAGTATATTTTCTGGATCCATCATCGTTTTTAGTTGTCGCATTAAATTAATTTCATTTTCCGTGCGACTGCTCGCTAACCAGCTTATTTTTTGCTTGCCAATACCATGTTCGGCTGACACAGCTCCGGATAACCCCTCCATACAACCGTAGACAATTTCATCGACCTCATCATGATAAATATCATTATGAAACGGGGTAACAAACACATGCAAATTTCCGTCAGCCACATGACCGAACACATAGGCAACCGTTTCGTCTCGCCAAGCGGATAATTGTTGTTTGAGTTTGTTAACATAACCATCCATATACCGCTTGGGCATACTGATATCGTAATGGTAGGCGGGCAAGACTGGATCAAATTCCTCACGTACAACCCATAACGCCTGCCGATCTGCTTCTGATTTAGCGATTACGGCATCAAGGATAGTACCTTCTTCCAATGCCGCGGACAGCATACACTCAAAACGCTCTGCATCAGACGCTTCATCAACGCCCTCGGCTTCTGCCAACACATAGTAAGGATAATCACGATCTAACGGGGCACGATGAAATCCTTCTGCTGTCACATCACGATAATAATTGTTCCACATTACCTCATAAGCACTTAACGTACCCGCCAGTTCAGAGCGCAGTACCTGCATCATTTTTGTCACTGCCTCAAATGAACTTACCGCGAAGAGAACCGTTTGCTGGTTAGTAGGCATCGGGTACAAACGCAGTACAGCTCGTGTCACCACACCCAACGTTCCCTCACTGCCAATAAACAACTGCTTTAGATCATAACCGGTGTTGTTTTTAAGCATCTGATTCATGGATGAGATGATGGTTCCATCCGCCAGTACTGCTTCCAGGCCCAACACCTGATTGCGCATCATGCCGTAGCGTAAAACATTAACGCCCCCGGCGTTGGTGGCAATATTGCCACCGATAGTACAACTCCCTCTGGCACCAAGGTCCACCGGAAACAGATAACCCTTCTCTGCCAAATCCTCTTGAACCTGCTGCAATATCGCACCGGCCTGAACAACAACAGTGTTATCCAACTCATCCACCGTCTCAATCTGATTCATCTTTTCAAGTGACATCATAATGTCATTATTGGTAGCTACAGCACCTTCAACCAGCCCGGTCAATCCACCGGCAAACACCACAGACTGTTTGTGTTGGTGGCAAATCTTTAGCACCGCACTGACCTGTTCGGTTGTTTCAGGTCTTATTATGGCTAACGCCTGGTTTGGAGATGAGTCCCAATAGGAAGTTGCTCGCGCCGTCACATCATCACCGAGCAAGACAGCACTATTACCTAACTCGGCCTGTATTAATTCAATTACTTTTGACATTTTAGTACGCCTTAACCTGACCTTTTTACAGAGCACCCAGTCTTGGGCAATTACATTTCAACAGTATGTATCATGACGATCGAATTATCATGTCTTTAACGGCATTCGCTTTTGTCGTACTACACATGCTTAAATCATCACAGGCTGACAATGTAATGGTAAGCTGCACAGGCACACTGGTTAATTACAATTGCGAAGGCACTAATTGAACATGTTCCACATCGCCTTACATTTTCTGGTACCTGCCATCATCGCAGGTGCTTTTTTTAAAAAACGTTTGAAGCATGCCTGGTTAATCATGATGACAACTATGCTGGTAGATCTGGATCATCTTTTAGCCAACCCGGTTTATGACCCACATCGTTGTAGCATCGGGTTTCATCCATTACATCATCCTGTTCTGTTTACGCTGTATATTGGGCTGTGTTTTGTACCTAAAACACGGTTGATTGGGTTAGGATTGACTGTCCACATGTGCCTGGATGCTGTCGACTGTGAGCTTGGCAGTGACCTGTTGTCAGTGATGATATAAATTGCAGATGACAACCACGTCTGCTTGCACCTAGCCAACCTTACCAAGTTTTTTCGCATACCTCGCTACTCGTATATCAGCCTGCGCTTTGTGGCCGGCAAAACCTTCGATAGCGCAGAGGCGCGAACAATACTCACCAATCCGATGTGAAGCCTCTTCGGTCAGTCGTTGATAGGTGCAGGTTTTAATAAATTTTCCCACCCATAAACCACCGGTGTAGCGGGCTGCCTGTTTCGTTGGCAAGGTGTGATTCGTGCCAACCACTTTATCGCCATAAGAGACATTGGTCTCTGCCCCTAGAAATAAAGCGCCGTAGTTTGTCATATTATTCAGAAAGTAATCCGGGTCTGTGGTCATTACTTGCACATGCTCCGATGCAATCGAGTCAGCCACTTCTACCATTTCATCGTAACTGTCACAGAGAATCACTTGCCCGTAATCTTCCCATGCCTTGCCGGCGATCTCTGACGTTTCCAGAGTCTTAAGCTGTTCCTGCACTTGCGCCATGGTGTCGATTGCCAGCTTCTCGGAATTAGTGAGCAAAATCGCAGGGGAATTTGTGCCGTGCTCAGCCTGACCTAACAAATCTGTCGCACAGAGTTCACCATCAACCGTATCGTCAGCAATGACCAGTGTTTCAGTCGGTCCTGCGAATAAATCGATACCCACCCTGCCGAATAGTTGACGCTTGGCTTCAGCAACGAATGCGTTGCCCGGTCCAACCAACATATCCACTGCAGCGATAGTCTCTGTACCCAACGCCATTGCCCCGACAGCCTGTACGCCCCCCATACAATAAATCTCATCAGCGCCCGCTAAATCCATAGCAACGACTATCGCCGGATTCGGCTCGCCTTCAAAGGGAGGTGCACAGGCAATAATTCTTTGTACACCGGCTACCTTTGCCGTCACGACACTCATATGCGCCGATGCAACCAGAGGGTACTTTCCACCGGGTACGTAACAACCAACGCTATTAACCGCAATGTTCTTATGACCCAACACGACGCCAGGCTGGGTCTCAACCTCAACATCCTGTAAGGCATCTTTCTGAATTTGCGCAAAGTTACGCACCTGCTCCTGAGCGTACTTGATATCAGAAATCACCTGCTCATCCAATCGCTGGTAACAGCTGTCGATATGCTCACGGCTGAGTAAAATATTTTCATCAGTCCAGTTATCAAACTTCTCGGCATACTCCCGCACAGCGGTATCACCACGCTGCTCTATATCCGACAGAATATCTTCAACGATCTGACGCACTTGTGCATCATTCGTCGCTGCCTCTTCAACACTGATGCCCTCTTTTAGCTTTCGTATCACTGCCGTGTCCTCATGTTGTGTCGCTCTCTATTATTAGATCAAGGCTAGTCGAGAATGTTTTTGAAAGCAAAAGTATTCGAAGCAATTTGCCATCTAACCTATACTTTGATTTGCACACTGAAACAAAAGGTCAAGCCATGCAATCATCCCGGCACAGTTCACCCTATCGCAGCGATCTACTGCAAGGTAAACACGCGCTGGTTACAGGGGCCGGCAAAGGCATTGGCCGCGAGTGTGCCATTGCCCTGACCTCCTGTGGTGCGCGTGTCACAGCGATCACCAGAACGGCAGCTGACCTGGATAGTATGCAGCAAGAATGCGGCGAATTACTCAACCCACTGGTAATGGATGCCAGCTCGCAAGAGTGCTTGCAGGCGGTGAAAAAAATACAGGATATCGACATTCTGGTAAACAATCTGGGCACCAATAAAGTCCAGCCTCTGGTGGATGTCAGTGACGAGACGCTTGACACAATGCTGGATATAAACGTCCGCTCGCTGGTGAAAATGACACAAGTTGTGGTTCGAAACATGCTCCAGCAAAACACATCTGGCAGCATCATTAATATGTCATCTCAAATGGGTCACATCGGCTCCCCCAACAGAACCATGTACTGCATGACCAAACATGCAGTGGAAGGTCTCACCAAAGCGTTAGCAGTAGAGCTGGCAGAAGACGGCATTCGTGTAAATGCCGTGGCACCTACGTTTATTGAAACCCCATTAACCAAACCGATGCTGGAAGATGAGCAGTTTCATGAATTTGTCATGGACATGATTCCAATGAGACAAATTGGTCACGTTCGTGATGTCGCCAATGCGGTGGTCTACCTTGCCTCAGATGCTGCACGTCTGGTTACCGGTACAAGCCTGAAAGTGGATGGCGGATGGACGGCACGCTAAGCCACTTACTCAAATATCTTACTGCAATAAAAAAGCCTCGATAAATCGAGGCTTTTTTTGTTTGCTTGAGAAAGCGCTTACTTCTTTTTGGCTTCCTGTCGTGCTTTTTCTTCGGCGATAACTTTTTCAGAAACAGCCGCAGGACAAGGCAGGTAATGCGCAAACTCCATTGAAAACTGACCACGTCCTGAAGTCATGGTACGCAGACTACCAATGTAACCAAACATTTCGGAAAGCGGCACATCCGCTTTAACACGAACACCGGAAACACCGATTTCCTGATCTTTAATCATGCCACGGCGTCTGTTCAAGTCACCGATAACATCACCTACATGATCTTCAGGTGTAAAGACATCAACATTCATGATTGGCTCGATCAGCTGAGGACCCGCTTTCGGCATAGACTGGCGATAAGCTCCGCGTGCCGCAAGCTCAAAGGCAACAGCCGAAGAGTCAACCGCATGGAAACCACCGTCGTATAATTCGACCTCAACATCCAGTACAGGGAAACCTGCCAACGGACCATTCTCCATCATGCCGGCAAAACCTTTCTCTACAGCGGGGAAGAATTCTTTTGGCACGTTACCACCCACAACTGATGAACTGAACACAAAACCATCACCAGGCTCACCCGGCTTGATGCGGTAATCGATCTTACCGAACTGACCAGAACCACCTGATTGTTTTTTGTGCGTGTATGAATCTTCAATTGCTTGTGTGATGGTTTCACGGTAGGCAACCTGAGGCTCACCCACTTCAAGTTCTACATCATAGGTACGCTTGAGGATATCCACTTTGATATCCAGATGTAATTCACCCATACCTTTCAAGATGGTTTCACCTGAATCTTCATCCGTTTCTACCCTGAATGAAGGATCTTCAGCAATCATCTTGCCGATAGCGATACCCATTTTCTCAGAGCCACCTTTATCTTTAGGCGCAACCGCAATTGATATTACCGGCTCAGGGAATACCATCGCTTCCAGGGTACATGGAATTTTTGCATCACATAGCGTGTGACCGGTTTGAACGTTCTTCATACCTACCACTGCAATGATATCGCCTGCTTGTGCGCGATCTATTTCATTACGGTCATCCGCATGCATTTCTACCATACGGCCGATACGCTCAGTCTTACCGGTAAATGAGTTAAGGATAGTGTCGCCTTTGTTTAAAACACCTGAATAAATACGGATGAAGGTCAATGCTCCAAAGCGATCATCCATAATTTTAAATGCCAGCGCTCGTAATGGCTCATCAACAGAGACCGTAGCTACTTCGCCAGTTGGCTCACCTTCTTCGTCGGTTAAAGGTTGTGGGTCAACTTCGGTTGGACTCGGCAGGTAATCAACCACTGCATCAAGAATAAGTTGTACGCCTTTATTCTTGAAAGCAGAACCACAATAAGTCGGAAAGAAGGCCATGGTACGTGTACCGGTACGGATACAACGCTTGATGTCTTCCATTGAAGGTTGCTCACCCTCAAGGAATGCCATCATCAAATCATCATCTTGCTCAACCGCCGTCTCTATCAGCTGATCGTGATACATATCCACGTCATCAACCATATCTTCTGGAATATCGACAATTTCAAAGTTTTCAGGTTGGCCTGAATCATCCCAAACATAGGCTTGTTTGGTTAGAATGTCGACCACACCTACAAAATCATCTTCACGGCCTATCGGCAGTGTCATGACCAGAGGGTTTGCACCAAGAACTTTTTTGATTTGCTCAACCACGCGCAAGAAATCTGCGCCAATACGATCAAGCTTGTTGACGAAAATGATTCGCGCAACTTCCGAGTCGTTAGCATAGCGCCAGTTGGTTTCTGACTGAGGCTCAACACCGCCAGAGCCACAGAACACACCAACACCCCCATCAAGTACTTTCAATGAACGATA
>CALIRD010000033.1 GCA_938042355.1 uncultured Thiotrichales bacterium
TATTTTTCATACCATCACCTCACGTTTCGTTAACAAACGGTACGAACGCTAATGTGACTTAGAGGTGTAACAAAAAACTTTGCAGACTTTTGCTACGACCAGTCGTCGTACCTGTCTGCTGTTTTTCCGTTTTAGGTATGAGCAGTAATTCCTGTACTGGCAACCCGGCGATCATAGTGATTACATCACATTAGACCCGTGGCTTTGCGTCCCTGACTTTCATCAGGTTTGCCCTAAATAACAGCGTGATTGAAGTTACATTTGTCTGACAGTTGGTGACAGTTCTAACCGCTCAGTGAGAGATTTTTACCGCTGTATGGTTCCCAATCCTACAAAATCAATTTACTGGTAGGACACAAAGGACAGCCGGTAGTGATCACAAATTAAATGTAAACCTCATTATTGTTTGTCCTTGTAGCAGCTTATCTGTCCTTGGAGTCCGTCTATCAACCATCAATAAGGAGACCATTAACCGTTAACTCAGTGACATTGCCGCCAGCAAACTCCTTAACGGGTTCCAGCTGTGTCGCTTTATCACCAACGATAACGTAAACCATATCTGATTCATTGAGGTAGGTAAGCGCCAGCTCACGAAAGTCTTCAAGATCCATGTCGACCAGAACTTGTTGTTGTTCCTCAACGAAGTTTTTACTCTTGCCGAATTTACTCATGGCCTGTAACAGTCCGAGCTTGGCGCCTTGACTTTCAAATGCCCGGGCAGATTCTTTAATCAATTTTTGTTTGATCATCTCAACCTGTGCATCAGTATAGGTCGGCCCGTAGTTTCGTAACATATCGCGAATTACCTCGAGCGATGCCTTGGTTGCATTGGCACGCACACTGGTCTGCAAACGAAATGCCTGAGTATCTTTACCGGATGAAATATTTGAGTAAGCTCCATAGGTGTAACCTTTTTCTATACGCAACACCTGCGCCAGGTCACCACTAATACCGCCACCCAGCTTTTCATTGGTGAAATCCAGTTTGTCAGCATCACTGTGCAGCGTCGACAAAGTCAACTTGCCCACTAAAATAACGCTCTGTTTACTGTCCGGCACATCAATAAAGAATACCTGTCCAGCATTATTCTGAGGTGACACAGCAGCTTGCACCAAACCAGTTTTTTCAGAGGGCAAGTCTACCGTCAATCCTTGTAGTGCCTGTTCAGATCGTGCTGGTGATATATCGCCAGCAACGTGTATGTTGACCTTGCTGCCTAGCATCTGCTGATGAAACACTTTCAGTTCGGGTAACGTTGCTGTGTTAACCATTTCAGCCGTACCCGTGCTGGCAAGACCGCGTGGATGCTCGTCACCGTATAACAACCGATTGAGTGCCAGAGAAGCAATGGCGTTAGAGTTTGCTTCTCTAGCTTTGATTGATGTTAATGTGGCTTGCCTGACACGCTCAAATTCAGCCTCGGCAAAACGAGGCTGAAACAGTAGTTCTTTTACCAGAGCGACGGTCGTTTCAAAATTTCTAGATAACGTCGTGACCCTGACAGTCATTTCTTCAACACTGGACGACACTGAAATACTCGAACCTAACTTACCGGCGGCTTGTTCAAACTCGGCACCGGTTTTACTGCTGGTACCTTCATTCATTAAGCCCGCTAACAAGTTAGCTACTCCCTTTTTAGCCAGTGGCTCCTGCGAACTACCCCCATCGAAGGTGATGGTGAAACTGACCAAAGGCGTTTCGCTACTTTCAATGCCTCGTACCATTACCTGGTTAGATAGTTCAGATTCCCAAACAGTTGGCATGGTCAACAACGGCAGTTCACCAAAAGGTGGTTCTGAACGATCAAATTTTGTCGGTGTTTTTTTGTACTCAGCCACTTCACCCTGACTGACTTCTTCATTAGCAACACCTTGCTGCACCTCTTCTATCCAGACGCTGGCGAGACTAGCATCTTGTAAGGCAAGCACACTTTCACCTTTGGGCACAAAACTGGTCATTACCGCAGGCTTGTCTTTGAGATAGGTGTTATAGACCCGCATTAAGTCCGCTGGTGTAATCTTCCCGACACGTGCCGGAGTTAATGTGGAATAGCCGGGATCACCGTTAAACTCATTATCTATTGCCAGTTGTCGTGACTTACCCTGAATGGTAGAAAGGCTGGCATACAAGCGGGTCTCTTGCTCGGCTTTGATTCGCACCAGATCACCGGCATTAACCCCCACCTCTTCAAAATCTGCAAGCGCTAATTTCACAGCGTCTTTAACCTGATCAAGATCAACTCCTGCCTTGGCACGAATACGGAATACAAATTCACCAGACAATTCCATACTGTTGTTATAACTGCTAACTGAAGGTGCCAGTTCTTGTTGCACAACAACCTGCTTGTACAACGGTGAGTTTTTACTACCCGCCAATATATCCGCGAGTATATTTAACGCCAGCTCATCCTGATGGTAAGACGGGACCGTAGGAAACACCATTCGCAATTCTGGTAATTTGGCAAAGTCATCCTCAAAGTAGAGCGATTTTGTGTTACTCAATGCCGGAACATCTGGAGCTAGTGGCGTAATCGACTTACCAGCCTTAATCTCGCCAAACCAGTCTTGAACTTTGCGTTTGGTTGCGGCGATATCAATATCACCCACTATGGAGAGTGTCGCATTACCGGGGCTGTAGTACTCATCATAAAATTGTCGCAAATCCTCCAGCGTTGCGGCTTGCAAATCCGGTAATGAGCCGATCACAGTCCAGTTGTAGGGATGATTGTCCGGATAGAGCGCTTTACGAATCACTTCATTGGTATAACCATACGGTGCATTATCAACGCGCTGACGCTTTTCGTTCTTGACCACTTGCTTCTCACGCTCGAGCGCCGCTGTCGTTACGGTATTGATCATGTAACCCAGCCGATCGCTATCAATCCATAAAATCTTGTCAAACGCATCCTTGGGTACAACTTCGTAATAGATAGTGCCATCACTCCAGGTTCCGCCATTGCGATAGCCACCCCAGTCCGGTATCGCTTTTCGGTTCCAGCCACGCGGTACATTTTCAGAATCATTAAATGCCATGTGTTCAAAGAAGTGTGCAAAACCGGTGCGCCCTGGCTTCTCCCGATTACTACCCGCATGAATAACAGTGGTTAAGGCGACGATAGGATCGGACTTGTCAACATGAAGGATCACCTCAAGACCGTTATCCAGGGTAAATTTTTCATAAGACAAGTCAAACACAGCATTTCGCAAACTGTCTGCTGAATCATCATTGTTGTATGAAAGACTCGTGCATGCAAATAGCACAGCAGATGACAACAAGAGTACAATAACTTTTGAGCGCATAAAATTTTTCCGGGAATCTTTTGACTATTCTAACGCACCACTATAATTTCGCACTACCTAAGAACCTGTAGATGTATTTCGCCTTTTGAATAATCCGCCCTGCAAACTGTGATGAATTACATTGCTTAACTGGCAACCGACGCGTCAAGCGGCTCGTCAACGATTAGAGACTTTTCTGCCTTGTGCTGGTGCATCTTATACAGCCAGACGAAATTATGACCTAAGTACTGACCATCCTGACAACGTATCTTGCCTATCACCCTGGATTAGCTGTCGCCTCTTATTGGAAAGACAAGTATTGGAAAAAATCCTGAAAGAACACTCATATCCAGAAGCTGAAAAATTTATTCAGGAGGTATTCTGGAGGTCCTACTTTAAAGGCTGGCTTGAACAGCGACCCGAAGTGTGGCGGCGTTATGTTAATAATCTGGACACACACATTCAAAGACTTGAACAGGATGAAAACCTGAGCAAGCCCTACTTCGAAGCGATTACAGGCCAAACCGGAATCGAATGTTTTGACCATTGGAGTAGTGAATTACTATGCACTGGGTATTTGCACAATCATGCCCGCATGTGGTTCGCCAGTATCTGGATCTTTACTCTCAAACTACCATGGGAACTAGGGGCTGATTTTTTCTTCAGGCATTTACTCGATGGCGATGCTGCTTCCAACACCTGTTCCTGGCGATGGGTAGCTGGCTTGCATACCCAAGGCAAAACCTATCTGGCAACAGCAGATAATATCTCCAAATTTACCCGGCATCGTTTCAACCCTGTTGGACAACTAGCTACTGTTGCAGAGCCACTACAGGAGCCACCTTTACCCCAACCATCAATCCTGTCGACACCAGATCAAACTATTACCGGTAAAAGAATCGGGCTATTAATCACCGAGGAAGATTGTTCTCCAGAAAGTCTGAACCTGCCTGACAACATCGTTAGCTTGTTTGGAACTACTTCATTAGCACATCGATCTTCACTGACAACTGGTTGCAATGTGACAACATTTATTACCAACACAATTGTCAATGCAACACACGAATCAGCTTCTGCTCTATCCTGCAAAACACACACATCAATTCTGAAAGACTGGTCAGCAGCAATACGAGACTGGGTCAATTCTAATCAGCTGGACTGCATTGTCACTGCTTATACACCGACAGGTCCTACAAATGATGCGCTAGACAAGTTACGCACTTTTCTTGAAATACCTTTGCTAGAAATATCAAGAGAATATGATCAACTCGTCTGGCCACACACTAACGCCGGATATTTTAAATTACGCAAGAAGATACCAGAGTTAATAGCTGCATTGAACATAACGTGAGCTTGGCTTTGATACTGATTAAGGCTACTTTAGCTTCAGCAATCCCCTGAGGTTGCGTTACTATCAAACCAAGCACTCACTCGAAACGAGAGATCGAACTGCATGACATGTAAATTGCATAACGCAGTAATGTTAACAACCCTGATATTTGCACTCCCTGCTTGTGGCAACCATTTTCAACATAAAACATACGAGATTGGTTCTAGCTTTATAGACTGCGTTGATTGCCCCGAGATGGTTGTACTTCCTCCCGGTCAATACCAGATGGGCTCACCTGATACAGAAACAGACCGACGTGAACATGAAGGTCCACAGCGACGCGTGAACATATCTAAAAAATTCGCGGTATCCAAATATGAAATAACCCACGGACAGTTTGCAGCCTTCATAACTGCTACAACCTATACCCCGGCAAATAATTGTATGGTCTGGACCGGCGTTAGAGGTGGTGAGCAAATACCAAGCAAGAACTGGCAGGACCCTAATTTTGAACAGACGGATAACGATCCCGTCGTCTGTGTTTCATGGACAGATGCTAAAGCCTATGTGGCGTGGCTGGTGGAAAAAACAGGTAGGTCGTATCGTCTACTGACCGAGTCTGAATGGGAATATGCTGCACGCGCCAGCACTACCTCACGTTACTCATTTGGAAATGAAATAGACAATATATGTGACTATGCCAACGTACCTGATCAGGCTGCCAAGCGTAATGCAGGTGGCTGGTACTGGAAGTTCGTAACTTGTGATGATGGCTATGGCGCACAAACATCACCAGTTGGTTCGTATCAACCAAACCCATTCGGTCTTTATGATGTACATGGCAATGTCTGGGAGTGGGTTGAAGATTGTTACCAGGACAGCTTTTCAGGTGGACCGGTAGATGGCTCAGCCTGGATTACCGACCCGTGTAAAGGTCGCGTCGTTCGCGGTGGCAGTTTGAGTGCCCCGATTGATAACAGTCGATCGGCGGCACGCTTTATAGGTATAGGAGAAACCCGAACGAGAGACAAGGGCGACCCTGAACTGTATTCCAACTTTAATCTGGGTATGCGTATTGCTTTAACACTTGAATAAAGACATTGCTAGCGCAACACATTTTTCTGACTATTTATTTCCCCACATTGAAGATTCAATGTGAGGAAATTAATAGTTACTTTTTGGTCTGTTGAGTTACCAGCAACACTATCAATATTTCACACTCGTAATTCTTGGAGTGAGATACTACTGATAACTTGGATCGCGCCACGGTCCAATCGAACGCGAACGTACTGGCTGGATATGAACCGGAGGCTCTGACTCAGGATATTCATCACCCCAGTTTACTGGATCACCTTTCATTTCAACTCTGGCATTGTCTGTATACCAGTCGACCAAATCTCCATCACAACGTAGAATCCAGGTACAACCTTCCTTCTCACCGGCTGTGAAATCACCATGACGAACACCGGCTGGTCGGAAAAAGTACTGTCCTTCAGTCATTTGCCCGTAGTTATAATCGAATTCACCGTCCAGACAATAAGCTTCTTCAAACACCGGATGGTGGGCCAGCGGGTGCTCTCGCCAACCTGGCTTGGCTTTGATCAAACGCGTGTAAAATCCGGTTTTAGGATCACGCCAAAGTAATTTAATGTACAAACCAGGTACCGGCGTACCACCTCGTTCAAAGTCCATAGGGCTACCATTGTGCGCATCCATGATGTCGTACCATTCCATTGCTTGGGAATCTACGATGGTAATAGCGCTGGTCTCAACACTCGTATCTTCCGGCATAAACTCCCAATTACCATGCTCACGAAATACCAGTACCCTACTGCCAGCAACAACCTTGATTGACGGTGTAGTCTCCCCCGGTATGGCACACCAATATCCACCCTTACCCAGGTCTCTATCACCAATCTTCAAACTACCGGATAACACATACCACTCAGTTTGTGCGGCGTGACTGCCCGCAGAACGATACCAATCAGACTGAAACTCAACCAGGGTAGAGGCCGCTCCATTTTCTTCATCATAGGAGAGGTTTCGCTGTCTGGCGTCACCCTTGCCATGTGGCAATTCAGCCATGTGCCATAACAAATCTCTCTCATCAACCAATTCAACATGGGGTCGCATTGTTTATCTCCATAGTAGTGAATGAGAGTAATACTAATGAAGAATTTATATGAATAATAATTCATTATAAATAAGGTATACTTTTATTTTTATTAATGTATTAATTTAATGGACGCTATTCGATTTTCACGTCTGGGAACACTAAGGCAACTACAAATCTTCGCGAAAGTTGCGGAGTACCGCAGCATGGCGCGCGCTGCAGAAGAACTGTATCTGAGTCAATCTGCCGTCTCGATACAAATCAGAAAGTTAAGTGAGGCAATTGGGTTACCACTACATGAAGTAATTGGTAAACAGCTCTATATAACCGAAGCTGGCCATGAAGTAGTTTCTGCAGCTGAAGAAATGTTCAGCACCATTGATCATCTGGACGATACGATTAATAACCTGAAAGGCTTAACCGCAGGCCGGCTACGTATTGCTGTAGTTACTACAGCCAAATATTTTTTACCTCGGATTCTGGGCCCTTTCTGTCGCGAATATCCGGATATAGATGTTGAATTTCATGTAGGTAATCGGGCGCAAATTATTGAGCGCCTCAATAATAATCGAGATGATCTGTATTTCTTTAATGATTTACCCAGCGACCTGGATGTCACCACCCATCAGTTCTTACCCAACCCCTTGGCAGTGATCGCTGCTCGTGAACATCCACTGGCACAACGCAAACGACTCAAGTGGTCTGATCTAAAAGATGAAAAATTTCTGATACGTGAACCCGGCTCTGGCACGCAGAATGCTGTCCAGCAACACTTGAACAAACTGGATCTTACCATCGAACGAAAAATGACCATCACCAGCAATGAAGCCATTAAATACGCAGTTGCTGAAAACATGGGGGTCACAATATTGTCCGCTTATGTTTTGGCAGACGGAGTTGGTCTTGGGCTGGTGCAACTCAGAGTCAAAGGCTTTCCTATTCTTTCTGACTGGCATGTCGCGTACCCAAAACAAAAATCATTGTCACTGACAGCGCAACGCTTTCTTGAATTTATCCTGAAACGTGGGCCTGATGTATTACCAATGGAAAATCTGGAACAGCAAGTAGAACAGGCATTACAAAGAGTCTAGAGTGACTAACCACAACATGAAACGCCCGGTGGTACTGCATTATTTTCGCAGCACCACCGGCTTGTGGTTCTAACACCGTCACTCACATACTAGAGATCCAGTTGCATTACTTTTGTCCACGCCGCAACAAAGTCATTGACGAATCGCTCTTTCGCATCATCAAATGCATAGACCTCGGCAACAGCACGCAATTCTGAATTCGATCCAAAAATCAAATCAACCGGTGTAGCTGTGTACTTGGTCTGACCCGATTTACGGTCGACACCTTCATACAGGCCAGCTGTACCACTCTTGCGCCATTGCGTTGACATATCCAATAAATTGACAAAGAAGTCATTACCAAGTTTGCCCGGTGTTGCCGTGAAAACGCCATGCTGACTACCACCCGTGTTAGCACCCAAACTGCGCATACCACCTATCAACACCGTCATCTCTGGCAAGGTCAGGTTTAACTGATCACTTTTATCAACCAGCATTTCTGCTGGTGAGCGCCCCATACGAGACTTGGTGTAGTAGTTTCGGAAAGCATCGGCGCTTGGTTCGAGTAACGCAAAAGAAGCAATATCAGTTTGCTCCTGCGTAGCATCACCACGACCAGCTGAAAATGGTACCTCAATATCAACTCCGCCATCCTTAGCGGCCTTTTCGATGGCTGCAACACCTCCAAGCACAATCAGATCAGCCATAGAGATATTGTTTCTGCGACCATTGAAGTCATCCTGAATCTCCTTCAATTTACCGAGCACTTTTTGTAGTTCGGCTGGATTGTTGATGGCCCAGCTCTTTTGTGGCTCAAGTGCGATTCTCGCACCATTGCTACCACCGCGACGATCCGAGGCTCGATAGGTTGAAGCAGAAGCCCACGCCGTACGCACCAACTCTGGTACGGACAGACCTGAATTAAGAATTTCATTCTTCAAGCTGTTAATGGCGCGAGTACTGAGCTCTTTATTGGTCCCGATGCTTACCGGGTCTTGCCAGATCATGACTTCATTCGGAATTTCTGAGCCCAGATAACGACTACGCGGTCCCATATCTCGATGCGTCAGTTTAAACCAGGCTTTGGCAAACGCCAGCTGGTATTCATCCGGGTTTGCCAAAAATCGTTCCGCGATTTTTTTATATTCGGGATCAAACTTGACTGCCAGATCAGCAGTGGTCATCACGGGCGGGTTTTTCTTGTCTTTAACATGGGCATCAGGAACAGATGTATGAAATGCTTCATTTTCCGGAATCCATTGTATGCCACCAGCTGGACTGCGACTTTCTTTCCATTCCATGTTCAATAAATTAGACAGATAGAGTGTGGTCCATTTGGTGGGCAATTGAGTCCAGGCGCCTTCCAGTCCACTGGTGGTGGTATCCTCAGAGTGTCCTTTGCCACACTTGTTTTTCCAGCCCATTCCCTGGTCTTCCAGCTCACCTGCACCTGGTTCTACCCCGACACACTCAGCCGCATTGCGTGCTCCATGCATTTTGCCAAAGGTATGGCCGCCTGCAATCAAGGCCACCGTCTCTTCATCATTCATTGCCATCCGACCAAAGGCGATACGAATATTTTTAGCTGAGCCAATTGGGTCAGGCTTGCCCATCGGACCTTCAGGATTCACATAGATCAAGCCCATGTGGGTAGCGCCGAGTGGTCGTTTTAATTCGCCATCCTCTTCGACACGATCACTCGCTAACATTTCAACCTCGGGTCCCCAAAACACGATATCCGGCTCCCAGTCATCTTCACGACCTCCAGCGAAACCGAAGGTTTCAAAGCCCATATTTTCCAGAGCAACGTTACCTGTCAAAATCATCAGGTCACCCCATGATAATGAGGTGCCATACTTTTGTTTGATTGGCCAAAGCAAACGACGCGCCTTGTCCAGATTGCCATTGTCTGGCCAACTATTGAGAGGGTCAAAACGCATTTGTCCACCATCACCACCACCACGCCCATCGAGCGTGCGGTAGGTACCGGCACTATGCCACGCCATACGAATAAAGAAGGGTCCATAGTTGCCGAAATCGGCTGGCCACCAGTCTTGTGAAGTCGTCAACAATGTATCGATATCACTCTTCACTGCGGCCAGATCGAGCGTGCTGAAGGCCTCGGCATAATTAAAATCTTTGCCTAACGGATTTGATCGAGCGTCATGATCACGTAATGGACTCAGATCAAGCTGATCCGGCCACCAGAAACTGTTTTCTTTAGGCTTGGCTTCTGCAACTGTCGAGGTAGACACAATTGACAATACCAAGGTCATTGCAACAATTATAATTTTTTTCATCATTTGTTATTCCTCCTGGATGTGTATTCCCTGATTGGACATACCTATTCAACTTAGAATGATTCTAAATTGAATGCAAGTATTTTATCTAAGCAGATGAGTGTGCTCTTGCTGAAAACTATGTTGATACAAAGAGTGGGCTTGACGATTTCGGCCGAACGGACTCTTTGTTGAACTGATCTTAATCGCCAGATTGAATGATTGTTAAAAAATATCCCAATCAGCACAATTTTAATGGTAATTTCTACATCAATTATCAAGCGCAATTTTTGCAATTCGTTATGAGCTACCTGAAAGATAATGAAGACAAAGGCCGTATCATTTTACCCGACCTTGTTCGCGCATTCGCATTATTCGGGATTGTGCTCGTTAATGTTGCCTTCTTTGCCTACCCGGGAGAAATCACTTATCACGCTGGTGGATTAAACGGACAATTGGACAATGCTGCGTACTTTGGTGTCAATGCGTTTTTCCTGTTTAAATCATACACTCTGTTCTCATTCATGTTTGGTGTTGGTCTTTCCTATCAGATGGCATCAGCCGAACGACGTGGTACAAATTTTAGCGCCAGCTATTTTCGGCGCATGTTGGGCTTGATTCTACTCGGAGTGTTGCATGTAACACTTGCATTTATAGGCGATATCCTGATTGTCTATGGCGTCCTGGGAATGATTTTATTTCTGTTTAGAAATGCCAAACAAAAAACCCTGCTGCGTACAGGCATAGCACTGGTAGTGCTACAAGTTTTCATCGCCTTGTTATTTTCGCTGATGATGTACATGGGCGAAACACATGCGCCAGAAGAAATGATCAAGGTCCAAAATGAAATCAATAGCAGTATAGAAACTGCCTGGCCTATCTATGCTAATGGCAGTTTCTTAGAAGTCGTCGACCGTCGCTGGTTAGACTGGGCAGGTTATATTGCATACGCTATGCCACTCCAGGCTCCCGGTGTTCTGGGCTTCTTCCTGCTTGGGTTTGCAGCAACTCGAGCTAATATACTTTCAGATCCAGCAGCCACCATCTGGAGCAAGGCACGTACTCGTTATTTACCATTTGGGATCCTGTTAAGTTTGATTGGTGCTTACCTGTATATGTCAGCACCCGGCGCGTTCTCATCTCGAGGCATGCTGGGATTCGCTGTTATATTTATTGCCGCCCCCTTTTCGTCGATAGGGTATATCGGTGTGATTGCAAAATGGTCTCAAGGACCTGCGACAACCATTAAAACCTTTGCCGCACGTGGCGGTACGGCATCGTTAACCGCCTACCTGATGCAATCACTCATTCTCTCCTTTATCTTTTGCGGTTATGGTTTTGGTCTTTACCGTGAAATTGGTGCGTTTAGTTGTACCTTGATTGCAATCGCTACCGGCATATTTTCCATTGCGTTTGTCAGTTGGTGGAGAACAAAATACAAGCGTGGGCCCATGGAAATACTTTTGCGCCGATGGACATATATGACCCAGACGCGCTAGTTAAGCCCGAAACCTGCCTCACTGAAACAAATAATCACGAGAACCATAGTACGACGCACGTATCAGAGTGGATAACGACATGTATCCGGTGTTTCATCCATCGCTATGCGAATGTTTCTACTTCTACAAATCGTATCTGTTCGACGTGATACATGTATATTCTGTAACCTGCACTAGTCCTTTTGGATCAGAACCAAGACTGGCAATCAGAGGCTGGTTTGTCTGAAGCTGATAGAAATCATCAGTATGCAACAACTATCACAATCGATGTGCGGCCAACTCTGCCATGGCAATCACCAACGGGTTGGTGGGTGATGATGGCACCGATGGAATAACCGAAGCATCAATCACATACAGACCTTCCGTACCTCGTACCTGACAAGTCTCATCCACCACCGCATCATCATCACTACCCATACGGCAGGTGCCACAGTGATGTCCAAAACTGGTTGACCCAGCTATCAGAAACCTGGCCATACTCTTCTCATCTCTAAAGTATTCGGTATTTTGTTCAACACCGCCGAATGATTTGAATTCTTTTGCATTCAATAGCTCACGACTGGCGCGCAAGGCTGCAACGCCACCTTTGATATCGATGGCTTCAGAAAAAATATTGTGATCAATGATGGGAGCCTGACCGGGATCAGCGCTGGCGAGCTTCAAACGGCCTCGGCTTTTGGGTCGGGTAAAGCTTAGCGACGTTTTAAAACCAAATTCAGGTGACTTCAAGGGTGGCAAGGCAAATGGCGACGTCGACACGTTAAGCAAATAATCTCGCGCACCATTCGAGTACTCAGTAGCACCATACATCACAGCGACTGAACCATGCATGTCTGAGCCTGCCATAACCTTTTCCGTTGCAAAGTTATTGCCGGCGATCAGCATATGATCGTGTAAATTCTCACCAACTTGAGGCAGGTCGACTCGAGAACGAATGCCATGCTGGGCCAGATCATCAGCAGAGCCGATACCTGCCAGCATTAACAACTTGGGAGAACGCAGTGCTCCCGCCGATGAAATCACCTTCCCGGCTTCTGCCCGTTTTAGTTCTCCACCGTGCTCATATTCAACAGCAACACAACGAGTGCCATCAAAAACAAGATTAGTAACCCGAGCTCCGGTTTGCAAACCAAGATTCGGTCTCTTGAGAGCCTCCTCAAGATAGGCATAACCCGTATGCTGACGCTTGGCGCCATCGAATGCGAGTTGGTTGATCGCGGCACCCATATTATTACTACCGTTAATATCTTCACTGCTACCAAAACCCAACCGCTCGGCAGCGGCTAACGTGGCATCGGCAAGTTCCGGTGGATCGCTTAACTTGATGACTTTGACCGGGCCATTAGAACCTCGCTGTGGATCCGGATCACCCAACCAGGTTTCAGAACGCTTAAGCGTGGGTTCGAGATCACGCCATTGCCAGTTCGGTAAACCCCAGTCATTAATATCATCAGGTGTAGGTCGGTGATGGATCATGGCATTAATTGCGCTGGATCCACCAACCAGTTTGCCATGCGGTATCTGTAGTTCACGCGACTCGGCAAAGGTTTGAGGCACACCTTTATCTTGCCAAACCAGATCGCCAAACGTTAAACCGAACCACTTCTTGGGATTATCAATCAGCGGTTCATTCGAGAGTGGTCCAGCTTCAAGTAATAACACACGGCTGTTTGCATTCTCACTTAAGCGTGCAGCCAGTACGCTACCCGCCGAGCCAGCTCCAATAACAATATAATCGTAGCTTGACGAACTTGAATCAGACCATGATTGACAGGCGGTGAGCGGAGCCAACACGCTTCCAAGAGCGGTCGCGCCTCCCGCCATTTGAAGAGCCTGGCGTCGGGTATATTTTTTTGCCATGCAATCTGCTCATAAGATAATTCAGTATTTTTATACTAGATTATTCTCACAACTAAGGCATTAATTTATGACGGTATGTTTCGAGGTTTGAATGCTTCCGTTCATCTGAACTGATCGCTTTAATTCATCCAGAGCTTTGTTTCAGGATGAAATTGTGACCAGGCAAACCAGAAGGCTTGATGACTACCAGCATCGGCTCCGGACGCGTCTACAGCCCTGACACCACCGGCACTAAGTTGTAGCTGGATATTTTCAAACTCAACCTTGTTACCCTTGGTCAGTTCGAGCATGGCTTTACTACGCTGAAAGGCAACTGGCTGACCTGACTCGGTGATAATACCGATGATGTCTTCGTGCACCGGTAAACGCGGGTCGATATCTCCAACCGGGAAAATCGGGCCATTGGCATCACGACCATTACGAAAATCGAAATCTCTACCGAGTGCCAGCGACTCGGCAAGTACGGTCGTTTGCGGATGCTCCTTCTTCCACTCGCCCCATGTAGTGGTTACTACACTGACCTGCTCCAGCTGAATGTTTTTTTCTGCCAAAGGCCCGGTAACTGCTTTGCCGAGAAACGTATCAAAGACCGAATATGAGTTGATGTCATACATCACTTTATTGGAACGAATCAACAAACCGGACGTGCGTAACACCGGGCGTTCAACACCTTCTGGCATTCCATCTGTAAGGTAAGCTTGCGCAGCCGCACACAACGTGCAGTATGGTATACCCAGATCACGGCCACCCAAAGTGTCGTTAACCATTTCCCGTACTTCCATAATTTGTCGGGGATAAGCGCGGTACTCGCCATTGACTTCAACACCGAAAACAACAGCATCGTCTTTCAACCATTTTGCGCCAGCGACATCCGTCACTTCCGGATTGTCTGCCGCAGGAATACAATTGCAATTCATGTCGGTGCGATCAAATTCGCGATCATCAATCAGCACACCACCCCAGGAAACGTGTCGCCAGTCAATCTCACCTTCAGTGAATATATTTTCCCAGCCCGGTACTATCGTGGTAAAAATTTTACGCTTGTACTTCAGGTAATCCGGAGGTGCAGGAATATCCCAGGCAATAAGATGATCAGTGGCCTTACCCCAGAAGTTACCATCTTCAAACTCTATGTCGAGCAGCAAACCGAGTGTCGTTGCGAGCATCAAGCCAACTTCTTGCTGACTGGAGAAACGCATCAAATCGCTCACTAACCAAGCCAAGCGTGGATCACTGGATTCACCAATCGTGACCAGCGCATCAATTTGATCGCTGCTCCAGCTTTCAGAGGCCAGGCTTGTATTGAATACCAGGTCTACCGCTTTATGAATTTTTGCATCAATAGCCCCTGATGGAACTGGCGGAGGTGTGCCGAACTTTGCAATAACATGCTTGGAAAGTGTTGGCGCTGGTGAGTCTTTCGCGTTTAACTGATTGGGTAAAACAATTAGTAGCAGAGCCGTAACCAATATCAAAGAGGAAAAAGAAAAGACAATAATGTGGAGAGGCTGTTTATGCGATAACTGATTCATCACATTCACGCCTTGATATATATTTTTCATAGCGTCTTTACGTCATCACAATACAACTGGATGCGAATACCCGAGGCGCGTCTGACAAATGGACTACTAATGCTAGCCAGAAGATAGGCAAAAAAACTCATCCAAATATAAACCATACCGAATACTTGCTCATGCATAACATCGCTACAGGCCAGTTAAGTAAATGCCAGCCCCATAAGCAGCATACAAAATGAGGTAACTGACGTTTTGCATGGGGTTGTTATCATATCTGTCTTTTTCAATACACATGAATTCACCGGAGCCGGATTTTGTCTGGAGACAAACAGCCGTGGTAAAGTGTCCTCATAATAATAATCTTCTGCAGGTAACAACATGTCTGAATCATCAAACACATCTTCACATACCGGCTTTCTAGGTTGGGTT
>CALIRD010000034.1 GCA_938042355.1 uncultured Thiotrichales bacterium
TGTCCAGGGAAGACCGGCAACATTCATACCAAATACACCGGTGAGAAACGAGAGTGGTAAAAATATCGCTGCCACAATCGACAACAAGTACATACGCGAGTTTTGCTGTTCGGCGAGAATGTTAGTCAGCTCTTCCTGAAGTACCAAGGCGCGCTCACGCGCCAGATCGAGGTCTTCCACATGTCTTATGTACCTATCCGCCTGATGCTGCACGTCATAAGCTTCACTCTCGCTCAGCACATTTCTATCACGATACAGAACCGTCAAGGCATCTCGCTGTGGTGCTAAAAAACGTCTGATCGACGCTGTCTGTCGTCGTAGTTCTGATAACTTGCGGCGTAATTCATAGACCTTGAGGTGATCGGGATTAGTCTCAAGGATGGTCAGTTGTTCATCAATGTCATCAACCACTTCACCGATTCGATCAGCCAGTTTTTCAATGATCATGACCACTATGTCGGCAGTGCTTGCGGGAGGTTTGTTGCTTTCAACGGTCTTTCGCACATCCTCCAAAGAATACAGCTGCCTTTGTCTCATGGTAATGAGCTTATTGCCATCGAACCATAAACGCAGAGAGATCATATCTTCCGGATCAGCACCTTGATTCGCATTAACCCCTCTTAATACAACCAACAAACCTTTTTCCAGAGGTAAGGCGCGCGGTCTGGTCTCCAAAATAGTGAGGGACTCAATAACATCTTCACTGACAGCGTGAGACCGAAGCCAGTTGACCGTTTGATCTGAGTCTCTGAGCAAACTGACCCATATATAGCCTTTGTCCGACTGCGTTGCGAAATCCAGGTCGCCATCAAGTGAAGTCGACTGCCCGTCTTCAGAGACTTGAACAGCAAATAAAACCGGGCTCGATTGATCCATTTGTATCACATCCTTATTCTTTCAAAGTTTCCAGATCTACTTGTCAATGCGTATGGCACCATCAATGTGTATATCCCTCTGAGGAAAGGCAATCACGATGTCATTTTCTTTCATTAACTGATCAATACGAAAACGAATATCACTGCGAATGACTTTTAAATCCCGGTCTTCAATCACGTTGACCCAAAAATACGTGTCAAACACCAGCGCGCTATCACCAAAGTCTTCAAATACGATGACAGGTGCAGGATCAGTAAGAATATCGTCGTGCTCACTCACAACTTGTTGCAGTAATTCTCTAATACGTTCGGTCGGTGAACCGTAGGCCAGCCCGACCCGCACTGTGCTGCGAGTAATTTTGTCAATAATGGTCCAGTTAACGACACTATTTTCCAACAGATTACTATTAGGAATTAAGATATGCACACCATCAGGCCGCCTTATTCGGGTTGATCTGGTATCAATTGATTCGACTGTTCCTCGCTGATCACCTATTTCCAGATAATCCCCTATTCTGATGGGCCGTTCCCACATCAGAATCCAGCCACTAATAAAGTTATTGATTATATTTTGCGCACCAAAACCAACACCAATCGCAATTGCACCCGAAACAAATGCAAATGCTGTGAGCGGAATCTGAAGAAGATCCAACACAGTTAAGATTAATATGGTGTAGGCAACAACATAGAAAATCCGGCGGACAAGATGGACCACATCAGCCCCGACTTTTTTAGCTGTCAAACGCTTAACAATGTAGGCATTGATCCATCGAACCAGAAAATAACCAAAGACTAAAATAAATAGTATTAATAACAGCCCACCCAAAGACTCGGTGTGCCCCATAATGGTTACTGCATCTCGTTTCAGAAATTCAGCTATTTGTTCCAAGAAAAATCCTCGCTGTTACTTGTGCATTTCATTCCGCCGTTACCAAATACAAAGTACGGGTAGACTAGATTTGACGCCAGTCTCGTTCCCGCATTCTACTCTCATTGGCACAATTGAAGTACAGATAAAGTACATGTTGTTAGTCATTGTTACTCTTTTTAGTAGCATCATCATATGACCGTGATGACACCGAACGTCGCCACACTGGCATACTAACGTTATATGCAATTGCCAGACCTCGCACCGTAAATATCATCAAAAATCCACCAATTGCCGCCGAAGTTGGGGTGAGACCTGATTTCAAAAGTAACCAGTAAAAACCGGCACCCAAAGCGGAGGCCGTGACATAAATTTCACGGCGTAAAATAATAGAAGGTTCTCCACCAATAACATCCCGAATGATACCGCCAAACGAACCGGTGATGACGCCCATCACAACAGCAATCAACGCACTACCAGTATGATCAAGGCCTTTTGCGGTGCCAGCAACGGTAAACAAAGCAAGCCCTAAGGCATCGAGCCATAACAGTAATCGCATACGAGACTCGACCAAAGATGCGGTGAAGTGCACCACCACTGCTGTAAGTAAACATGCTGCGACATGAGTTGTATTGTTTAACCAAAAAACGGGGACGTCGAGGATAACATCACGAACAGTACCACCACCCACTCCGGTGATTACAGCAAGCCACATAAATCCAAGCAAATCCAAACCTTTGCGTGAAGCGGCTAGCGCACCAGACGCAGCAAAGACAATCACAGCGAGAATCTCAATGACTGGCAATACTTGTTTAAAAACTTCCAAGTCAAACATGTTATTTCAAACCAGTGACAATCAGTTTAGTAGTCATAATCGATCAGTTCTAATAGTTAAAAACTACATTTTTTTGCCATCATTATCTAAAGCGTCGGAAGTTCTCGTACAGTGCCACTGACCTGTACCGGACTACCTGCCACGTCACTCAAATCGACACGCAAGATTGAGCGCATTCCCATATCCTCGCCCTGCACGACATCAATACCGTTAAGATAACCCGGCCAATCAACATCGCGCAGATACCCACCTAAGGCAGCAGCAGCCGCTCCGGTGGCGGGATCTTCCAGCACACCACCAGAAGCAAATGCACTGCGCGTGTGAACCACACCGCTTTCATCAAAATACAACAGACTGATACCGACCAGATCTGCCGCATCCATCAGTGCTTTACCCGCACTCAAGTCATAATTCATCGCGCGCAAGTCGTCGCGGTCATTCAAAGTCAACATCAATTGCGCCGAACCCGCATCAGCAATAACCGGAGGCAAGGTCATATTCAATTGCGCAGAAGACAAACCAAACAGTTGTAAAGCCTGTGGTAATAATTCTTCCGGACACGCTGAGGTGCTGGTGGGCGGTGAGGTCAAGGTCGCTGTGTACAGCTCGCCATCAGGCTTACCAGTGACACTGATGTCTGACGCCTTGAGGCTGAGATCAAAGGTGACGGCGCCATATTTTTGTGCCAGTACCGCACCAAGCGCAATCGTGGCGTGACCACAAAAAGGTACTTCGGATTCAGGAGAGAAATAACGCACCTTCCAGCCGCCTTCAAATGGTACGGCGAAAGCGGTTTCAGAATAACCCACATCGGCAGCAACTTGACGCATGATCATAGCTTTGGGGAAAGCCGGTTCTATGACTATCCCTGCGGGGTTGCCACCGGTCAATCCATCAGAAAATGCGGCGAGCCTGAGAATTTCCATACTGATTGTCCTGTTGCACCAGCGGTGCGAGATAACCAGTGTCTCAGATTAAGGCGCCTCGTACCACAAACGATAAACAACGCCGGAGAAATCATCGGAGATCAACATTGAGCCGTCGGCCAGCATCGCAACATCGGCTGGTCTGCCGATGTACTTATTGTCTTCACCCAACCAGCCATCAACAATTGGTTCAATTTCAGTCACCAGATTATCGGTCAGGTGAGCCACTATGACTTGTGCACCAGTGTGACCTGCCTCTTCGGTGCGGTTCCATGATCCGTGCAAAGCGATGAAGGGTTGTTGCCAGTATTTTTCCGGGAACATGGTGCCAGTATAAAAACGCATACCAATCGCCGCCACGTGTGGACCCAGCTTGCCAGCCGGAGGCGTGTATTCGCGGCAATGATGCTCTTCACTGTCACCAAACTGCGGATCGGGAAAATCACCTTGATGACAATACGGGAAACCAAAATGCATATTGGCATAAGGCGCATGATTCAGCTCGTCTGCTGGCAACAGGTCACCCAGCAGATCCCGACCATTATCGGTAAACCATAAATCACCAGTCTTCGGATGCCAATCAAACCCGACGGTGTTTCTAACACCTTTGGCAAATACTTTGGCTTCACTACCATCGTCTTTCATGTACTGAATGTTCGAATATACTTGCTCGTCTTCCTCACATACATTACACGGTGCGCCAACCGGCACATAGAGCCTGCCTTTGGGTGAGAAACGAATAAATTTCCAGCCATGGTGAAAATCATCAGGTAGATCTTCATAGATAATGACCGGCTCCGGCGGCTTGGCCAGATTTTTTTCAATGTCCGGGTATTTCAGAATGCGGTTTATTTCTGCCACATATAAATCACCATCCTTGAAGGCAACACCATTGGGTAAGTTCAGACCCTTGGCAATGGTGATGACCTCACCCTCTAACTGATAGTTATCATCCAGCTTCAAGGCGTAGACCTTGCCAATAGTTTCGCGTTTGCGGTTGGTGCGTGTGCCGATAAAAACAGTCCCGTCTGGGGCAACAGCCAATGAGCGCGGCGACTGCATACCTTCGGCAACAATTTCGATTTTAAAACCCGGGGAAAGCCTTAACTGCGTCAGGTCAGGTGCGGCCTGCAATTGTGCAACCGAGAAAATAGCAAGAATGATGCAATAGATTACTTTCATGACCCACCTCTATTTATATGTACGCTGTAAATCTGCTCTACAGACGCCAGCTAAAAATCATATTTACGTTGAATCAGTATCTTCGCCTAAACCGGCAAAATCAAATAAGTCACGATCCGCAAGGTGACTAAGCGACACGTTTTCCAGAGAACGACAGATATTCTCCACCCGCCCTGGATAGTCTTTATCCCATTCGCTGAGCATTTTTTTCACTGCCACGCGTTGAAGATTCTCCTGTGAACCACACAAGTTACAGGGGATTATCGGAAAGTCTAACGCCTCAGCGTAACGCTTGATGTCTTTTTCG
>CALIRD010000035.1 GCA_938042355.1 uncultured Thiotrichales bacterium
TTCAGATTACCAGCGATGGTGAGCTCTTCGACAGGATAAGCGATCTCACCATTTTCAACCCAAAAGCCGGAAACTCCTCGCGAATAGTCACCATTGACGATGTTGACACTGGAACCAATCAGCTCGGTTGCCAACAAACCGGTACCCATCGTTTTCAACATCTCGTCAAGACTCTTATCTCCATGCGTCAAGCGCACGTTACGAGTTCCACCGGCGTTCGCGGTAGTCTCCAGTCCAAGCCGACGAGCGGAATAAGAAGAGAGTAAATAACGACCAATCCTTCCATCTTCAATGATTTTTGACTGGCGGGTAGCAACACCTTCGCGATCATAACTTGAACTGTTGTGCCCAAGCATGAGATGCGGCTCTTCCCAAATATCAATACCATTTGGCAGTAACGGCTTGCCTACCTGATTCAATAAAAAACTGGCTTCTCGATATATCGCCCTGCCAGATAAAGCACTAAATAAATGCCCAACCAGAGTCTTTGCAATATCCGCTGAAAACAAGACGGATGATTCACGTGTGCTCAACTTCTGCGGTGACAACCGGCGAATTGCTCTCTCTGCTGCTTTACGACCGATGTCAGTTGGCGACTCAAGTTGATTCAGCTTACGTTCACTACTGTACCAGTAGTCTCTTTGCATGCCCGCATCATCTTTTGAGATGACGCAGCAGCTTAGACTAAACGATGTACCAGACTTTGCTGAAATAAATCCATGAGTATTACCATAGGCATCGGTACCAGCAGAGCCGGTATAGCTGGCACCTTCCGAATTATCTATTCTCTTGTCAAAATCCAGCGCTGTTTTTTCACATTCCAGCACGGTTGCTATCGCATCTTCAGCGCTATGTTCAGCAGGATGATATAAATCCATATCATCAATTTCTGTCGCCATTAAATCGGCATCTGCGAGACCGGTGCATTTATCTTCAGATGTAAAACGAGCAATCTGTAGCGCGGCGTTTACTGTTTCCTGTATGGCTGTGGTCGACAGATCAGAGGTACTGGCAGAGCCTTTGCATTGATTCTTAAAGACGCTGATAGACAGTTGTTGAGAACGATGAAACTCCAGTGTTTCCAACTCCTGCATCCGACAGGCTACAGTTTGTCCATCATCAATACTTGCTGTGGCAGCGGCATCTGCACCCACTGCTTTTGCGAATGAAAGAGCTTGCTCAACAGCAGCAGTGACTTGTCGGGTTTCCTTGGCGCGGCTCATGCTTCTGTTCCGCCGACCGTTATCTGGTCAATCTTCAAGGTAGGTTGACCGACCCCGACTGGTACGCCTTGTCCTTCTTTACCACAAACTCCAACACCACTATCCAGTGCAAAGTCATCACCAATCATACTGATTCGTCCCATAGACTCCGGGCCATTACCGATCAACGTGGCACCTTTAACCGGGGTCGTCACTTTCCCATTTTCAATCAGGTAAGCTTCAGAGGCCGAAAACACAAATTTGCCTGACGTAATATCGACTTGGCCACCGGCAAAATTTACGGCGTATAAACCCTTGTCAATAGATTCAATAATTTCATGCGGATTATGCTCACCCGCATTCATATAGGTATTGGTCATTCTTGGTAGCGGCAAATGCGCGTAAGACTCTCTTCTACCATTACCAGTTAAAGACATGTCCATTAAACGGGCATTCATACGATCCTGCATGTAGTTCACAAGCACGCCATCTTCGATCAATGTAGTTGCTTGTGTTTTAGTGCCCTCATCATCCATGCTCAAGGAGCCTCGGCGTTCTGCGAGTGTACCGTCATCGATCACTGTCACGCCCTTGGCGGCGACTTGCTCGCCGATACGGCCACTGAAGGCGGAACTGCCTTTGCGGTTAAAGTCACCTTCAAGACCATGACCTACCGCCTCATGTAATAAAATACCCGGCCAACCCGGACCTAACACGACTGGCATACCCCCAGCCGGTGCACCGACCGCCTCCAAATTGACGACAGCCTGACGAACCGCCTCTCTTGCATAGGCCGAGGTTAGCTTCTTGTCGATAAAATGCTGATAGCCAAAACGACCACCACCACCATAACTGGCTTGTTCCCGGCGACCATTCTCCTGAACAATGACACTGATATTCATTCTGACCAGCGGGCGTGAGTCTGCAACCAGATTACCGGCCAAAGTAGCAACCAGAATATTTTCATGCGCACAGGAGAGACTGGCGGTAACCTGAGTGACTCTGCTGTCAGTCTCTCGAGCGATCGCATCCATTTCTCGTAATAGTGCCACCTTGCCATCTTCATCCAGACCACTAAGCACATCATCTGCACGATACAAGGGTGTTAGTTTCTCGTCTTGATGCCAACTCGGCAGCGTACCTGACTGCCCGGCTTTTACGATTGCCCTGGCATTACCTGCCACTTCTGTCAGCACGGACATATCAATCTGATCTGAGTAAGCAAAGCCGGTTTTTTCACCACTGATAGAACGCATGCCAATGCCGCTATCCAGGTTAAAACTACCTTCCCGAATAATGCCGTCCTCCAGGACCCAGGACTCGTGTCTGGCTGCCTGATAATAAATATCAGCATCATCTATATTGGGGCCAGACAAGATGCCCATAAGTTGCTGCAGATTCTGCTCAGTGAGCGCAGCCTGCCCCAGTAAGTCACTTGTGCTTACAGTATCTATCATATGAATTCCGTAGTTACTTCAGGTATGACAAAGATCAATCACCTTCAAAAAGGTTTTCTTCTTCGTCGTCAATTTGCTGTATCTTAATTTGTTCAATATCCGGCTCTTCCCATGTGCCGCCAATTGTATAACTTTGCGTGATACTTTTGTTGAAATCCACACCAGCGCCACGGGTCACCTTGTCGAGCAAATAGACCAAGGCACCTGTTTGTGGGCCGGCGATTAGCGTCGTAGCCAAAGGTACCGTAGAAGTAACGTTCGGCACAACCGACAAATCCAGTGCGTATGTTTTTGCAGCCAGGTCGGTACTGCCTGACAAGCCCATATTCGCTGAGTCACTCTCTATTGCCATAGAGTCCAGCGTAGCTACCCCTTTTTCGATGGCCACTCTTCCTGACAGCTTCTCATAATGCAAACCCTGTCCAGCGACATCCTGGAACTGCAAACCTATTCGTTTCGGCAAAGTATCAAAGTTAATCAAGCCAAACACTCGCGCCAGTCCCGGCTCAACATCAGCCAGGCTTCCTTGCCTCAAGGTGGCGTTTAAAACACCAGAGAGTGTTTCAAAATCGATTTTGTATGGTGCCCCTTGCCAACTAACATCAGCACTTAACACGCCCTCACCAGCGCGCATATTTTTACTCACCGCCAAATCAGATAACAATGAACCAAAGTCGCTACCTTCAACCTTCATCTCCAATTGCGACACTGAACTATTTTGCCCTACCTCGTTCCAGTTACCGACTATGTTTGTAGTGATACCTTCCCGCAGTAAATCAAGCTGATCTATCTGCATACCCACAGGCTTACGCGTACTGAGTAGTTTTACAGAGCCGAGGTTTTTCTCGTTATAAACAAACTCCTGTACCGAAAAGTCCAGCCCTGGAATTGATTTGGGTGATACCTGGCCTTGACCTTGCCCTTCGTCTGCAACGATATGTAAACGCTCCAACTCAGCAATTATTTTGTTTTCCTCTCCGAGATCATCCGGTATGTGCATGGATCCAGCGATAGTCTCACTGTCAAGCTCCACATCCCAGAACGAATTATCACTTTTCAACATGACACTCACATCTCTAAAGTTCTGACCACCAAATGCCAGCATTTCTAACGATGTATCGACATAAATTGGCGCGGATGAGCCGGCCACTTTTTTTCCACTCAGGTTTTTGATAGTTGAAATCCAGCTCTGCAAGTCCACTTCACCGCATGAACCCGTCAATCGATAACCACTCAGTGGCAAGTCTGGCTGGTCATTGCTACAGCTAATAGACATTCTTGGGATGCTGAAATTCTTGCCATTACTGGCAAGTTCAATAGCAGCCTTCATATCCGGTGCATAGCTAACCTGCGCTAGCCTGTTATTACCAGTCAGCTGCGTTTCTATTTGCACCTTTCGAACATCTTCAGTTTGTTTTCCAACGGGATCAGGTAAATCAAGCTCGGTACCCAGCAACTGGGAAGTCAAGACCAGTTTTTGCTTGACGCCAATGGCTGCGTCTGTGCGCGAAGGAAGGATCACGGTTCCATTCCATAGAGATGTACCGCTGGATATTGCAGGCAATAAATCATTGTCAGGTAATAACTCCTCCACTGCCATCCTGCCTGAGACATTAATGTGTATCTCACGATCTTGTTTGGTTACGACAGAGCCTACTACAGGCTTGCCTCTGAAACGCGCCCTGATATCTGAAGCATTGAATGATGAACCATTAAAGGCTACAGTCCCGTTGGCGTCTAAAAATTCGATATCATTCGCTGGCAGTGACAAGAGGTTGTCTTTGAGATCAACTGTGCCTTTAATAACTCTGCGATTCGTCTCACGCATTCTTCCGAGTGGTACTTCAATCTGCAAACCCAGTTCAACTTCGCCGTTGGTTTCCAGAGATGCCAGGAACGGTAGAATGTTTGCGCCAAGTTTTGAATTCTCGAGATACTCAACCGCCCCAACGGCTGTACCTTGTGATTTAGCGTCAAGCTTCACAATTGATTGAAAGTAATTTTCGATACCCACCCAGCCTGAAGTTATGTTACTGCCATTTACTTTGCCGCCTTTCAGATCAGCTTTTAAGCCGTAATCTGTGAATGTAACCAGGCCACTTACGTCGGTGATATCAGGATAATCATTGAGATAGTGAACGGTTACGCCGCTAACATTCACGGTACCATTTAACTTTAAGTCACGTTCTCTGAAGGCTATCTTGCTCAAAGGGCCGGCAATAGAAAAAGATACATCATCACCTCGACCACCAATAATCCCCTGCTTGATCCAGCCACGTACATTCGGCTTGAGACTGAGAGGCAGGTATTTAAAAATACGATCAAGCTCGGCTCCGGGAGAACTCAATTGCAAATCAATGACCGTGGGCGAACCGGAGGCAATATTCAGCACCCCGCCACCGGAGAGTGAAATATCTGAATTTTTCAGCATCAGATTATTAATATTGATATCAAGCGTTTCGGATAGCTGTTGCCACTCTAGTTCGGCACTAAAATCATCCGCTCGTAATATCTGTTCGAACAATCTGTCACTCGAAAAAGTCAATTTACTCGATGCGAGATTTGCGGAACCTGAACCAGAACCCAACTGGAAGTTACCGGACAGATCACCTATTCCCGGAAGCTTACCGGCTTGCTGCCATCGCAGTTCAGCAAACTCTCCAGACGCTATAAATGAATTGCCCTGCTCATTGGTCATACCTGTGTAGCTGATACTCAGGTTGTGAATTGTTCCTTGTGGCTGATGTGTATCTATGTAGCTTGCCCAGTTGTACTCCAAAGGACTCAGGTTATTGATCAAGACCCCAGCACTGGCAATATCGAGTAGATCGACATTTGCTGACAAGCCATGTAACTCTCGATCTTCCAACTTGAAATTGACGCTATAGCCACTATCGGGCCATTGTTTACCATTGGTAGTAAGATCGAGATTATTTGAGGTTATCAACCATTGACCCTGATTAACCTCCAGGTCAATCTTGGTCTCCAACTTGTCTACCAATACGTCAGTGTAATTTATGCTGGTCTTTTTTAAATTCAGCTGCACCTCAGATAACGCGAGATCTGCTTCGGCTTGCAAGGTACTATCGCCCTGCCAGTTTCCCCAGACAACAAATCGTGCCTTGCCCTGATCGAGTTGCATTGGTACTTCGCCTGCAAGTTGTAGCGGCAAGCCAGCCAGTTTCAAGTCTGTCGTTGAAGCAGAAAAGTTGCCACGCCATTCACGGTATTGCTGTAAAGGTCCTTTTATATCGATGGCGAGCTCTACATCCGAATCGATACCTTCCGGCAAAGTTATAGCGCCATTCAAGGCTAGCGCATTTTGCGAGATATACACATCCATCTCATCGGTATGCAACTTGTAACTCAAACCCAGAGGAGCATCATTCCAGTACACCTCTAAATCCTGTACTTGAAAGGTGAGGTTATTGAGAATGTCGAGACTTTGTGTTCCCTGGGTCCGGTTATCACTAAAATCAAAACCGCTAACGATAAAGCGTCCATCAATGGTTCTATCCACGAGTATGCGACTACCTCGAAGAATAACTTTACTGGGTATCCACTCTTGCTTGAGAGCACTCGAGAGCATGTCGAGCGTAATATCCATACCCTCAAAACTCATTTCTGGCTGATCACCAGCCTGATCATAGATGACGAGGTCTTTTAAGCGTGCTGTTGGCGTGACACCGGAAACGGTAAATTCTAGATGACCAATTCTGACCGGACGACCAATAAGTTGACTCACGGCGTGTTGAATATTATCCGTGTATTTACCCCCCATCGGCGCCAGCGTCTTTAATGCTGCTGCGCACAAAGCGCCTAGCAAAAGGAGTATGACTAACAATAATGCCAGTATAGAAATCCCTTTTTTAACAATAAGTTGCATGACTAACTTAGTGTTCTTTACATTGGAACAACATCAAAATTTTCCTGTGAATATTGATTCTCTACCTGATATTTGATTGGTATATCAATAAAAGATTCCAATTCAGCCAAGCTTGATGACTCATCATCGATCAAGAGCTCGATAACCTCTTCAGAGGCAAGCACTAATAACTGGCTGGCATCATATTGACGAGCCTCTCTCATTATCTCTCTGAATAACTCATAACAAACGGTTTGTGCGGTTTTTACAAACCCGCGGCCACCACACTCGGAACAGGATTCACAAAGGACATGGCCGAGACTTTCACGGGTTCGCTTACGGGTCATTTCCACCAGCCCGAGTTCAGACAGACCTATAACATGTGTTCTGGCATGGTCTTTGGACAATGCTTTTTCCAGCGATTGCAGGATCTGCTGCTGGTGATCTTCATCCACCATATCAATAAAATCGATGATGATGATGCCACCTAAATTACGCAAGCGCAGCTGTCTGGCAATGGCCAGGGTGGCCTCAAGGTTGGTTTTGAAAATAGTCTCCTCAAGACTGGTACTACCTACAAAACCACCGGTATTTACATCAACAGTTGTCATCGCTTCTGTCTGGTCAATAATTAAATAACCACCCGATTTCAAATCAACTTTCGGTTGTAGCGCGCGAGCGATCTCATCCTCAACACCATACAAATCAAATAGTGGTCGCTCGCCCACATAATGTTGAATTTTATCAATATGCTCTGGTGTTGTTCTCTCGGCAAAGTCGATGAGTTTATCGAAGGTTTCTTTGGAGTCCACACTGAATTTTTCAATATCCGTACTAACCAGATCTCGTACAATTCTTTTGGGCAACTCAAGGTCACTGTAGATACAATCACCCGACTTTGCCTCTTTAGCTCGCTCCTCAATCGCCTTCCATTGGCGATGTAAATATTCAATATCCAGCTGTAACTCGTCACGAGAGCAACCTTCAGCAGCTGTTCGTACAATCAAGCCATGCTTGTTGTTTTCATTTAGCTCGGCAGACAATTGTTCGAGTCGACTCCGCTCTTCCGGATCTTCTATTTTCGTTGATAAGCCAATGGCTGCGTTATCAGGCATTAACACAAGATATCTGGCAGGCACCGTGATTTGTGTCGTCAAACGCGCGCCCTTAGTACCCATAGGATCTTTAACAACCTGGACGAAGATTCTCTGGCCTTCGGTCAAGACCTGATTAATCGGCCGCGTTTCACCTTCATCATTTTTTGCAGCAGAGACATCCGAGACATGTAAAAAAGCACCTTTTTCCAAACCAATATCGATAAAGGCGGCTTCCATGCCGGGTAACACACGACTGACTGTGCCAACAAAGAGGTTACCAACGATACCTCGTTTTTGTTCGCGCTCAACAATTAGTTCCTGCAGAGTGCCATTTTCAAGAACAGCAACGCGTGATTCTGCGGGCGTTATATTTATCAATACTTCAGTAGTCATGAATCATCTCAGTTGATTGCCGCACTTATGAGTTCACTGGTTTCATACAACGGCAAACCCATAACACCACTATAACTACCATTTATATGGGTGACAAAGACAGCGCCTTTACCTTGCACGGCATACCCGCCAGCTTTGTCCACTGGCTCTCCGGTTGCCCAATACTGCTCAATAACGGCTGAAGATAGATACCTGAAGGTAACATCTGTCTTACTTAACTCAGCAGAATTCCAATCATTTAGCTTGCAGGAGACAGCCGTAAAGACTTGGTGAGTCTGACCTGATAACAAATTCATCATGCGCACAAAATCAGACTTGTTTTGCGGCTTACCAAAAATTTCATTATTCAGTACGACGCTTGTATCTGCTGCAATAATCAGTGAATCATCCATCAACTGTAACGCGCCTGCCTTTTCGGATGCCATGCGCATGACATAGTCTTCCGCACTCTCACCGTTATTAACAGTCTCATCGATATCAGCAGGCAGCACTTCAGGTGTGATTCCAATTTGCTGGAGTAATTCCAAACGCCGGGGTGACTGTGAAGCCAACACTATTCTGGATGGTCTCCCTTCAGGCACGATGATAGGGATGGTTGTTTAAAATAGACTGGGCACGATAGAGCTGCTCAGCGACCAGGATACGCACTAATGGATGCGGAAAGGTCAGATTGGATAACGACCATCGCTTTGAGGCAAGTTCCAGACATTGCTGATCCAGACCATCCGGCCCACCCACTAACAAAAACACGTCGCGACCATTATTTTTCCAGCCTTGCAGTTGAGCCGAAAGCTCTTTTGTTGACCACGGCTTACCCCGCTCATCAAGTGCAATGACTTCAACATGATCAGGCAAAGCTTTGAGTATTAATTCAGATTCTTTGCGCTTGCTGGTTGCCACATCAACTTTCTTGCTATTCACAGCTTGTGGTAGCTCAACCAGATCGAGTTTTACATCCGAAGACAGTCGTTTGGCATACTCCTGATAAGCCGTACTGACCCAATCAGGCATTTTTTGACCCACCGCTAGCAAGGTAATTTTCACGGATACTCCGGCGAGGCCACCTCTTCGACGATCTCTTCAGTGTCCCACAACTTCTCAAGATTGTAATAATCACGGGTTGCGGCAGTCATGATGTGAACCACTATATCGCCGAGATCAACGAGCATCCAATCGGAGACATTCTGTCCTTCTACACCAAGCGGTTTATGGCCAGCTTCTTTTGACTGCTCAATAACTTTCTCAAGCATGGCTTTGTTATGTCTACTTGATGTTCCGGTCGCGATAACCATCCGGTCGGTAATGGTGGTTTTTTCAGACACATCCAGAACGGTGATATCCAAAGCCTTGATATCCTCCAGCGTATCGATCACCAGCTTTTCAAGCTGTTCTATTTTCATACTCATCTAAATCAATTCTCAATATATAAACCATGATCGGTAATGTAGGACTCAACAGCCTCGGGCACCAAATAACGAATTGATGTACCCTTCTGCAAACGTGCTCTTATTTCGGTCGAAGACACCTCAGTTCTACTAATAGGTACTTTTACTATCTTCCCTGGCTTGCCATTCAGTTGCTCTACCATTCTAGTCTGCACCCAACCCTCAGGAAAAGCAGCAAGCGAAAGGCGTGAGCCAGGTCTGCGTAGCACGGCAACACTCACCAACTTCAAAATACTTTTCCATCGGTACCAGTCTGGAAAATTTGAAAAGGCATCCGCACCCATTAGTAAGACTATTGGCTCATCAATACGTTCCCGCAGTAATACCAGGGTATCGTAGGTGTAGGACGCTTGCTTTCGTTGCAGCTCCAGTCCTTCATACCTCAAACCGGCAATATCTTTAATCGCCAGCTTTAACATCGCTGCCCGCTGTTTTGCACTAACGTTAGGCTGTGAGCGGTGTGGCGTAACATTCGCCGGCATCATTCTGACTTCAGTCAGACCAAGCTGATCGCGCACATCGATGGCCGCGCGAATATGACCAATATGCACGGGATTAAACGTCCCACCAAAAAGACCTATCACGGGTATACCCTAGGCTCTGATTTGACCATTTCCCAACACGATATATTTTTGATTGGTCAAACCCTCCAGACCTACTGGACCACGCACATGTAACTTGTCCGTACTGATACCTATTTCCGCACCCAAGCCAAACTCAAAACCATCTGCAAAACGCGTGGAGGCATTGACTAGAACCGTGCTTGAATCCACCTCTGACAAAAACTGCATCGCCAGAGTATGGTTCTCGGTAACAATAGCATCAGTGTGGTGTGAACCATATTTCTCGATATGCGTTACCGCCTCTTCAAAGTGGTCTACCACCTTGATCGCAAGAACCGGCGCAAGATATTCTGCCGTCCAGTCTTTGGTGGTTGCTTTTTTTGCAGAGCGTAAAATTTTTCGTGTCCGGCTACAACCTCTCAGCTCTACTTTATGCTTCTTTACATCCTTTGAAAATGATCCAAGAAAACGGCGAGCCACTGCCTGGTGGACGAGCAATGTTTCCATCGCATTACAAACACCATAACGATGTGTTTTAGCATTGAGCGCAATCTCTCGCGCCATATCCAGATCAGCATCCTCATCAACATATACATGACAAACACCATCCAGATGTTTAATCACAGGAATTTTGGACTCTTTGCTGACACGCTCAATCAGGCTTTTTCCGCCACGAGGGATAATGACATCAATACTGTCTTCCATTTGCAACATAGACCCGACTGCGCGTCTGTCTGTAGTCGGTACTACCTGAATAATATTCCTATCCAGGCCGGCTGCTTTTAAACCTGATCGCAAACAGGTAAGGATTGCCAGATTACTGTGCAGTGCCTCTGATCCTCCGCGTAAAATGCATGCATTGCCCGATTTCAGACAAAGGCCGGCGGCGTCTGCAGTTACATTAGGACGGGATTCATAAATGATGCCAATGACTCCTAATGGCACTCGCATTTTTCCAACCTTGATGCCGCTTTCCAGTAACTGCATGTCAGATATCTGACCAACAGGATCATCAAGACTGATAATTTTCTTCAATCCATCTGCCATGGATTCGATACGACTCTGATCCAGCTCGAGACGGTCCAACATCGCTGAGTCGAGACCCTTGTCTCTACCCGCCTGCAGATCTTTGTGGTTCTCTGTTATCAGATGATCAGTTTTTTTCAACAAGGCTTCTGCCATCGCTTCCAGCGCATGATTGCGCTCAGCGGTAGATGCCGTTGCGGCAGCACGCGCGGCTTTTCGAGCAGCCTTCCCTAGGCGCTTCATCTGTTTTTCAAAATCAGCTTTAGTCATAAGTTATACAGCGCTGGCTTTAATTGTATTCACTCCGGCGACGCGTAATGCCAATGCCAGTATTTCATTCCAGACATCACCCTTGGCTTGTCCCTTTGCCACCCAATCCAGACGACAAACATCACTCAGGATCTGATTGGCTTGTTCGATGCTAAGTCGGTTCGCTGCCTGCCTGACCATACTTTGCTGGGTATTCCATAAACCCTGCAAAGCACTCTGCTCATCACCGCCGGTTGCTTGCGCTTCCTTGAGAGCCACAAGCTTGCGAAGTTTATCAGTCATCATCCATAAAATCTGGTTTTCATTCACACCTTCCTGACGTAGCCCATCGAGCATTCTGACCAGTCGAGTGCTGTTACCCTGCAGTGCCGTATCAACGAAATCGAACGGGTCGTATCTGGCACTATCAGTGATTGCTACACGTACTTGTTCCAGGCTTAATTCACCTGGCTCACAGAGCAATTGTAATTTTTCGATTTCCTGTGAAGCGGCAAGCATGTTCCCCTCTACATATTCCGCGAGCAGAGGAACCACGCCTCTCTCACACTGATAGCCACCTTGCTTGAATCTGGCCTCTATCCACTGACTCAACTCTCTGGGGCGCAAGGGATACACATCAATACTAATGCCCACCCTGTCAATTTGTTGCGACCATTTCTGCTTTCTGGTGCCCGCATCCAGTTTTCCGGTTTGTAATAGCAATACCGTATCAGGGCCGGCACTCTCACAATATTCTGTAAGTGCTGCAGAACCCTCTTTACCAGGCTTGGCAACGACTAGCTGTGCATCCAACAATTGTTTGTCACCAAACAAAGACATTGAGGCAGCTCCGGCTACGACCTGCTGCCAGTCGAAACCTGCTTCAATATGAAATTTTTGCACTTCAGAAAAACCAGCTGACTTGGCGGCCGCTCGTATCAGATCGGCGCACTCCTGCACCTGAAATGGCTCGTCGCCACTAACGCGGTAAATGGGTGCGATTGATTTCTTGAGTTGCTGCGATAGTTGCGCCGGCTTAATATTCATGCGCGATTTGTATTCGAGGAATGACGAGCCACTAGATTGTCTCGGTACCCCATTCAGCCAGCACCAACATCAAGCCGAGAATAATAGCCACAGCGGCAAATAAAAACTGCTGATGGATGAAAAAATAAAAACCGTTGACCATCAAGGCCAGGCCAGCAAGATAAAGCGAAATGCCGGGCACCAGATTATACAGTCGCCTTGAAAGACCCGATTTAACTAATTGTATACCAGCAACCAATAAAGCAACGAAAAATACAATCCACATGACAGCAACTACTAGATGCTTGGTTGCATACAGAGGACTGTTGTCCAGTACATGAGTAAGCGTAGTAATCAGGATAGCACCACTACCAATAAGCCCGGCAGCAGCAATAACGGCAGTAATGATACCGCCCAACATGGTCAATTTACTGCGCCCTTCAGACGCTAACTCCAGCTCTGTAGTTGTATTCATATATTCTCCTCCGGGTGCGTTATTCTAGCACGCTACCATCATCGCGCACGCAGCTGTAAAAGCAATGCATTTATCCACGCTTGCTGCAATTCCAGTTTGGTCTCTGTCTCGAGTTGATCATTTCCAAGAGCATCGTCCGGGTCGGCAACCAGATCCCGGCGCACTTCAATCTCACGCTCTTTAATCAATGTTTCACCTGCGCTGCTGCGCAATGAAATCTTGCTACGTAAAAATAATGAGTAATCTACACCTTGCGCCAGTTTATTCACGCTAACCAGCCTGCTCGAGCTGGTCGGCTTTGACATCTTTAATATTGATCCAGCCTCACTAAGCTCATTCGTCACAACGATACCCTGGTCATTCAAGCTGGATATCAAGCTACGTTTGAAATCTGATTGATCGGTCAAACCGCTGATATAAACAGCACCCAGATCATCTCGAATCAACCCTTCGCTTAACCCACGCAACTGATAACCACAAGCCGAAAGCAATAAGGCAATAAGAATAAATAAATTTGCAGCTCTCATAATCATCCAACCACTATGTTGACCAGTTTGCCGGGCACTACAATCACCTTGCGTATCGTTTTACCTTCAGTGAATCGCTGCGTATTTTCATCCGCCAATGCCAGAGACTCAATTTCTTCGTTGCTCGCCTCGGCAGCCATTGATATTTTTGCGCGCAACTTACCATTCACTTGCACCACCATTTCCAGCGTATCCTGAACCAAGGCGGATTCATCAACTGCAGGCCAGTCCGAATTCATGATCTCATCATCGTGACCCAGCCCTTCCCACATTGCCTCTGCCGCATGTGGGATAACCGGTGCCAGCATGGAAACAATCACTTCTATCACGCGCGCTTTTAACGCGGGTGATGCAGCAGACTTGACACAATG
>CALIRD010000036.1 GCA_938042355.1 uncultured Thiotrichales bacterium
TTATTTACCGGCATAGACAATGCCAAGTTTCGTCGGCAAGTCGTCCCGGGTGATCAACTAATATTGAGTATTGAGCCGCGCCAGTATCGTCGTGGCATGCTAAAAGTTGATGCTCTGGCAACCGTTGATGGCAAAACTGCCGCCAGCGCCAGTATTCTGTGTGCCGAGAAAAAAGTATAAATGATACATGCCACGGCAATTGTCGATCCTGCCGCAAGCCTGGCTGAGGATGTCGAGATAGGAGCCTATTCAATCATAGGTGCCGACGTCAGTATCGGCGCGGGTACTGTGATAGGTCCACATGTCGTTATCAGCGGTCCGGCAACTATTGGCAAATCGAATCATTTCTTTCAGTTCTCTTCCATTGGTGAGCAGCCTCAGGATCTTAAGTATGCAGGCGAAAGAACAGAACTGGTCATCGGCGATCACAATACCTTCAGGGAATTCACAACCGTGCATCGTGGTACGGTGACGGGTATTGGTAAGACAGTGATTGGCAATCATGGTCTGTTTATGGCGTATGTCCATATCGCACATGACTGCGTCATCGGCGACAATGTTGTATTTTCCAATGCAGCCTCATTAGCTGGGCACGCCGAAGTGGGTGAACACGCCATTCTGGCCGGTTTTAGTCTGGTGCATCAATTCGGAAAAATTGGCGAACATTCGTTTGCTGGCATGGGCTCTGCCCTGAATCGTGATCTACCGCCATACGTCCTGGCATCAGGAAATCCCGCTCGGGCGGTAGGTATCAATAAAGAAGGTCTGAAAAGACGGGGTTTTGAAGCTGACACTATTTCGGCACTCCATAAATGTTTTCGTTTGATGTTTAAAAGCTCAGAGAAGAATAATTCCGAGATAGAGCGGCTCTCGGCAAAGCATCCAGAGGTAGAGCGATTAGTGACCTTTGTCAAAAAAAGCGAACGAGGCGTCGTCCGCTAACGTATTTTTCATTAAATACAATACCTTGGAATTTTCCGCTAATTCCTTTTCTCACCATCACAATGCTATAATCCAGTCCAATTCTGACCTGTCAGGTCATACAAACTACTCGGAGTTTTACCTTGAAGCGTATCCAGCATGTATTGGTTTTGTGGTGCACCTTATTGTTAATAACGGCTTGTGGAGGAGATGCAGGAGACAACCATGCATCAGGCCCCGATGGCGCTGAAACCAGCAACCTCGATCGTCCTGTCAAGACTACTATGGTTAATACTGGCGAGCGGCATAGCGAGCAGTATCTACGCCGTGGTAACGGCTCGGAAATTCAGACGCTGGATCCACACAAGGCAGAGGGCGTTCCATCCTCGAATGTACATCGTGACTTATATGAAGGATTAACTCTTGAAGCACCTGATGGCAGTATTATTCCAGGGGGAGCAGAGTCCTGGGAGATTTCTGACGATGGTCTAATTTACACCTTCAAGATTCGTAAAAATGGTAAATGGTCGGACGGTACGCCAGTGACTGCTCAGGACTTTGCCTATGGTTTACAGCGCAGCGTCAACCCGGCTACCGGTTCGAAGTATTCACAAATTCTCGCGCCCATCAAAAACGCTGAGGAAATTATTGCTGGTACCAAACCGGTTGAATCGCTAGGTGCTGAAGTCATTGATGACTACACGTTGAAAATTACACTAAACGGTCCGACCCCATATTTTCTAGGCCTGTTGAATCATGCCAGTACCTATCCTATGCCGGTTGGATTTGCCGCTGATGGTGATGAGAATATGTTCCGGGCTGGAAAGTTGATTTCCAATGGAGCATTTAGATTAACTGAGTGGGTAGTACAATCACACCTTGATGTCGAGCGTAACCCTTATTACTGGGATAACGAAAACAACGCCATCGATAAGGTGCGTTTTTTCCCGATTGAGGATCAATCCACCGAACTCAAACGCTACCGTGCAGGCGAGTTGGATATGACCTACGATATGCCGTTCGAGCAATTTAAATGGGTGAAAGAAAATCTTTATGATGAATTTATCGTTGCGCCATATCTAGGGATTTATTATTACGGTTTTAATTTAACCAAGCCGCCTTTTAAAGACAATCTAGAGTTACGTCGAGCATTGTCACTGGCAGTTGATCGAAATATTTTGACTGAAAAAGTCCTCGGTACCGGGCATATACCATTTTATTCGTGGGTCCCCGAAGGGGTTCTGAATTATTCAAACGCCAGACCGCCTGAAGCGACTATGTCTAAAGCCGAAAGAGAGGCGTTGGCGATTGAATTGTTTGAGCAAGCTGGTTACAGCAAAGAGGAACCACTGGAGATTGAGATTCGTTACAATACCAGCGAAAACCATAAGAAAATTGCTATTGCGATTGCCGCGATGTGGAGCCAGGTTCTAGGCGTCAAAGCTGAGCTCGTCAACGAAGAGTGGAAAGTTTTTCTGGAAAACCGAAAACAAAAACAAGTAACACAAGTATTTCGTGCTGGCTGGATTGGTGATTATGCAGACCCGTTTAGTTTCCTCGAATTAATGCATTCGAGTCATGGTATTAATGACCCGGGATACAATAATCCTGTTTATGATGATTTGTTGTCACAAATTTCAGCGGAAGGTAATCCTGATAAACGTCGTCAGCTGATGGAGCAGGCGGAAGCCGAGTTTTTGAAAGATTATGCCGTTATGCCTATCTATTCCTATATTCAACCACGGATTGTCAAGCCACATGTAGGTGGTTATCAATCGAATATACTTGATCATATTCTGAGTAAAAACCTGTACATCATTAAACACTAAGCGTTACTGGACGACCAATGTTTAAATATTCGTTTAAGCGCTTTTTAGCAGCGTTGCCAACCTTGTTGGTGCTAATGACGCTGGCATTCTTTATGATGCGGGCTGCACCCGGTGGTCCCTTCGATCAGGAAAAGACACTGCCACCTGAAGTACAGGCAAATCTGGATAAAAAATATCATCTTGATGAGCCTCTCATACAACAATACGGTCGTTATCTGTTTGATTTGGCAAAAGGTGATTTTGGGCCGTCTTTTCAGTACAAGGATTTTTCTGTTAATGAGTTGATTGCTACCGGCTTTCCAGTGTCATTTCGGTTAGGTGTGAGTGCGATAATTTTAGCATTCGTTTTTGGTACCTGCCTCGGGACGCTGGCAGCACTTCGTCAGAATACACTTACTGATTACAGCGTTATGACGGCTGCGATGACCGGTATATCTGTACCGAATTTTGTCATGGCGCCAATTCTTATACTGGTCTTGGCGGTGTATTTGAAATGGTTGCCTGCAGGTGGCTGGAATGGAGGTGCATTTAAAAATACAATCTTGCCTATCATTAGTCTGGCCCTGCCACAAATCGCCTACATCTCTCGTTTGACTCGAGCCAGTATGATCGAAGTGCTGCGCAGTAATCCCATTCGTACCGCCAGAGCAAAGGGCTTGCCTGAAAGGCTGGTGATTTTCAGACATGCCTTAAAGCCGGCATTATTACCGGTGATTTCCTATCTGGGGCCGGCTACTGCCGCCATCATCACTGGTTCAGTTGTGGTTGAACAGATCTTCGGGATACCCGGGCTGGGTCGCTACTTCGTTCAGGGTGCATTGAACCGTGATTACACACTGGTAATGGGAGTGGTCGTCTTCTACGGTGCCTTAATCATCCTGTTTAATTTCCTGGTTGATTTGGTCTATGCGATGCTTGACCCGAGGATTCGTTACTAATGTCTGCAAATAACGCTGCTACTCTCGAGAGTGTAAGCCAACAGCAGGAAGTGAAAGGTCGTAGTCTGTGGAACGATGCTTTTTATCGTTTGCTCAAAAACAAGGCGGCGATGGTAAGTGTCGTTGTCCTGTCGATTTTGATGATCCTGGTGATCTTTGCGCCCTTATTCAGTCCCTATGCTTTTGACGAGGTTGACTGGGATCTGATTTCCAGTGCTCCGGATCTCGCCAGTGGGCATATCTTTGGAACCGACTCCAACGGTCGAGACATGTTTGTACGAACGTTGTATGGCGGACGAATGTCTTTGATGGTCGGTGTGCTCGCGACTCTGGTGAGTTTGATTATCGGCATCTCTTATGGTGCAACGGCTGGCTATATCGGCGGCCGTACCGATGCCATCATGATGCG